>CANJOI010000139.1 GCA_947475365.1 Fidelibacterota bacterium | reverse complement strand
TACCCCGTGCCGCGCACCGCGGCGTTCAAATCGAGGGACTTCGCCCAAACCTGATCCTTGGCCAGTGGTACGACGGTTTCCGCGAAACCTTCGGTCACGTTGTATTTGCCGATGGTCGGGCGATAGTTGGCGGCGTACCAGTTACCGGCCAGCGAGTTGGCATCGACAATGCCGGTGGACGATTCAACGCGGTGTTCGACGCCAAGCGCAACCGAGATCGGACCCGCCCAGTTGGAGAACGGCTCGCCGCGCACGTTGGCCGCCATGACATCCTGGCTGAAGTGCTCATAGCGGTAAGAGTTGCCCCAGAAGTGCCCCCCCACCAGGGCCAGGCGGGCCGCCGGGGTTGCCACGTTGTTGCCGAACACGTTGAAAGGCAGACAGCCGTCGTTGGGATTGGTCAAAGTCGACCGGCAGACGATCCGGCCGGTGGCGGGGTCGGCCACCGCGTCGATGGCCTGGGCGTAGACCGGCTTCAGCTTATTGCCCAGGGAATTCTCGGACGCACGCGTGACACCCTTTTGATAGTAGGCATCCCAGCTCCAGCCGCTGTCGAACGCATCGAACTTGCCGCTGCCGCCGACGACATAGCGGTTGACCCAACGGTCGTTGAGCGAACCTTCGTGAAGGCCGTCCACCCATGAGCCGAAAGTGAACTGGGTGATCTTGAGCGCGGTCAGCTGCGCCTTGACGCTGGCGGGGATGTAGGCGTTGTCGGATTTCATGACGAGCGTGTTGAGCTCGCCGCTGACGCCGAAATAGCTCTCATGCCAGGTGTGATCCCACGAGGCCGAGACATAAACGTTGATGTTGTCGGTGATGTCGTAGGAGGCGCGGGTGAAAACGGTCTGGTGGGTGTGGCGCGGATCGAGCGTATAGGCCGCTGTCACGTCCGAGATCTGATAATCGCCGCCCGACATATAGACGCCGGCAACCGAGCCGTAGCGGAACTGATAGGGTGTGCCGCCGGGGCCGAACGCCGTACCCTTCAATGGGCCGGAGGTGATGATCCCGCCGTAGGTGGCCGCCGACGCGGCGACATTCGGCCGCACGATGTACTGCGGCAGGCCGTTGGTGGCGGTGCGGGCCGGGTTGGTCAGGACACCGTCGATGCCGTTCATCCATTCGCGCTTGTTGGGAAGCATCTCGCTCGAATTCGCCCCGAGGATGCCGACACGTTTGGAGATCTCGCCGCTGAGCAGAAAATGGCCGCGGCCGCCGCCGAACGCCGTGCCCCCGGCCATCTGCACTTTCCAGTCCTGGTCGTCGCCGTAGCTGGTGATGCCGCCGCTGACCTCGGCTTTCAGGCCGACGAATTCCTTATCCAGAACGAAGTTCACCACGCCGGACAGAGCGTCAGACCCGTAAGCCGCCGAGGCGCCGCCGGTGACGATATCGACGCGGGAGATGAGCTGCTGCGGGAAGGCGCCGATGTCGACCTGGTTCGACTGGGTGGCCGGGACCGAGCGCTGGCCGTCCAGAAGCACCAGGGTGCGCGCCGTGCCGATGCCGCGCAAGTTGAGCGCGTTGATGCCGCCGTTGCCGGCGCTGAGCCCTCCCGCATTGCTCTGCGGCGTGACGCTGCCCGCGAGCGCCGGCAGCTGGTTGACGTAGTCCGCGATGTCCTTGGGTGCTGCCGCCTCGATCTGGGCTTCGCCGACCACCGTCAGCGGGGTCGGGGCCTCATAGCCGTCGCGGACGATGCGCGACCCGGTGACCACGATTTCCTCCACCGCGGGCGTTTGTGCGGTCTGAGGGTTTTGTGCGAATGCGGGAGACCAGGCCATAGCAACCGCTATAGCCGCGGTGGAACTCGTAGCGAGTACATGATTCTTCCTTGCGCGCGGAAAACGAGCAGTGTCATTCATCAGCATGGTGATATCCCCTCTTTTGTGGACGGCAATAATTCGTGGCGGCCGGCATCGACAGATGCCGCCGTGGTTCAAGAATACAAACCGGAACACGCTCCTTGGCGAACCAGCACTAACCCCCCAGCCGGCCGCACCATTTAAGAATAACAAGAAACCCGATGACGCAGGCTTGAGTTTAATTCGCCACCAGTCGTGATTTTCTGTCAGCACACGGCGGGACCGCGATCGCCACTACGGGGACGCGGCGGCCCAACTCCCGAAATGGCGCCGGGTCTGGCCAAGTAACGGTTGAGTTCGAATTTGGCGGGGGTAAAGTTGAGGCCTCAATGAAGACAAACAGGGGGCGATAAAATGCGTGGGATGCAGGCGAAGATGTGCAAGACGATTGTCGTGGGCCTGGTGCTGTTGTTCGCGCCGGTCGTCCAGGCGGCGGAACTCAACATCACCACCGCCACCATCCCCGAGGAACAGGCGGCCATGGCCACCGGCCGGGTCAGCTCGCAGAAGCTTACCGAGGCCTTTCTCAAACGTATCGCCGCCTATGACAAGAAGGGTCCCGCCATCAACGCGGTGATCATGGTCAACCCCAACGCGGTGAAGGAAGCCCGCGCCCTGGACGCCGAACGTCGCGCCGGCAAGATCCGCGGACCGCTGCACGGCATCCCGATCCTTCTCAAGGACAACTACGAAACCCACGACATGCCCACCACGGCCGGATCGCAACTGCTCAAGGGCTCGGTCCCGGCGGCGGACGGCTTCGTGGTGAAGCGCCTGCGTGATGCGGGTGCTGTGATCGTGGCCAAAGTGAACATGAATGAATTCGCGGGCTCCGGCGGCATGGTCAACGGCGCCAAGGACCCGGAAGTCGTCAAGAAGGGCCGCGCGCCGGCTGGCTTCAGCTCCATGGGCGGCCAGACGCACAATCCGCACGACACCAGCCGCGTGCCCTCCAGCTCCTCGGGCGGCACCGGCGCATCCATCGCCGCGGGCTTCGCGCAATTCGGCACCGGCACCGACACGGGCGGCTCGATCCGCGGGCCGTCCTCGGTCAACGGCATCGCCGGCCTCAAAACCACCTGGGGCCTGGTGAGCCGCGCCGGCATCGTGCCGCTGGCCCTGTCGCTGGACACCGCCGGACCGATCGCGCGCAACGTCACCGACCTCGCCGTGGCGCTGGGCGTCATGGCCGGGCGCGATCCCGCCGACGCGGCCACGGAACTGGGCGCGAGCCACGCGGAAGCGGACTACACCAAATACCTCAAGGCCGGCAGCCTTAAGGGCGTGCGCATCGGCATCACCCCGGAATTCATGGGCGGCAACGATCAGGTGAAGAAGATCTCCGCCGACGCGGTCGCCCAGCTCAAGAAGCTGGGCGCCGAAATCGTCGAGCCGGTGGTGTTTCCGGAATATCTGCTGGCCGCGCGCGGCGGCATCTACGAGCTGCTGGTGAATTCCGAGTTCAAGGCGCAGATCACCGACTACCTGAAAACCACCAAGCCTGAGTATCCCAAGTCATTCGACGATCTGGTGAGGCTCGCCAACGACCCCAACACCCATTACGCCAGCCCCGAAAAGGCGTTTGCGCTGCGCTACTCGGGCGAACGCGCCCTGGCGATCACCGATCCCCAGTTCCTGGTCCTACGCGACCAGATGCTTCCCACCTTCAAGGCCGGGATCGCAGCGGTCTTCGCCGACAACAAGATCGACGCGCTGTTCTTCCCCACCAACGCCCGGCCCGCAAACCAGATCGCGGAGGTGCCGAAGCCGTTCAACGACGCCTCGAACGCCGGCGCCTCCCCCGGCAATATGACCAACGAGTCCGGCTTCCCGGAAATCGTGGTGCCGGCGGGCATGACCAGCGATGAAAACCTGCCCGTGACCATGTCGTTCCTGGGCACGCCGTGGTCCGAGCCCAAGCTCATCGGCTTCGCCTATGACTTCGAACAGGCCACCAAGGCGATCCGTACGCCGAAGCACACGCCGACGCTGCCGAGCGATATCATCAAATACTAAGCAAGCCGGCGGATGCCCCATTTTGCGCCGGAATTGGGGCAGGCCTCGGACGCCGGTGGCCGGGGCGCTGCGTCGCGTGGTTAGGCCAGCGCGCCGCGCCGCGCCGTTCTGCGCACGTCGGATGGCTTGGAGTTGAAGTGGCTCTTAAACGTATTGGAGAAGTGCGAGCAGTTGTTGAAGCCGCTCTCCAGGGCGATTTCCGTCATGGAGCGGTCGGTCTGCTCGATCAGCCATTTGGCGCGGGCCAGCCTCAGGCGCAAGCGGTACTCGCGCGGGGTGATGCCGATGTTGGAGATGAAGCGGCGTTCCAACTGGCGCAAATTCACACCGAGTGACTGGGACAGGTCCGAGAGCTTTTCGGGTTCCGCCAGGTCCTGTTCGATGATCTGCATGGCTTGGCGCACGATCAGGTCCTTGGCCTGGTGGGCGATCATGGCCTCGGGCTGCCAGGCATTCACGGGCAGCGGGTTTTCCTCGTAGAGCAAGCGCAGAGTCTTCACCGCGCGTGCGCGGTTGACGTGTTTTTCGATCAGGTGCGCGGCCAGGTGCACCGTGGAGGTGCCGCCGACGCAGGTGATGCGGTCCCGGTCCGCCAGGAACATCTGGCTCGACTGCACCTTAAGATCGGGGAATTCGTTCTGGAACCGGGCGCGGTGGAACCGGCTGACGCAGACGTCGTAGCCCGCCAGCAGGCCCGCGCGCGCCAACACGAACGAGCCCGTGCAGAGACCGATCAACGGCACGCCTTCCTGCGCGGCCTTCTTCAGGAATCCGCAGGCGCCGCGCTGAACCGTCTGGCCGTTATGGAGCATGCCGCCGACCACGCAGATATAGTCGAAGCGCGTGGGATCGGCGAACGGCGCCCACGGGCGCACCGGCACGCCGCAGCTGGAGATCACGTCTTCGTCGGCGTTGCCCAGGATGGTCCATTCGCAGTCGATCTGGCGGGAACGGTCTTCCTCGTCAGCGGCGAGTCTCAGGGCATCGATAAATCCGGCGAATGTCGTGAGGGTGAAGGGCTGCACCAGGATGAAGCCGACCCTGAGCTTGCCCGGCACGATCGGCCGCTGCACCATGGGTCTTTCGGGCCGTGCGCGGGTGCGCTGTCCACGCGCTCTGGTCTCGTCGTCCGTCGCCACGGTCATCGCCCCCTCCCTCCTCCGCCACGCACCGCGGCGGAATTCACAGCTCTAGAGTCGCAGTCGTCCTCACCCCATCTATGGTTCCACAGGCACCGCCTCCCAGCGCCGCCAGCCAAACCCGTGCTGTCGTATTTCTCTTGGAAATTGTCGTCTTATTGTAAGACGAGGACAAGGACATTTGAGACAGTTGCGGCCGACCCTGGGGAGGGAAACCGCCATGCGTATTCTGGTGACCGGAGCCGCCGGCATGCTCGGCGTGAAGCTCACCCAACGCCTGTCCGCCGGCACCTTGGGCAGCCGCAAGATCACCGCGCTGCACCTGGTCGATGTGTGGGAGCCCAAGCCGGTTGCCGTGCCGGGCGCCCAGGTCACGACGGAAGCTTGTGACATCGCCGCGCCCGGCGCGATCCCGCGTTGGATTGGCCACCGGCCGGACGTGATTTTCCACCTGGCCGCCGTGGTGTCCGCCGAGGCGGAGGCCAATTTCGAGAAGGGCTATAAGGTCAACCTGGACGGCACGTTCCGCCTGCTGGACGCGATCCGCATGCAAGGGCTGACGGCGCCCTACTGCCCGCGGTTTGTTTTCACCTCGTCGCTGGCGGTGTTCGGCACACCGTTGCCCGACGTGATCGAGGACGACTTTCTGGCCACACCCCAGGGCAGCTACGGCACCCAGAAGGCGGCCTGCGAACTCATGGTCAACGACTTCTCGCGCAAAGGCCATCTCGACGGGGTGAGCCTGCGCCTGCCGGTGATCTGCGTCCGGCCGGGCGCGCCCAACAAGGCCGCCTCGGGCTTCTTCTCCAGCATTATCCGCGAGCCCCTGGCCGGGCTGGAAGCGGTGCTGCCGGTGCCGGAGAGCATCAGAACCTGGCACGCCAGCCCGCGCGCGGCCGTCGGTTTCCTGATCCACGCCGCGGTCATCGATCTCGGCCCGCTCGGCGCCAACCGGACCCTCAACATGCCGGGCGTTTCGGCCTCGGTGGGTGACCAGATCGAGGCGCTGCGGCGCGTGGCGGGTAACAAAGCGGTGGCGTTGATCCGGCGCGCGCACGATCCCGCCATCGAACGGCTGGTGGGCAGCTGGCCCAAAGCGTTCCACCCCCGCCGCGCGGCGGCGCTGGACTTCAAGGCCGAAGCCAGCTTCGACGAGATCATCCGCATCCACATCGAAGACGAACTGCAGGGTACAGCGCGGACCTAGCGTTTCTGCATTGCCCCAAAATCGGAGGGGCCCTTTCGGGCCCCTCCTTTTTTCTAGTACTTGAACCGGATGCCGGTCCGGAAGGCGCGGCCCAGCACGTCATAAAGCAGGCTGTTGGTGCGGTGCCAGTATTCCGTGTTGATGTTGGCCACGACCGGCGGATCGGAGTTGACGATATTCGAGATCGTGAGGAAGGCGTCAACATCGGCGCCGCCGTCATTTTTGTGCAGTAACCGGTACGACATATTCACGTCAAACAACCACTGACCGGCGATGTAATTATAATCGATGGTCTGCTGGAAGAGGCTCGATACCGGACAGCCGGAGGTGCAGGCTTCTCTGCGGTAGCTTGGCCCGTAGTTGCCGGCGCTGACGCCGCGGCCGGTGAACGAGAGCGTGATCGGGTCGAGCATATAGGTGACGTTGACCACATATTTCCAGTAGGGCGAACCGCTGCCGGCCGCGCTGTTGTTGCCGACCTGGTCCTGCACCGGATTGAGGCCATCGTTGGTGGAGAGTTCCAGATTGCGGGTGGCCAGGAACCGCGCGTTGATATTGCCGTTCCAGTCACTGACGATGGAGTCGAGGCTGGTAGTGTAGCTGGCCTCGAAGTCGATACCGCGCGCAACCTGGTTCAAGTAGTTGGTGGGGCGCGAGGTAACCAAGGTGATTGTACCCACCGTCTGGCCGGCCGTGGGAGCGGCGCGCGTGATATTGCCGCACAGTGCGGACTGGCCCGCATAACACAGATACAGCGTGTTCTGGGCGTTGACCGACTGAATCGCGCCGCTGATATCGATATCGAAGTAATCGACGGAGGCCGAGAAGCCGGGGAAGAACTTGGGCTGCAAGACCACCCCGACACCCAGGGTATCCGCCTTTTCCGGCTTCAGACTGCGATTGCCGACGGTCTGCGTCAGGAACAGGGGCGCGGCCTGGTTATTGTTGAACGGGTCCAGGACCCCGCCCGATTGACCGCCGGTACCCGTGGCGAACAGTTCCCCCAGGTTGGGCGCGCGGATGTCGCGCGATTTGGTAAAGCGGAAGCGCAGGTCATCCATCGGGTTGTAGGTCAGGCCGAGTTTCCAGGTGGTGACATAGCCCGAGACGCTGTAGTCCGTGGCGCGTACCGCGCCGTTGAAGTCCAGAGCCTTGGCCCAGGCCGCGTCCTTGGCCAGCGGAATGACGGTTTCAAGATACCCTTCCGTCACATTGTACTGGCCGTTGGTGGGCAGGTAGTTGCCCGCGCTGAATGGGCGGGTGAGCGACACGGGGTCGTAGGGATTGGGGCCGGCGTTGTCATCGACCACCTTTTCCTGACGCCAGCCGCCGCCCACGGCCACCGAGATCGGGCCGGCCCAGGAGGAGAACGGTTCGCCGTTGATGGAGAATGCCGCCAGCTTTTCGTAGTTGTCCTGGAGGCGCCAGGTTTTGCCCTTCACATAGGCGATGACGTTGGCGTCGTTCTTGCCCCAGCCGAACGGATTGAACGGCAGGCAGTTCGGATCGTCGTTGGTGGTGATGGCGTCGGCGTTGACGCGGCAGACGATGGTGCCGTTGGCGGCGCGCACCGCATCGATGGCCAGCGGGAACCGCTGGTTGTTGCGGGTCGGCACCTTCAGATTGTTCTTGGCCAGGCCGTACTGGAAGAATGCATCCCACTTCCAGGTGGTGTCGGCCACGTCGGCGCTGCCTTTGGCGCCGAGCGCATAGCTGAACGTGCGGCGCTTGAAGTCCGACGACAGGTTGGGGATGTCGAGCAGGAACGAGCCCATGTTGAAGGTGGTGAGCTTCAACGCCGTCATCTGCGCCGCGACGCTGGCAGGGATATACGGGTTGTCGGCCTTGATGACGATGGTGCCGGGAGAGTCGTCGAGCTTCGACAGACCGAACGTCTTGGAGTAGTTGGCGATATAGTGAGCGTAGATGTTGACGTCGTCGGTCAGGTCATAGCTCACACGGCCGTAGAAGTTCTCGAGGCGCGAGCGTGTAGTGACGTTCTGGGCATACTGCGAGCTGTCGCCATAAGGCGCGTTGCCCCCCGCCATATAAGCACCGCCCTGGGTCGCCGGATAGATGAACTGGAACGGCGTGCCGTCCTTCGTGAAGGCGATACCCTTCAGGGGACCGGCCGAAATGATGCCGCCCGGGGTCTCGTTGATGAGGCCGGTGTGATCGCGCACCAGGAAAGCCGGGACCGAGGTGCTCTGGCCCGGACCGGTGCCGTAAGCGGTATTGGGCAATATCTTCCAAGCAACCTTGTTCCAGTCGCGCGCGCTCATCGGGAATACGCCTGGATCCCAGGCCCAATCGTAGCTGGCCAGCACATGGCCGCGTCCGCCAGCGAACGGGAATCCCACGGCGATGTTGGCCTTGGCGGTCCAGTCGTCGCCGTAGGTGGTGATGCCGCTGGAGACTTCCCCCTTGATGCCCGTGAATTCGGTATTGAGGATGAAGTTGGCAACACCCGCGAGCGCGTCGGAGCCGTAAGCGGCCGAGGCGCCGCCGGTCACCACGTCAACGCGGCTGATCAGATTCTGCGGGAAGATATTGGTGTCGATGGCACCGTTCAAATCCGACGACACCATCCGGTGGCCGTCCAGCAGCGACAGCGTGCGGGTCGAGCCCAGGTTGCGCAGGTTGAAAGTGTTCTGGCCCTGGCTGCCGGAGGACACCGAGTTTCCGCCGGCGCGGGTTCCGTCCGAGGACACACCGAACGCCGGCATAGTGCGGACCGCATCGAACAGGTTCGGAAAACCAGAGGCCTGTATCTGCTCAACGCCCACGACCGTCACCGGCGTCGGCGCTTCGTAGCCGTCGCGCACCACACGCGATCCGGTGACCACGATCTCGTCAACAGCGGGCGCCTGGGCGGCTTGCGCCGGCGGCGTCTGGGCGTGTGCGGCGCCCCCCACCAGCATGGCGCCGAGGCTGACCGACGTCAGCGCCCGCGCGCGCGCACTAGCAAAGCGACTCTTGGTGATATCCCGCATTGTATCCTCCCCCTGTGGCGCGGCTCCGGAGCCGCCTGAAACTGGTTGTGCTGCATTCCGCGGCCTTGGCGCCTCCCAGCGCCGTCTCCCCCGCCGCGTCCTGTCCTGAACGGTCCGAACTCCTTGCGTTGCGCTTAAATCGGCAGCGCCGTCGTCAGCTTGATGGTGTTGATCGCGAAATTGGTGTCCACCGTGGCGACGCCCGGCAGATGCAGAAGATTCTTCTTCAGGAACTTCTCGAAATCCTCGATGGTCGAGACCGCGACCCGGAGCATGTAGTCCTTGGCGCCGGTCATGGAAAAGCATTCGACGATTTCGGGGCAGGCCTGCACGGACTTTTCAAACGCCAGCAGGGCGCTTTCGGTGTGCTTGTCGAGCACCACGTGGCAGATCGCGCTGACATTCTTGCCGATCTTCTTGGCATTAATGATCGCGACCTTGGCCTGGATGACTCCGGTTTCCTTAAGGCGGTTGTAGCGCCGCCAGCAGGGCGTATGGGACAAGCCGACCTTTTCGGCGATCTCCTGCATCGACAGATCGGCGTCATACTGAAGCAGCCGCAGGATCTTAAGATCGGCGGCGTCCAGGTCGGTCCCGTCCACAGACAATTCCATGCCGGCCCTTTTGCGCGTGCGGGTCACACCGGCGATCTTGGGTGAAATGCACCTGGAGCGCTTACGGTATTACGACAATTTTTTACAACAATGCGCAAAG
>CANJOI010000138.1 GCA_947475365.1 Fidelibacterota bacterium | reverse complement strand
TCGGGGGTGATGGTGGCGCACTTCACGCCCACGCCGTACTGCTTGATGGCGTTGGCGGCGTCGACCGTGACCTTGTCCTCGGTCTTGTCGCGGTATTCGACCCCCAGGTCGAAATACTTCAGCTCGATGTCCAGGTAGGGGAGGATCAGCTTGTCCTTGATGAACTGCCAGATGATGCGGGTCATCTCGTCGCCGTCGAGATCGACGACCGGGGTCTTCACCTTAATTTTGGCCATGAGCTTCCTTGTCCCCCAAAATGCGGCGGCAGCGGCCACCGCGGGTTTTTATGAATAAGTCGAGGCGAACGTAGTGCATCGCCCGCGGGCGGCGCAAGCCGGGAAAGGCCCGGCGAGGCGCCCTATAACTCATTGCTATATATGAGATTCTTTCATGCCCGAGAACCGCACCTGCGGCTTGGGTTCGGCCAGCTCGCGCTCGGCGGCGCGGATGGCCTCCTCGGGGCTGTTCACCACCGTCAGCATGGCGGCGTGGCCGTGGTGGGCGAAGCCCTTATTCTCGATCCGGTCAAACATGGCCAGGAGCGGCCCCCAGTAATCTCCCACGTTAAAGACCAGGATGGGCTTGTTGTGCAGGTGGAGCTGCCGCCAGGTGACGATCTCGAAGGTTTCGTCCAGGGTGCCGACGCCCCCGGGCAGGATGCAGAAGGCGTCAGAGCGCTCAAACATGGTGCGTTTGCGGGTGTGCATGTCGGGCACCACCACCAATTCCGTGGAGCGCAGGTCGGCCAGTTCCTTATTCTTCAGGAAATCCGGGATCACCCCGATCACCTTGCCCCCGGCGCCCAACGCCCCGTCATTGACGGCCCCCATCAGTCCGGTGGAGCCGCCCCCTGTAACAAGGGTGGCGCCGTGCAGGGCCAGGGCCTTTCCCAGCCCCACGGCCGCGTCACGGAAGGCCGGATCGGCTCCCGGGTTGGCGCCGCAGAACACGCACATGGCCGTCAAGCGGTGGCCCCCCAACGGTATCGGGGCGCCGGGCGACGGGGGAGACAGTGTCATGACAGGATCGTGATCCTTGGAGGTTGGCCAGAATCTCGGGTGGGCGCTCTTGCCACCTAGGCTGGTTCTTTGTAAAGCTCTGATCCATTGAGGCTGCGGGGGATACGGGGCGCCTCGGGGGCTCTACGTCTTTGGACGGACAGCCAAAAAGCGCCACAATCCCGGCCGATAATTTTTTCGTCGCCCGCTACCAGGTCCAACATTGGAGTTCAAAATGACTCGTCTGAGCCACATCGCGGTTGGGGTTGCTCTGCTCGCCGCCACCACGCTGTCGGGCGTTGCGCGCGCCGACAATCAGGACGTTATCGATTACCGTCAGCACATCATGAAGACTTTGGGCGAACAAGCGCAGTCCCTGGCCATGGTGATGCAGGGCAAGGCTCCGGCCGAGAACGTGGCGATCCACGCTCAGCTCCTGGCCGTGACCGCCGCCACCGTCGAAGCCGCCTTCAAGGAAAAAGTCGCCGGCGGCGAGTCCAAGGCCGACGTGTGGGCCAAGTGGGATGACTTCGCTAAGCGCTCGAAGGAACTCTCGGCCAACATGGCCGACCTCGCCAAGACCGCCCAGGCCGGCGGCCTCGACGCCGTGAAGCCGAAGATGGCGACCGCGATGACCTGCAAGGGCTGCCACGAGATCTATCGCGAACAGAAGAAGTAGCCTTTCGCGGTACTTAAGCTAAAGCAAAGCGCCTGCTCCCGGCCGGGGGCAGGCGCTTTGTGTTTGAGGGTGCGGGATGACGTTGAGAGCAGCGTGTTTGGGCTTTCTGGCGGTGGCGTGGGTGGCCGCGCCCGCGCGCGCCGACGATCGTGACGTGCTGGACTACCGCCGCCACCTGATGATTACCCTCAACGAGCAGTCGGCGGCGCTGGGCATGATCCTGTCGGGCACCGTCGCCGGTGACGCGGCGGCCCATCTGGAGACCATCGCCCTGACGGCTTCTTATGCCGCCAAAGCTTTCGAGCCCCATGTCGAAGGCGGCGAGGCGCGCCCCGAAATCTGGAAAAAGTGGCCCGATTTCGCCAAACGGATGAACGATTTCGCGCGCAAGACCGCGGCGGCCGCCAAAACCGCCCGGGAAAAGGGCGCCGCCAGCGTCAATGTGCTGGACGCCCTGGCCTGCAAGGCCTGTCACGACCTCTACCGCGATGAAACCAAACGCTAGGCCGGAAAACACGCGCTGGAATCCTGGCCGGGCGCCGGTATATTCCCCCCGACCCTCATCACAACCGCTTACAGAGTGCGCCCCCATGAAACGCTCCTTCAAGCTCGGCCTTCTGATTTCCGCACCGGTCAGCGCCCTGGTGTTGGCTGGCCTCGTGCTGGCCGCCGATGCGCCCGCGCCGGCGCCGACAGATGCCCCGGCGCCTGCCATGGCCCCGCGCACCGGTGAAGCGCCCGCGCTGCCGCCGTCCGAGATCGCAGCGCCCGCCGCCGAGACTCCGGCCGCAGTACCCTCGGACATGACGCCGCAGACCGATGAGAAAGTGGAGAAGGGCAAGTACCTGGCCACCGCCGGCAACTGCATCAGCTGCCATACCCGCAAGGGCGGTGAGGAATTCGCGGGCGGCCTCGAATTCCATTTGCCCATGGGTTCGATCTTCTCCACCAACATCACGCCCGACCCCGAGACCGGCCTCGGCAAGTGGACCGAAGAAGACTTCATCAAGGCGATGCATGACGGCGTTTCGCCCGGCGGCCATTATCTGTGGCCGGCGTTCCCCTACACCGCCTTCACCAGGGTCACCGACGACGACGTCAAGGCGATCTACGCCTATCTCAAGACCCTGAAGCCGGTGAAATACACGCCGCCCTCCAACGGCATCCTGTTCACGATGCGTTGGCCGATGATGTTCTGGAACGCGCTGTTTCATACGTCGGAGCGCTACAAGACCGACACCACCCAGTCGGCGGAATGGAACCGCGGCGCCTATCTGACCGAAGGCCTCGGCCACTGCAGCATGTGCCATAGCCCGCGCACCATCACCCTCGCCGAGAACAAAGACCTGGCCTACGCCGGCGGTGAAATCCTGGACCATGTCGGAGCCGCTGACGCCGAGCCCAAGGTCCGCAAGTGGTCGGCGGTCAACCTGACCCAGGCCAAGACCGGCCTCGGCGCCTGGTCGGCGGATGATATCGCCCGGTACCTGAACAAGGGCTTCACCGCCAATCACGCGGGCACCTGGGGCCCTATGACCGAGGTGATCGTCAACAGCATGCGTCACCTGTCGGTCGAGGACACCAAAGCCATGGCGGTCTACATCAAGAGCCTGGCGCCCAAGGAATTGCCGGCCGGCGCGCCGATCTCCGAGGACCAGACCAAGGCCGGGCAGGCGGTCTACAAGGACCGCTGCGCCAAGTGCCATCAGGATTCCGGCCGCGGCGGCATGTTCACCTCGCCGCCGCTGGTGGGCAGCGCCATCGTCCAGCACCGCGATCCGTCTTCGCTGATCAACATCATCATCTACGGCGCCAACGCGCCCAAGGAAATCTCCACCGGCCAGTGGGAAACCATGAAGCCGCTGGGCGAGGTGATGACCGATGCCGAGATCGCCGCGGTCGCCAACTACGTCCGTTCCAGCTGGGGCAACACCGGAAGCGCGGTGCAGGCCGCGGACGTGGCGAAGCAGAGATAGCGGCACCGGCGTGAAGCTCACGCTCGGGATTATCCTGCCGTTCGCGCTGACGCTGGTGTTCACCGGCGGATTGCGCCTGGGGCTGGGGGCCGAGCGCGGCGCGCGGCTCGCCGGCGCGGCGGTCATCACCGGGTTCCTGATCGCCTGGGCCATCGTCTGGCGTCCGGGGTGGATGCCGTCGGACCCCTTCACGCGCATCGGCCATATCGCCCTGGGCGCGCTGCTCATGGGCGTTCTGGTGGACACGGTCATCCGCCGGCGTTTTGCCACCGTCATTGCGGCCGTGGCCGTCGTGGCGGTGTCGGTGACCGCGTCGGTCACCGGGACCCTCATGCCGCGCGGGCCGCTGCCCGCCGATACGCTGATCCTGACCGGCGGGCTGATCGCCATCGCGCTCGCGGTGCTGGCGCGCCTTGATCGCCTGCGCGCGGACACCACGGTGGTGCTGGTGATCACGGCGATGCTGGCGCTGGCGGTGGCGGCGGTCGCCGCGGTGGCCCATGACGTTCCACTGTCCATCACGGCTGTGATGCTGTCGCTGTCGCTGGCGGCCTATGGCGTGATCGCCGCACTCATTCCCCTGCCGGTGGGCGACGCCATTGTGCTCGGCGCGGGCGCCACGCTGTTGGCCCTGGTTTGGGCCCTGGCGGCGACCCATCCCGCGGTCCGCCCGGCGCTTCTCCTCCTGCCGTTGATGCTGTTCGCCGACGGGACGGCGCGGCGCGTGCCGCTCCCCAAAGCGCGTATTTCCGGGCTTTTGTTTCCGGTGGTCCTGGCAGGAGTCGCGGCCCTGCCGCTGGTTTTGGCCGCCGCGGTGGCCTACGTAACCGCGCCTTAACGCTCATTGGCCTAGTCTCGGGGGCCTCGTATCGGGTCCGACAGGCCATATTCAGGGGCCGCTCGCGGCGAGAGCCATATTTCCGCCATGCCTTGGTTGCATCACGGAATGCGATTGCGTACACCCGAAAAGACGCCTGCCGTTCCCTCCTCTGTAACTGGTGTAACCGGCAACTAAGGGACTTTGGCCTTGGATTTTGAAACCGAACCCTCCGCCGCGGCTCCCGAAAAACGCCGCAGCAATACGCCGCTGATCGTAGCCGTCGTGGGCGCGCTGCTGGTGGCGGGCGCCGGTGTTCTGACCTACAGCCTGCAGCACAGCAACGTTACGCCGGTCACCCAGATCGTCACCGGTCCGGACTCACCCAGCTTTGACGTGGTGCGCATCGATCCCAAGGGCAATCTGGTCATGGCCGGACGGGCCAAGCCGGGCGCCACGGTCATCATCCTCGACGGCGACAAGGAAATTGGCCGTGTCACGGCCGATGCCCGCGGCGAATGGCTGTACCTGCCCTCGACGCCGGTGGCGCCGGGCACGCGCCAGTTCTCCCTCAAGACACCCGGCGCCGACGGCAAGGATCTGTTCTCGCAGAACGTGGTCGTCATGTCGGTGCCCGAGCGCAACGGCGAGGTCCTGATCGTCGAGCAGTCCCGCGACGGCGGCAAAAGCCGCGTGCTGCAGGGGCCCTCGGCGGCGCCGGGCAAGCTCGCGGTCGAAGGCGTCGATTACGGCGCCGACGGAAAATTCGCCGTCAGCGGCAAGGCCGAACCGGGGGCGACCGTGCAGGTGTACCTCGACAACGAATTCCTGGGCCGCGCGGTGGCCGATGCCGATGGCCGCTGGCAGATGGAGCCCAAGGGGAAAGCCACGGCCGGCGACCACTTGTTACGCGCCGACCAGGTCGGTCCCAACAACAACGTGCTGGCGCGGGTGGAAGTGCCGTTCAAGCTCGACCAGGCGCAGATCGCCCTCGCCGAGGGCGAGATCACGGTCATCAAGGGGAATAGCCTTTGGTATATCGCCCGGCGGGTCTACGGCCAGGGCATCCTGTATACGCAGATCTACGACGCCAACAGCGGCCAGATCAAAAACCCCGACCTGATCTACCCCGGGCAGGTATTCAAGCTGCCCAAGGATAGAATGTAACGCGCCGCTGACTTCCGCCGCGGTTCAATGTTATGACTGCGGCATCAGATGACCAGCGGTGAGCGATGACCCAGACCAGAAACGACGGATTCAAGAGCGCCGAGATCGGCTGGCGCGACTATCTGCTGCCGCCGCTGCACCCCGAAGGTCCGGGATTCGTCGCCATCTTCGCGGTGATCACCCTGGTCCTGTGGTGGATGTGGACCTTCCTGGGCCTCGTGGGCCTCGGCGCGACGGTCTGGTGCTTCTATTTTTTCCGCGATCCCGACCGCGTCACGCCGACGCGCCCCGGCCTGGTGGTGAGCCCGGCGGACGGCGTGGTGCAGTTGATCGGTCCGGCGACGCCGCCGGTGGAACTGGGCCTGGGGCCCGCGGCCATGACGCGCGTCAGCGTGTTCATGAGCGTGTTCGATTGCCACGTGAACCGCGCGCCCATCGGCGGCACGGTCATCAAGGAAGAGTATTTCCACGGCAAGTTCCTGAACGCCACGCTCGACAAGGCCAGTGAGGACAACGAGCGCCAGGCGCTCGCCATCCGCACGCCCGACGGCAAGGAGTTCGCGGTGGTGCAGATCGCCGGCCTGGTGGCGCGGCGTATCCGCTGTGACGTGCGCGAGGGCCAGCAGCTCCTGACCGGCCAGCGCTTCGGTATGATCCGCTTCGGCAGCCGCCTCGACATCTACCTCCCCGCCGGCGTGAATTCCCTGGTGGTGGTGGGTCAAAAGGCCGTGGCCGGTGAAACCGTTATCGCCGATATGACGTTGAGTGAAGGCGACCGCGACGGCGAAGTTCGCTAACCGGCATTTTGGATCAGCGTATGGCCGAGGACGACAGCGACCTCACCGACGACGAAGCGCCCCGCCGCCTGCGGGGTCCGCTGGGCCGCGCGCGCGCGGGTGCGGCGAAGCGCTTCAAGAGCCTGTCGTTCAACCGCATCTTCCCCAATGTGGTGACGGTGATGGCGGCCTGTGCGGGCCTCACCGCTATCCGCTACGCCATCAACGGCCAATGGGACCGGGCGGTGATCGCCCTGGTGGCGGCGGCCATGCTCGATGGGGTCGACGGACGCGTGGCCCGGCTGCTGCGCGGCACCAGCAAATTCGGCGCGGAACTGGACTCGCTCGCCGACGCCATCAGTTTCGGCGTGGCGCCGGCGATTATCATGTACCTCTGGGCCATGGATGCCTCGGGCGGCCTGGGGTGGGCGGTGTGCCTGCTGCATGCCGTGTGCTGCGTGCTGCGGCTCGCGCGCTTCAACACCATGATCGGCCAGCCCGACGTGCCCGCCTGGGCCCATAACTATTTCACCGGCATGCCGTCACCGTCGGGGGCGGGCATCGCCATATTGCCGCTGATCATGTGGCTGCAGACCGGCTACGACGTGTTCAAGCAGCCGTTCGTGGCGGGGGCGTTCCTGCTGGCTTCGTCGCTGCTGATGGTCAGCCAGGTGCCGGTCTATTCCGGCAAGCATATGCGCCTGAAGCCCAACTGGGTGATCCCGATGATGGTGGCGGTGGGCGCCTTCATGGCGTTCCTGGTGACCGAACCTTGGGCGACCTTGAGTCTGATGGGCCTGGGGCTGATCGCCACCATCCCGCTCAGCATCATGTCCTTCCGCCGCCTCAAAGCGGCGCATCCAGCCACAGAGTCCCAGCCGTAGTTTTCAGCCGCGCTACCGGCCGGCGCGCCGGCCGCTCTTGCTGTTGCGGTGGCGCACGGACTTGCGCGCGGCGTCTTGGCTGGGAAGCGCTGACGGTTCGGCCGCCTCGCCGGACCCGCCGATCCCATCGCTGTCGCCGCCGTACTCCAGGGCGAGGCTCTCGAGCCGTTTGATCTCGTCGCGCAGGCGGGCGGCGTCCTCGAACTCCAGGTCGGCGGCCGCGGCGCGCATTTTCTTGTCCAGATCCTCGATGGTGGCGCGCAGATTGTGGCCGAT
This sequence comes from Fidelibacterota bacterium, assembly GCA_947475365.1. Lineage (GTDB taxonomy): Bacteria > Pseudomonadota > Alphaproteobacteria > Rhodospirillales > Rhodospirillaceae > SHVO01. Next base: position 2,536 of record CANJOI010000138.1, on the reverse strand, counting down.
GAGGTGCGGTTCCTCGGCGAGCCCGGTGTCGACCGTAACGCGGTCCTGTTCGTACACGCTGTCGATGATGTCGGAGATGCGAGAACGCACGGACTCCGGCGTGATGCCGTTGGCGGCGTTGAAGGCCTGCTGCTTCTCGCGCCGGCGGTTGGTTTCGCCGATGGCCTTGGTCAACGAGTCCGTCATCTTATCGGCATAGAGAATGACCCGGCCGTCGATATTACGCGCCGCGCGGCCGATGGTCTGCACCAGCGACGTCACCGAACGCAGGAAGCCTTCCTTATCGGCGTCCAGAATCGCCACCAGCCCGCACTCAGGGATATCCAGGCCCTCGCGCAACAGGTTGATGCCGATCAGCACGTCGAAGGCGCCGAGCCTGAGGTCGCGGATGATCTCGATGCGCTCCAGGGTTTCGATGTCCGAGTGCATGTAGCGCACGCGCACGCCGTTCTCGTGCAGGTATTCCGTCAGATCCTCGGCCATGCGCTTGGTGAGGGTGGTCACCAGCACGCGCAGGCCCTTCTGCGTCACGGTGCGCACTTCCGCCAGCAGATCGTCCACCTGCTTCTCGGCGGGGCGGATGATGCAGACCGGATCGATCAGGCCGGTGGGGCGGATCACCTGTTCCACGAACACGCCGCCGGTGCGTTGCATTTCCCAGGTGCCGGGTGTGGCCGACACGAACACCGTGTCGGGCCGCATGACCTCCCATTCCTCGAACTTGAGCGGGCGATTGTCGGTGCAGGACGGCAGCCGGAAGCCGAATTCCGACAGCGTGGATTTGCGGTTGTAGTCGCCCTTGAACATGCCGCCGATCTGCGGCACCGCCACATGGCTTTCGTCCACGAACAGCAGCGCGTCCTCGGGCAGGTATTCGAACAGGGTCGGCGGCGGCTCGCCGGCGTTGCGGCCCGTGAGGAAGCGGGAATAGTTCTCGATGCTCTTGCAGTGGCCGGTGGTTTCCAGCATCTCCAGGTCGAACATGGTGCGCTGCTCCAGGCGCTGGGCCTCGAGCAGTTTGCCTTGCGCATTGAATTGGGCGAGGCGCTCCTTCAATTCCGCACGGATGCCCTTCATGGCCTGCGACAACGCCGGTCGCGGCGTCACGTAGTGACTGGAGGGATAAATCACTTCCTCGGCGATGTCGGCGGTCTTCTCGCCGGTGAGCGGATCGAACTCGTGGATGAACTCCACATCGTCGCCGAACAGCGACAGGCGCCAGGCGCGGTCCTCGTAGTGGGCGGGGAAGATCTCCACGACGTCGCCGCGCACACGGAAGGTGCCGCGGTGGAAGTCGAGGTCGTTGCGTTTGTATTGCAGGGCCACCAGCTGCTTCAGCAGTTCGGCGCGCGGGATGACCATTCCCTGTTTCAGCGGAATGGTCATGCGGGCGTAGGACTCCACCGAGCCGATGCCGTAGATGCAGCTCACCGAGGCGACGATCACGGTGTCGCGCCGCTCCAGGATCGAACGCGTCGCCGCATGACGCATGCGGTCGATCTGTTCATTGATGCTGGAGTCTTTCTCGATGTAGGTGTCGGTGCGCGGAACGTAGGCTTCCGGCTGGTAATAGTCGTAATAAGACACGAAATATTCGACCGCGTTCTCGGGGAAGAAGCTCTTCATCTCGCCGTAGAGCTGGGCGGCCAGGGTCTTGTTGGGCGCGAGGATCAGCGCCGGGCGGCCCATCTGCGCGATCACCTGGGCCATGGTGAAGGTCTTGCCGGACCCGGTGACGCCCAGCAGCACCTGGTTGCGCTCCTTGGCGTTCAGGCCCTCGACCAGGCTTTTGATCGCCGTCGGCTGATCGCCCGCCGGCGTGTAGTCGCTCACCAGCTTAAAGTTGGCGCGCGGGCCTGCGGGCGGCTTGGCGTAAAGCGGAACAGTGACCAGTGACATGTGCGGGTGCCGGAGGGGTGGGTTGCTAATTTAGGTGGCCCGTGCGGCTTGCGCTACCCCGGCAGAATGGCAGAGTGAGCACACGTTTAGGGAGATGGCCCATGACCGGCTACGCGTTCGAGACGGTGGATGTGTTCACGCCCCGGCGATTCGGCGGCAACCAGCTTGCGGTGCTCACGGATGCCCGGGGCTTGGACACCGCGGCCATGCAGGCTATCGCCGCCGAGTTCGGCTATGCCGAATCCACCTTCGTGCTGCCGCCGCAAGATCCGGCGCATACCGCCCAGGTGCGCATCTTCACGCCGGCGCGGGAAATGCCGTTCGCGGGGCATCCCAATGTCGGCACCGCTTTCGTCGTGGCGTCGCGCGCGGAATTCTTCGGCAAACCGGTGGGCGACCGCCTCCTGTTCGAGGAAGGCGCGGGCCTGGTGACCATCGACGTTCAGCGCGCGGGCGGGGCGGTAACCAACTGCCTGGTGACCGCGCCGCAGCCTTTGAAGCGTCTGGGCGACGTGGATGCGAACATGCTCGCCGACTGCCTGGGGCTCGCCGCGAATGACGTTGCGACGCGGGTTCACATGCCGGTCGCGGCCTCGGTGGGTGTGCCGTTCGTGTTCGCCGAACTGGCCGATAGCGC
>CANJOI010000137.1 GCA_947475365.1 Fidelibacterota bacterium | reverse complement strand
GGCCTCGACTAGCCTCCCCCTTTACAAAACACCGCCGCCGGACGTATTTTCCCGCCCGCCATGATGCACCTGACCAAAAAAACCACGACCAATACCAAAACGACCACTACACCCAGTGGGCGTTCGAGGTCGTGCGCGTAAGTCAGACGCAGTCAGCAGACAAACCCTCGAAAGGCCCCTCGGATCGGATGGGGCCTTTGTCATTTCAGGCGCCATCTCTCCCACCCCAGAATGGAGAAGCGCTTATGAACCACCAGCCTCGCCCCCTCGCCCCCTGCTCGCTTGCCATCGTCGGCGCCACCGGCGCCGTCGGCGTGGAGTTCCTTCACTGCCTCGCTGCCCGCAACTTCCCGGTCGGCAAGCTCAAGCTGCTCGCGTCCCACCGCTCCGCCGGCAAGACCCTGCCGTTCAAGGGCCAATCCCTCACCGTGGAAGCGCTGACGGAAGACAGCTTCGCGGGCGTGGACATCGCGCTGTTCTCCGCCGGCGGCGAGACCTCGAAAAAGTATGCGCCGATCGCGGTGAAGGCGGGGGCCGTCGTGGTGGATAACTCCTCGGCCTTTCGCATGGACGCCGATGTACCGTTGGTGGTGCCGGAAGTGAACGCCAAGGAGATCGGCGCGCACCAGGGCATCATCGCCAATCCCAACTGCGCGGCCATCATCTCCATGATGCCGCTGTGGCCGATCCATCAGCACAACCGCATTACCCGCGTGCAGCTTGCCACTTACCAGGCGGCCTCGGGCGCGGGCGCGGCCGCCATGGAGGAACTGTCGGACTCCACGCGCGCCTATCTCGCCGGGCAGGACTACGCGCCCAAGGTGCTGCCGCACCCTTACGCCTTCAACCTGTTCAGCCATAACACCAAGATCGATCCCGTCACCGGCTACAACGACGAGGAGATCAAGGTCATGCGCGAGGCGCGCAAGATCTTCGGCGATCCGGACCTGCGCATTTCCGCCACCTGCATCCGCGTACCGGTGCTGCGCGCCCATGCGGTGGCGATCTCGTTCGAATGCGAACGCCCCATCACCGAACACGAGGCGCGCGCCATGATTGCGAAGGCGCCCGGCGTGAAGCTGGTGGACGACCGCGCCAACAACCTGTTCCCCATGCCCAAGGACGCCTCGGGCAAGGACGAGATCCTGGTGGGCCGCATCCGCCAGGACCTCTCGGATCCTTCGGGCCGCACCATCGCCCTGTTCGTCGCCGGAGATCAGTTGCTGAAGGGCGCCGCCCTCAACGCCGTGCAGATCGCGGAGCATCTCGTGAAGACGCAATGACGTTTGCTGGCGACTTCGCCCAGGGCGCGGTGTTGGGTTTCTCCATCGCCGCGCCCGTCGGGCCTATCGGTCTGTTGTGTATCCGCCGCACGCTGGAGCACGGGCCCGCGGCAGGCATTGCCGGAGGCCTGGGTACGGCCGCGGCGGATGCGAGCTATGCGGCCGTAGCCGCGTTCGGCCTGACGGCGGTGTCGGCCGCCGTGACCGCCATCGCGCTGCCGCTGCAGGTTGTGGGCATCCTCACCTTGGCTTGGTTGGGGGCGCGGACCATGGTGCAACCCGCGGCGGCGACGGCGGCGACGGCGCGCGGGGCTCACGCCGCGCTGTTCGCCCAGACTTTCTTCCTGACCCTGACCAATCCCGCCACCATCATTTCCTTCGCCGCGATTTTTGCCGGCTTGGGACTGGCGACCGGCGGCGGCGCGCTGCGGGCCGGAGCCCTGGTCGGCGGCACATTCGCGGGGTCCCTGGCGTGGTGGATCGTCCTGAGCGGCGCCATCGGCGCGGCGCGCACAAAAATAACACCGGCGATCCTGAAATGGATCAACCGGGGCGCCGGCGCGGTATTGATGGGTTTCGCCGCCGTGCTGGCCGCGCGGCTGCTCTAGCCGAGCGCTTTCACGCCCGGCAGTTCCTTGCCTTCCATCCATTCCAGGAAAGCGCCCCCGGCGGTGGAAACATAGCTGAGCTGGTCCACGACACCGGCGGCGTTGAGCGCCGCAACCGTGTCGCCGCCGCCCGCCACCGAGATCAGCTGCCCGGCCTTGGTCAGTTCGGCTGCCTTTGCGGCGATCGCCATGGTGGCGGTATCGAACGGCTTGATTTCGAAGGCGCCGAGCGGGCCGTTCCACAGCAAGGTCTTGCAGGCCGCGAGCTTGGCTTCCAGGGCCTTCACGCTGGCGGGCCCTATATCCAGGATCATGCGGTCGGCGGGCACGGCCGTGATGTCGCACACCGCGGAGTCTGCGCCGGCCTTGAAGGCGTCCGCCACCACGGCATCGGTGGGCAGCAGGATCTCGCAGCCGTTGGCCTTGGCGTTCTTCAGGATTTCGCGCGCGGTGCCGGCGAGGTCGCGTTCGCAAAGTGATTTGCCGACGTCGATGCCTTGGGCGTTCAGGAAGGTGTTGGCCATGCCGCCGCCGATCACCAGCATATCCACCTTGCCGGTGAGATGGTTGAGCACGTCGAGCTTGGTGGAGATCTTGGCGCCGCCGACGATCGCCATCACCGGCTTCTTGGGATGCTCCAGCGCCGCCGTGAGCGCTTCCAGCTCCGCCTGCATCTGCAACCCGGCATAGGCCGGCAACATATGGGCCAAACCTTCGGTCGAGGCGTGGGCGCGGTGCGCCGCCGAAAAGGCGTCGTTGACGTAGACGTCGCCCAAGGACGCCAGCGCCTTCACAAACGCCGGGTCGTTGCTCTCCTCACCGGCGTGGTAGCGCAGGTTCTCAAGCAAGGCGACTTGACCAGGCTTCAAGGCATCGACAACCTTCTGCGCCGCATCGCCGATGCAGTCGCCGGCGAACGCCACGTCCTGCCCCAACAGCTTGCCCAGCACCGGCGCCAGCGGCGCCAGCGACATGGACGGGACGCGTTTGCCCTTGGGCCGGTCGAAGTGCGACAGCACCACCACTTTCGCGCCCTTGGCGGTGAGCGCCTTGATCGAAGGGATCAGGCGTTCGATGCGCGTGGCGTCGGTCACCTGCCCGTCCTTCATGGGCACATTCAGATCGGCGCGCAGGAGAACGCTTTTACCCGAAACGTCGGCCTGGGCGAGGCTCTTGAAGGCGGGCATGGGCCGTTACAGCACCTTGGCCATATAGGCCATGGTGTCGAGCATGCGGTTCGAGAAGCCCCACTCGTTGTCGTACCAGGACAGCACGCGCACGAAGTTGCCGGGCATCACCTTGGTCTGGGTGGCGTCGAAGGTGCTGGAGGCCGGGTTGTGGTTGAAGTCGATGGAGACCAGCGGCAGCGTGTTGTACCCGAGCACGCCCTTCAGCGATCCATTGAACGACTTGCCTTCGGACGCATCCTGCATGGCCTTGTTGATGTCGGCTTCGGTCACGGCCTTGCCCAGCACGCACTTCAGGTCCACCACCGACACGTTGGGGGTGGGCACGCGGATCGAGGTGCCGTCCAGCTTGCCCTTCAGCTCCGGCAGAACCTCACCCACCGCCTTGGCGGCGCCGGTGGAGGTCGGGATCATGGAGAGCGCGGCGGCGCGGGCGCGGCGGAGGTCCTTGTGCAGGGTGTCCACCGTCGGCTGATCGCCGGTGTAGGCGTGGATCGTGGTCATATAGCCCTGCTGGATGCCGAACAGGCTGTGCAGTACATAGGCGACGGGCGCGAGGCAGTTAGTGGTGCAGGAGGCGTTACTGACGACCAGGTGATCCTTGGTCAGCTTCTCGTGGTTGACCCCGTAGACCACCGTGAGATCGGCGCCCACGGACGGGGCCGAGACCAGCACGCGCTTGGCGCCGGCGGCGAGGTGCACCTGCGCCTTGTCCTTGTCGGTGAAGATGCCGGTGCATTCGGCGACGATGTCGATGCCCAGATCTTTCCACGGCAGCTTGGAGGGATCCTTCTCCTTCAGCACTTTCACCTTGCGGCCGTCCACCGACATCTCGTCGCCGGAGACCTTGATGTCTGCGTTGAGGCGGCCGTGGACCGAGTCAAACTGCAAGAGGTGCGCGTTGGATTCCGCCGGCCCCAGATCATTGATCGCGACGAATTCCACGTCGGAGCGTTTCGCTTCCATGGCGGCGCGGAAGACATTGCGGCCGATGCGGCCGAAACCATTGAGGGCAACGCGGATAGCCATGTGCACCTTCTCTTTCCTGGTGGCGGGCGCCGCCCGAGGGATCGGAGCGCCGGGGATGAATATGGGGCCGGAAATACAATAAAGCGCCTGGGATTCCAAGCGCGCCCGCAGCGAAACGGCTATGTTGGAAGCGCATGAAACTGCGCGCGGCCAGGATCGGGGCTAAAGGCGGATGGATCACCTGAATTTCAAGGCGGCCGAGATCGGCGCCACCCTGTCGGACGAACGGTTCCGCGCCCTCAAGGACCGACTCCGGCTCAACCTGATCACCGCCCAGCAAAAGGCGCTGAGTCTGGCGCGCTTTCCCATCGTGATTGTCCTGGCGGGGGTGCGCGGCGCGGGCGTGATCGACACCCAGAACCTGCTCAATACCTGGATGGACCCGCGCTGGATCGAGAGCCATGCCTTCGACGGACCGTCGCCGGAGGACCGGGGCCGGCCGCCCTTGTGGCGCTATTGGCGCAGCCTGCCGGCCAATGGGGCCACGGGGCTCTATCTTGGCGGCTGGCATAGCGAGGCAATCGCCGCGGGCGCGAAAAAAGGCGGTCTCGCGGAACTGAAGGCCAGGATCGCGCATATCCGCGCCTTCGAGCGCACCCTCACGGACAGCGGCGCCCTGGTGCTCAAGTTCTGGCTGCATGTGGGCGAAGCCGCGAACAAAGCCGCCACCAGCGCGCACAAGGTGGATCCCTTGTTCGGCTTCCGCACCAGTGACGCGGCGTTGCCGCCCCAGCCGCCATACAAGGCCATGATCAAGACCGCGGCAACCCTGTTGGAGGCCACCGACAGCGCCGCCGCATCCTGGCATGTCGTGGAGGGAACCGATGACAACTTCCGGCGTGCGAGCGTGCTGACAATCCTCGAGGAAGCGCTCACGGCCCATATCGCGGCATGGGAGGAGCGCGGGAAGAAGGACGACGTCCCCGGCGCACTGCCGCCGGAATTGCCCGCAATCAAGCGCACCGCATCGCTCGCCAAACTGCGCATGCCGCGCTTGTCCGATACGGCGTACTGCCGCGCTTTCCCGAAGCTGCAACACCGCGTGTATGCCGCGCAGAAGGCCGCGCACGCCAAAGGCATTCCGTGCATCGCCGCCTTCGAGGGGTGGGATGCGGCGGGAAAAGGCGGCGCGATCCGGCGCCTGACCTACAGCCTCAACGCCTTCAACTTCCACGTGGTGCCGATCGCCGCGCCGACCGATGAAGAGGCCGCGCATCATTACCTGTGGCGGTTCTGGCGCCAGTTGCCGCCCGCGGGCGGCGTCACCATTTTCGACCGGACCTGGTATGGCCGGGTGCTGGTGGAGCAGGTCGATAAATTCACCCGCAAGCCGGAATGGAAGCGCGGTTACGCCGAAATCAACGCCTTCGAGCAGCAGCTCGTCGATTCGGGCGTGGTTCTGCTCAAGTTCTGGATGCATATCTCCAAGAAGGAGCAAAAGCGCCGGCTCAAGGAACGCGAGGACACGTCCTTCAAGCGATGGAAGCTGTCCGGCACCGACTGGCACGCCTACAAGCAGTATGACGACTATCTGGAGGCGGCCGACGAGATGCTGGCCCGGTGCTCACGCGTGCCGTGGCATGTGATCCCCGGCGACGACAAACACTATGCCCGCACCACGGTCCTGGACACGGTCGCCAGCGCCTTGGAGAAGGCGGTTAAAGGCCGCTAAGCCGTGGCTGGCCTGGCCCGGGTGTTCCACCAGAAGCCGATGATGGCGATGGCAAGGGCAACGCCCTGGGCCGCGAGCGTGAGTGACGACGGATAGACTCCGAACGCTTCCAGTCGCGGCCCATTGATGGCCATGGCCGGCAGCACGCCGGCCTCCTGCAGCGCCGCCACGCCCTTGCCCGCCAGCACCACCGACAGGGCCGCGATCAACAGCGAACTCCAGGCGAAGAACTGCCCGATGGGCAAACGTTTGCTGGTCTTCAGCAGCACGAACGCGATGACCGCGAGCACCGCGATCCCGGCCGCAAGCCCGCCGGCGATGGCGCCGCCGTCGCCGCGAGTCCACAGGGCGATGTAGAACAGGATGGTTTCGAACACCTCGCGGTAGACGGTGATGAACGCCAGGGCGAACAGGAACCACGCCGAGCCCTTCGTCAAAGCCGACGACAGCTTTTCCTTGATATAAGCCTGCCAACGCCCGGCCACGCTTTTGCCGTGCATCCAGACGCCGACCATCAGCAGCACCACGGCGGCGAACACCGACGAAATGCCTTCCGTCAGTTCGCGCTGGGCGCCCTTGATGTCGATCACATAGGCCGCCACCGCCCAGGTGGCGACGCCGGCCACCAGCGCCAGCACCCAGCCCGCATGGACATAGGGCAGCACGTCGCGGCGCTCGACCTTGGCCAGGAAGCTGAGCATGGCGACGATCACCAGCAGCGCCTCGACGCCCTCGCGCAGCAGGATGGTGAAGGCCCCGAGGAAGGTGGCGGTGCCATCATCGGCGCCGGGCGCCAGCGCCGTGTCCACCTTATCGAGCAGGCCGCGCAGCACGTCGATCTGCGCCGCCACGTGCGCGGCATCGGCGCGCGCGCTGATGCGCGTGCGCAGCTCGGCCATGGCGGTTTCCATCTGGGCGAGCAGCGCCGCATCGCGCGAGCGCAGAACCGCTTCCACCGGCTCAAAGCCATCGAGATAAGCCGACAGCGCCAAAGAGCCGGCGCGCGCGGAGTCTCCCGCCTGATAGGCCTTCAGACTTTCCGCCAACTGGCTGCGGGTGAGCATGAGGCCGCTGCCGGTGCTGGCGGTCATCACATCGGGATGGGCGCGTAAGTACGCCAGCACGGCCGCCGCCTTGTCGGGGCCGATATCCACCGCCAGCGCCACTTCCGTGGCGCGGGTCAGCGCTTCGAGGTTGGGAATACGGGCGCGTAAGGACGCGTCGTCCTTCCACAGCCTCTCGCCCGCGGTTCTTTGCGCATCGGTATAGGCATAGCCGGCGGCATGGAACGCCACCGCCCAGCGGTCTTCTTCGGACAGGATGTCCTGGAAGCTGACCATGGGGGTGTCGGCCACGCCCTGGCTGATCACTTCGTACAGCGAATGCACACTGCGCTCGACGGCGCGGGTGTGGTCGGTGAAGGCGATGGGCCGCGGATCCAGGTCTTTCCCCGCCGGACCGTCACCCATGCCGGTGACGCCGTGGCAGGAGGCGCAGCTCTCGGCATAGACCGCGGCGCCGCGCACCACATTGGGCGCGGTGACCGGCGCCATGGGCACCGGGTAGGCGGCCAGCAAACCGTCGGCCAGCGCATGGGCCAGGCGCGCGACCTCGCCGATGGGCTGATGCGCGGCGATGGCCGTCTTCAGGTCTTCGCTGATTTTGATGAGCCCGGCGTGCTCGGCCTTGGCGGGCAACCCGGCGACGCTGGCCCGCGCGGTTTCGGCGAATTCATTCATCTCGGCGAATTCGTTCGCGTTGACGACCTGCCCGTTCTCAACCGCGCCGCCGTAATCGACCGCGAGATAATCGAGCAGCTTCCAGGTCTGCCGTACGGTTTGCACCGTCGCCGGATCGTCCGCCGCCCAAGCTGGCGTCCAGGCCGGGGCCATGAAGAAGCAGAGCGTTGCGATAAGCGCGCAACGCAGGAGAACGGGCCGCGAGAGGGAGCGAGGCTGGGTCATAAAACACAAGTACTGCAATTGAGAATGGTTCGCAATACCCCTTTGGGACAAACCTGCCCTGCGCCTGTACCCTTCGTAAAACTGACGCGGAGGACCGGCAGACATGGCCGGATATTCGACGAAATCCTTGGCGGGGAAATTATCGCTGAAGGACGGTCAGCGCGTGTGGTGGCGCAATATGCCCCAGGACGTGCGGGCCACGATCGAGGCCGATGGCTTGGCGCTGAAGGTTCTCAAGACGCCCGCTGCCCCTCTTGATGCGGCGCACGTGTTCGTGAAAAGCCGCGCGGATCTTGAAATGGCCGTGGCTAGCGCACGCGGCGCGCTGGCGCCGGACGGCTTCATCTGGGTCTCATGGCCGAAAAAGAGTTCAGGTGTCGCCACTGACGTAACCGAGAACACCGTCCGCGAGATCGCCCTGCCCACCGGGCTCGTCGACGTCAAGGTCTGCGCCGTCGATGAAGTGTGGTCTGGGCTGAAGCTGATGATACGCCGGGAGCTTCGCGACACGCCGGCCAAACCATCCCTCAAGAGCAATACGAGACGGCGTTGATGCTCCGCGTCCGGCCACCGGCTTGGCGGCGCCGGCAGCACGGTGCTTATTCGTGGCGTTCTTCTTGATGCGCGGGAGACACGCTGATCGCCAGGCGGCCGGGCGCTAAGGCCGCGATCGCGGGCCGGGCGCCGACCTCTTCCACAACGACGGGCGCACCCGCTTCAGCCACGGTCACAACCGGCGAGTCCGCCAGCAAAAGCGCGAGCGGCGGGCGTGGCGCTTTCACAGGCACGTAACGCTGGGTAATGGACATGGGCGGCGGCAAAGGGGCCGCTTCGGAGGTATCGGCCGCGAGCGTCTGCGCACCGGCGGCGGAGGAAAAAAGCGAAGCTACCAGCGCCGCACACAAACACGAAAACAAGGGACGTGACATGGCAAATCAACGGCCTGTCCGCCTTCAAAGTTCCGGGGCTGCGGAGAGATTATGATGTCGCCTTAAACACTGGGCGCCGATGCGCGAAAGGCCGCCGCCAGAATCACTCCCCAGAATTTTTCCGGTGTGAGCTTTCCGGGCCGGGCTCCTGGTACCAGTGGCCCCGCCGGGGGTTCCGAGAGTCACAGCGGCGCAATCACGTCATTTTCTTGTCAAAGGCGCGTCATACCGCCGACCCGGTTGTGCAGCCAGGATGAGGCACTCCCTTAATGGTGCCGGCGCAGCCTATGTGAGGACTCTCGGGCGAAATCGTGTCGAACAACGCCCCAACAACGCCATAAGCGCTAGTCATATTGTCATTAGCGCCGCTGATAACACCGCGCCTCGCCTCGCTCTCGCAATCGCGCGCCGACGCCCCTATGATCCTGGCGCCGGTTTCTGGAGCGGAGGCCTGAAAGCGGCAAGTAGTGTGTCCCGAACCGTCAGAGGAAATGTTCATGTTGTTTCAGAGAACGCTCCGCTCCGCCCTGATCCTCGCCGCACTGATGCCATCGGCGGCTTTCGCCGACGCCTTCGAGGACGGTGCCAAGGCTTTCGCCAAAAACGACTTCAAGACCGCCGAGAAGATGTGGCGCCCGCTCGCCGAGCAGGGCAATCCGAAGGCGCAGTTCAACATTGGCTACCTTTACGCGTCCGGCTCCGGCCTGAAGCAGGACATGAAGGAGTCCGTGACCTGGTGGAAAAAAGCCGCCGAGCAAAATTCCTCCGAGGCGCAGCTCAACCTCGGCAACGTCTATGCCGCCGGCCAGGGCGGGATCGATAAGGATCCGAAGGAAGCCTTAAAGTGGTACCTCAAGGCGGGGCAGAACGGTGAAGCCGAGGCCCAGACCAATGTCGGCGACTTCTACGCCACCGGCACCGGCACGGCCCGCAACCCGCAGGAAGCCGCCAAGTGGTACAAGCAAGCCATGGCCAAAGGCTATTCCAAGGCCTTCGTCGGATACGGCGGCATGTATGAACGGGGCGACGGCGTGCCCAAGGACGTTATCAAGGCGCATATGCTGTTCAACGTCGCGGCCGCCACGTCTTCGGGCAAGGTCGCCGACACCGCCGGCGCGGAACGCGACCGCCTGACCAAGGCCATGCAGCCCGATCAGATCACCAAGGCGCGCGCCCTGGCCCGCACCTGCATGTCGTCCAACTACAAGACTTGCGACTAATCACCGGTTCGCAGGCTGAACGAAAGCCCGGTGCGGCAGCGCACCGGGCTTTTTATTTAGGGGGACGCCGGGCCGCGCCGCAGGAGGCCTGTGTAGTAGGCGAGGTAGTAACCTGCCACGACAAAGAACACGCCGGTGGTAACCGGATTGCCGATCATGCCGGCGAACGGCGAGACCCCGCGCGGCGCTTCCATCGCCGGTGCCGCGGTGCTTATGAGCACAAAGCGGTAGACCAGGCG
>CANJOI010000136.1 GCA_947475365.1 Fidelibacterota bacterium | reverse complement strand
ATGCGCCCGGCTTTCCAATCGACTTTGGCTTGTTCGAGGCGCGTATCGCTGCTGGAGACGAAGTTCCACCAGATGTGGCGTTCGCCCACCGGCGCGCCGCCCAGCAGCATCACGCGCGCGGGGCCGTCCACGGCGGTGATGGACGCAGGACCCGCGCCGAACACCAGCAGGTTGCCGGCGTCATGCTGGCTTGTTTCCTTCCCCGCGCCGTCGGCGCGCGCGTCACTTTCCACCCGCCCGTGGACGATATAGGCCGCGCGCTCGGGATAGTTATCCGGGAGGTCGATGCCGGCGCCCGCATCCAGCTCCACGTCCACATAGAACAACGGCGAATGCGTCGTCACCGAACTCGTCAGCCCGAACGCGGTGCCCGCGATCACCACGCCGCGCGCTCCGCCTTGCTCGAACCGCGGCAACACATCCGCGGGGTAGTGGGTGAAGGCGGGCGCGGTTTCCGCATGCGCATCGGGCAGCGCCACCCAGGTCTGCAGACCATGAACCTGGCCGCCCGTCGCACGCACCTCCGGCGCGGTGCGCTCGGAATGAACGATGCCGCGCCCGGCGGTCATCCAGTTCACCGCGCCAGGGCGGATGGCTTGCGTGTAGCCCAGGCTGTCGCGGTGCATGATCTCGCCGGCGTACAGATAGGTGACGGTGGATAACCCGATATGCGGATGGGGGCGCACATCAATGCCCTGCCCGGGCTTGAAATCCACCGGGCCCATGTGGTCGAGGAAGATGAACGGGCCCACCATGCGGCGCTTGGCGTAAGGCAGGATGCGCCCCACTTCGAACCCGTCTCCCAGGTCCTTGCGGCGGGCGGGAATCACCAGATCGATCATGGGCGGCCTCCAGGGGTGGACAGGCGGGTTATTAGCCTTTTCGGGCGCCGCTGGCGAATACATCTAATAATTGCACCATCGCGCATACCCATGAATTTCCCGCGCGGCCGCCATCATGCCGTTTCGAGGCAGAATTATATATCTCCGGCCACGCACGAGCGCCGCCATGGGGTTTGATTTTTCGGGATAAAGCGGCGCGGGTGCTTCCCGCCGTTCCGGCGCGCGGGTACGATCCGGCCTCATTTTGAAAAACCAGGGGCGGATATGACCAGCCGTTACACTTACGCGACCCACCTTGAATGCAGCGCCACCGGCGAGCGTTATGACATCAACGTGCCGCAAAACCTGTCCAAGGCCGGCAAGCCCCTGCTCGCCCGCTAAGACCTCGCCGCGCTCAAGAAGGACGTGAAGCGGTCGGATATCGAAGGCCGCCCCGCCGACATGTGGCGCTGGCACGAACTGCTGCCCTTGAAGCGCCCCGAGGACATCATCAACCTGGGCGAGGTTCAGACCCCGCTGGTGGCGTTGTCCGAGGCCAGCCGGCCGAAAGGTTTCTGCGCCCCGCTGGTGAAGGACGAAGGCCGCCTACCCACCGGATCGTTCAAGGCGCGTGGCCTGGTCATGGCGGTCTCCATGGCGAATGCCTTTGGGATAAAGCGCGTGGTGATTCCCACCAACGGCAACGCCGGCGCCGCCATGGCGGCCTACGCCTCCCACGTCGGCATGGAAAGCTTCTGCTTCTGCCCGGAAGACACCCCGGAAGTGAACGTGCGCGAGATCGCGCTGCAGGGCGCCAAGGTGTGGCGCTTCAACGGGCTCATCAACGAGGCCGGCAAGATGATCGTGGCCGGGAAAGAGCCGCTGGGCTGGTTCGACGTCTCGACCCTGAAGGAGCCCTATCGCATCGAAGGCAAGAAGACGATGGGCCTGGAACTGGCCGCGCAGTTCGACTGGTCGCTGCCGGACGTGGTGTTCTACCCCACCGGCGGCGGCACCGGCCTCATCGGCATGTGGAAGGCCTGGCAGGAGTTGCTGGAACTGGGCTGGATCACCGGCAAGCTGCCGCGCCTGGTGGCGGTGCAGGCGTCAACCTGCGCGCCGATCGTGCGCGCCTACGACCAGGGCGCCACGCACGCGGAGCCCTGGGTCAACGCCCATACGGTGGCCTCCGGTATCCGCGTTCCGGCGGCCATTGGCGATTTCCTGATGCTGAACGCCATCCGCGAGAGCAACGGCTTCGCTCTGGCGGTGGAAGACGCCGACATCCTGGCCGCGGTGTCCCATGTGGCGCAGCGCGATGGTTTCCTGCTCTGCCCGGAAGGCGCCGCGACTTATGTCGCCTACCGCACGGCGGCGGAGCGCGGAATGATTTCTCCGACCGACAAAGTCATCCTGTTCAACTGCGCTACGGGCCTGAAGTACCCCATGCCGGCGTCGGATGCCCGCATCGACATCAAGAGCGGTCCGGTCGACATCGTCGATATCGTCAACAAATACTGAGTTCGCGAGACGCGCCGCGGGCTAAATCACGCCAGGCGATTGCGGGCGGGCTTGCCGTCCTTGAAGGCCAGCAGACCCTCGATCAGGATCTGGCCCATGCGGCGGCGCGCCTCCACGGTGGAACTGCCGATATGCGGCAGGATGAAAGCGTTGGGCAGCGTCTTGTAGCGCGGATCGAAGTTGGGCTCGTTGTTGAACACGTCGAGCCCCGCGCCCATGATTTTGTTCTGCGACAGCGCCTCTATCAACGCATCGTCGTTGACGATATCGCCGCGCGCGATATTCACCACGATGGCGGTGGGGCGCATTTTCGCCAGCCGTTCACGATTGAGGAAGCCCCGGGTCTCCGGTGTTGAGTTGCAGGCCAGAATCAAAATGTCGCAATGGGCCATGAGCTCGGCGGGATCTTTGTAGTAGATGGCTCCCTGCTCCAGATCCGGCGAGAATTTGTTCATATCGGAATAGGCGATATTCATCTTGAACGCGCGCGCGCGGTCGGCAATGGCGCGGCCGATGCGGCCAAATCCGAAAATGCCCATGGTCTTGCCGGCGACTTCCATGCCGTTGAGCTGGAGCGGCGTCCACCCCTTCCAGTCAGCCATCAACGCGACGCTTTCCGTCACGCGGCGCGCCACGCCCAAGGTCAGCAGCATGGCGCATTCCGCCACAGTGTCGGTGAGCACATCGGGGGTATTGAACACCGGCATGCCCTTGGCCTTGGCGGCGGCGATATCCACGTGGTCAAACCCCACGGAATAGGTGCCGAGCGCTTTGACCGACGAGGGCAGCTTGTCCATGAAGGCCGCGTCCATCTTGACGCCGACGCCGCCGAACAGCGCGTCCTTGCCTTCCAGACCCTTCAGGACCTGCTCCTGGGTGAGCTTCTCGCCCGTGGTGTTGAAGGTGGCGTCGAAGGCCGCCGCGATATCGCGCTCGACATAGTCGGGCATCTTGGCGGTGACGAAAATGGACCAGCGCGACATGATTGTCTCCCCAATGGCGGAGGCCAGACGTTTGCAGATCAGGCTAACAGCCGCAAGGGCTTAGGCCGCGAAACTATCCGCCGATAGCAGCGCGTGTGAGGATGAAATTCGCGGCCTTGAAGGACATGGCCACGTCGCCGCGCTGATTGATCACTTCGATATAAGTGCTGACCACGCCCCGGCCGGGCCGCGACTGGGTGATGCGCGCGTCCTGGACCGTCACTTCGACATGAATGACATCGCCCGGCCGCACCAGCGCGCGCCAGCGCAACTCGTCCACGCCCGGCGACAACGCTCCGGCCTCCGGCAGGAACTCATTGAAGAACAGCCGCATGCACATGGCGCAGGTATGCCAGCCGCTGGCGATCAAGCCACCGAAGTCGCTGGCGGCGGCGCGCGCGGGATCGATGTGGAACCACTGGGGATCGAATTCCTTGGCGAATTCCAGGATCTCTTTTTCCGTCACGGTATGAGTCTTGGACACGACCTTGAGGCCGACAGGGTAGTCCTCGAAGGCGCGTTGCGCGGCCGGCGGCAGTGTCATCCCAGCCGTTCCTTGTGCCAGCGCAGGTGATCCTCGATGAAGGATGCAATGAAGAAGTAGCTGTGATCGTAGCCGGGGTGCAGGCGTAAGGTGCAGGCGATGCCGGCCTTGGCGCAGGCGCTCGCGAACAGGTTGGGCTTGAGCTGGCTGTCGAGGAATTTGTCGGCGTCGCCCTGGTCGATGAGCACATCCGCAATGCGCGCGCCCTCTTCCACCAGTCCCGTGGCGTCATAGGCCCGGCCCGCGTCGACACTGCCGAGATAGCGCGGAAACGCCTTCTGGCCCCACGGCGCCTGGGTCGGCGCCACGATCGGCGCGAACGCCGACACCGCCTTGAAGCGGCCGGGAGTCTTGAGCGCGATGGTCAGCGCGCCGTGGCCGCCCATGGAATGCCCGGAGATGCCCTGGCGCGTCATATCCGCGGGAAAGCCCGCGATCACTTGCGGCAGTTCATCGACGATATAGGAGAACATGCGATAGTTGCGCGCCCAGGGGTCCTGTGTGGCGTTGAGATAGAACCCGGCGCCCAGGCCGAAGTCATAGGCGTTGTCAGGATCACCCGGAACGCCCTCGCCGCGCGGGCTGGTGTCCGGGGCCACCAGCATCAGGCCCAGCTCGGCGGCCATCCTTTGCGCGCCGGCTTTGACCGTGAAATTGTCCTCCGTGCAGGTCAGGCCCGCCAGGAACCAGAATACCGGCACCTTGGCGGTTTTTGCCTGCGGCGGCGTGAAGACGGCGAAGCGCATGGGCGTGCCGGTCTCGCGCGACTCATGACGATAGACACCCTGCACGCCGCCGAAGCAGCGCTGCTCAGAGATGGTTTCGAGAGTCATCAGTAAACGACAACCGAGCGGATCGACTTGCCCTCGTGCATGAGGTCGAAGGCCTGATTGATGTCTTCGAGCTTCAGCACATGGGTGATCATGGAATCGATCTCGATCTTGCCGTTCATGTACCAGTCGACAATCTTCGGCACGTCGGTGCGGCCCTTGGCGCCGCCGAAGGCCGAGCCCTTCCAGACACGGCCCGTGACCAGCTGGAACGGGCGTGTGGCGATTTCCTTGCCGGCTTCCGCCACGCCGATGATGATGCTCTCGCCCCAGCCGCGATGGCAGGCTTCCAGCGCCTGGCGCATCACATTCGTATTGCCGGTGCAGTCGAAGGTGTAGTCCGCCCCGCCGCCGGTGAGGTTCACCAGGTGCGGCACCAGGTCCGGCACGTTCTTGGGGTTCACGAAATGGGTCATGCCGAATTTGCGGCCCCAGGCTTCCTTGCCGTCGTTGATGTCGACGCCGACGATGATGTCCGCGCCCACCATCTTGAGGGCCTGGATGACGTTGAGGCCGATGCCGCCCAGGCCGAACACCACACAGTTTGAACCTGCCGTGACCTTGGCGGTCTTCACCACGGCGCCCACGCCGGTCGTCACGCCGCAGCCGATATAACAGGCGCATTTGAACGGCGCGTCGGTGCGGATCTTGGCGAGCGCGATCTCCGGCAGGACCGTGAAGTTGGAGAAGGTCGAGCAGCCCATGTAGTGGTAGATCGGCTTGCCCTTATAGGAAAAGCGCGTGGCGCCGTCGGGCATCAGGCCCTTGCCTTGGGTCGCGCGGATGGCGGTGCACAGGTTGGTCTTGCCCGAGAGGCAGGATTTGCACTGGCGGCACTCGGGCGTATAGAGCGGAATGACATGGTCCCCGGGCGCCACGCTGGTGACGCCGGCGCCCACCTCGCGCACCACCCCTGCCCCTTCATGCCCCAGGATCGAGGGAAAGATGCCCTCGGAATCGAAGCCGTCGAGGGTGTAGGAATCGGTGTGGCAGATGCCGGTAGCCATGATTTCCACCAGCACTTCCCCGGCCTTCGGCCCTTCCAGGTCCACTTCGACCACTTCGAGGGGCTTCTTGGCTTCAAAGGCGACGGCGGCGCGGGTCTTCATGGCGTAGGGCTCCGGAGGCTTAAGGGAGCCTTACAATATTGGCCGGCGGCGGCATTGTCATTACTTCGCGCTGACGTCGAAGCCTATGGCACGGCAAGGCGTCCAGCGCACCCTCGGGCGGCGGTGCGCCCGAGGGGTTTCGCCAGCGATGCTATTTGCCGCCTTTCACGAGACGCACGGCGTTGGGCGCGGTGCGATAGCCGTTGAAGGTCGAGCCATTGTTGAAGCCGACGATCCAGGCCAAATTGTTTTCGGTCGTGGTCCCGGTCCAGTACCACGGCGTGAGGGGATCGAAATCCGAGAAGACTTTCTTTGTCTCGGCCGACATGCCGCACGGCTGCAAGGTAATGCCGGTGAGTTCCTCCAGCGTCGGCAGGCGCCATCCACCCTTCGCCGCCTTCTTGGCCTGATCCCAATTCATCGTCTGGACCGGGCCGGAACAGGTATCGCCTTGCACTTTCTGGCCGATACTGCAGCGCTGCCAGGTCAGGCCGGTCTTGGTATCCTGCACTTCATCGCCCTTCACCACGAAACGGCCGGGTTGAGTGGTCTCATCGCAGGCGGCCGCCAGGACCGCCGGCGCATGGGCCAATACAGAAATGAGTGTCGCCGCAGCGACGGTTCCACGCATGGACATCGTCGATCTCCCTGTTTCCTTTCACCATGGTTGGGGCCGGGGTGTGAAGCGAACCGGACCCCGCGGTAAAATTTAGAAACAGGCGTTGGCGCCTTCAACGGACCTGCATGTGAAACGATTGTTAGGGACAGCCCGCGGCCCGGCGGTAACCGTTACATGGCGGCCAAATCCGCGTCAGGACCGCCGACTTGCCCCGCTCATCTTTGTCACTGGCGGCGCGGCGGGGACCGCTTATAGCCTCCCGCACACAGGTTTCAGCCGGAGATTCGTTTCATGTTGCTTCGCGCCGCCCGCGACGTTCAGCCCTCGAAAACGCTTAGCGCCGAAGCGCGATGCCGCGCGTGCCAACTTCAGCTGTGCAAAAGCCGCACGGAAAAGCCGCACGCCGGCCTCAAGGAAGTCGGGCGCGACGAGGTCAAGCAGCAGGTGCAATACGCCTGCGACACCTGCGGCGCGGTCATGGAGTGGTGTGGCGATCCGACGCGCGCCGGCTGGACGCATAAGCGGTAGCCAGCTGGGCGATAGCTAGTTCAGCCCTGACTTGACGTTGAGTGCCCGCCACAGGTTGCTGTAGTCATCGGTCCAGGGGCGCGGCGCCTCGTTCACGGCGGTGGCCAGCGGCAAGGTGGTGGCGTCGAAGAACGCGGCGTCATCGACCACCAGCACCCAGTCGGAGCGGCTTCCGCCCACCGTCTCGTCGGAATCGTCGAAGATCAGGCGCGCGGTCTTGCCCACGCGCGCCGCCGCCGCGCCGACAATGGGCGCGAGATCGATAAAGCGGTTGCTGACATGCACCGCCAGCACGCCACCCGGCTTGATGTGCCTCCAATAGAGATCGAAGGCCTCGGTGGTGAGCAGGTGCACCGGGATCGCGTCACTGCTGAAGGCGTCCACGGCCAGCACGTCGAAATTGTTGGGGTCCTCGCGTTCCAGGGACAGGCGGGCATCGCCCATGGCCACGCTGGTGTCGCCGCATTTCAGGAACGAGAACACATTGGTGGCGATATTGCGCACCAGCGGATTGATCTCGTAGAAGCGCACCTTGTCGCCGGGCCGGGCGTATCCGGCGATGGTGCCAGAACCGAGACCAATGACGCCCACATTCACCGGCCCCAGCTTGCCCATCTCGGAGATGGCCACGCCCACGCCCGACGTGCGGGCGTAATAGCTGAGCGGCTCGCAGGCGCGCGCGGAATCGGTGAGCTGGCGGCCATGCATGATGTTGCCGTTCTGCAGTTCCAGCACCATGTCGCCTTTGACGTTCATGCGCCGCGTGGTGACTTCCAGCGGGCCGTAGAAATTGCGCACATTCAGCACCTCTTCCACGCCCCAGGGCTGGCTGGGGGCCACCAGGATCCAGATCAGCGCGGGCCAGGTCGCCGGCGCCACGGCCAGCGCCAGATAGCGCACCCAGCGCGACGCGCCCACCGGCCAGCGCTTCCAGGCGACAGCGCCCACCAGGGCGCTGAACATCAGGAGCGCGATGGTCAGGTCGTGGTCGCGGTTGAAGATCACCGGCGCGATCCCCGCCACCGCCAGGCCGCCCACCACACCGCCCGCGCCGATGGTCAGGTAGAACGACGTGAGATGCGTGGCCGAGGGCTTCTGGCTCGCCAGCTCACCGTGGCACACCATGCAGCAAACAAAGAACGCCGAGCCGATGCCCAGGATCTGCACGATGTAGTTGTCGATCAGGAACGGCTTGACGATCGACAGGATGACCACCACGAAGGCCATGGGCAGCAGCAGGTACCAGGTGGCCCTGTCGTACCAGCGGGGATGATCAAAGCAGATGATAAAGCTGAGCAGGTACAGCGCCAGCGGCACCACCCACAGCAGCGGAATGGCGGCGATATTGCGCAGCACATAGTTGGTGATGGCCAGCAGCAGCACCGAGGGCACCGCCGACAGCAGCAGCCAAAACCAGCGATCGATGGGCAGCAACGGCTCGGGCGTCCCGGGAACGGCCTCGCGCGCCGGTTCGTTGCCGCTGCTGCGCCAGGCGGCCAATCCGGCCGCCACCACGAACAGCGCATAAACTCCCGACCATGCCCAGGCCTGGATATGCGTCGCGAACCGCGGCTCCACCAGCGCGGGGTAAGACAACAGCGCCAGCAGCGAGGCGATATTGGAGAGCGAGTAGAGCCGGTAGACCGAGGCGTCCTGGCCGGCGGCGCGCGCGAACCAGCTCTGCATCAAGGGGCCGGTGGATGCCAGCAACAGGAACGGCGGGCCAATCGTGGCCGACAGCAGCAGCAAAATCTGCAGCAGCGGAATGCCGCCGCCGGACGGTTTCAGGGCGTCCGAGGGAATGATGGGCAGCACCGCGAGGCTCAGGGCCAGGAGGGCGATATGCACCCGGCCTTGCAGGCGCGGCGAGAGCTTGGATGTCAACAGGTGGGCATAGACATAGCCCGCCAGCAGCGCGCCCTGGAAGAACAGCAAGCATGTAAGCCACACCGCCGCCGACCCGCCGAACCACGGCAGGATCATCTTCGCGATCATCGGCTCCACGGCGAACAGCAGGAACGCGCCGAGAAAAATGGTCAGCGCGATGATGATTTTATCCTGCATGGGCGGGTTCCAGGAGGCGGCCCTTGGTCTCGGGCAGCGCGAATGCGGTCAGGAAGAACGTGCCGTAGGCAATGACGGCGAAAGCGGCCATGGCGTCGCCGAGATCGAAGCGGCCGGACAAGTATCCCACGAGCGTCGGGAACAAGGCGCCGATGCCGCGGCCGAAGCTGAAGCAGAACCCCTGCCCCGAGCCGCGCAGCCGCGTCGGGAACAGCTCGGTGAGGAACGCGCCCGTGCCCGCGTAGTATCCCGTGGAGAAGAAACCCAAGGGGAACCCCAGCAGCAGGAGCAGCACCGGCGTGAGTTCCAGTTGGGTGTAGACCACAGCCATGATCATGGCGCCCAGGGAGAAGATCAGGAACAGGATGCGCCGGCCAAATCTATCCGAGACCCAGGCGCCCACCAGGTATCCGACAAAGCCGCCGAGGATCAGCAGCGCGAGATACCCCGTCGACCCCACCACGGTGACACCGCGGTCGGTCTTGAGGTAGGTCGGCAGCCAGGTGGTGATGGAGTAATAGCCGCCTTGGGCGCCGGTGAGCGCCAGGGACGCGAGCAGCGTGGTCTTCAGGTGGGCGCGCGAAAAGATTTCCCAGATCGGCGGCTTCTCCCCCGCCGCCGCGCGGGCACGCACGGCGATGGGCGGCTCCTCGACATTGCGGTGGATATAGACCAGCAGGAAGATCGAGGGGATGAAGCCGAACACGAACATCGCCCGCCAGGCGATCTCGGGTTCGAATATCGAGAACGCCAGGGCCTGCAACACGACCGCCAGCCCCCAGCCGATGGACCATGACGATTGCACGCAGCCCAAAGCGCGCCCCCGGTACTGGGCGCGGATGGTTTCCCCCATCAGCACCGCGCCCGCGGCCCATTCGCCGCCGAAGCCGAGGCCGAGCAACGTGCGGAATACCAGCAGTTGCTCGAAACTCTGGGCAACCGCGCAAAGCAGCGTGCAGACCGAGAACCACAGGATGCAGATTTGCAAGGTGCGGACGCGCCCGAAGCGGTCGGAGCAATAACCCGCCAGCCAGCCGCCAGCGGCGGACGCGAGCAAGGTGGAAGTCGCCGCCAGACCCGCGAGGCCCGCCGGCACGTTCCACAGAGTCATGATGGTGCCGAT
>CANJOI010000135.1 GCA_947475365.1 Fidelibacterota bacterium | reverse complement strand
TGATGCCGAAGCCCACGGCCACCGGCAGCGCGGTGTGCTTGCGAAGCCGCGCCACGGCTTTCCTGACCGCATGTTCATCGGCCGTGGCGGTGCCGGTGACGCCGGCGATGGCGACATAATACACGAAGCCCGAGGCGCGGCCGACGATGGCCGGCAGGCGCGCGTCGCTGGAGGTGGGCGCCGTCAGGAAGATGAGATGGATGTTGTTGGCGCGCAGGTGCACGTCCAACTCTTCCGCCTCTTCCGGCGGCAGATCGACCACGATCACGCCGTCCACGCCGGCGTTGGACGCATGTTCGGCGAACTCCTGCGGGCCGTAACGGTAGATGGGATTGTAATAGCCCATCAGCACCACGGGCGTTTCGATTTCGTCCTCGCGGAACTTCTCCACCGCGGCCAGGACGGTCTTGACGGTGGTGTGGTGTTTGAGCGCGCGCTGGCTGGCGGCCTGGATCGACGGCCCGTCGGCCATGGGATCGGAGAACGGAATGCCGATTTCGATGATATCCGCGCCGGCGGAAGGCAAGCCCTCCAGGATCTCCGCGAAGACCTCGGGGTTCGGATCGTTGGCGGTGATGAAGGCCACCAGGCCGGCGCGCCTGTGCTTTTTCAGCAGTGCGAAGCGCTCGGAGATGCGGCTGATAGGGGCGGGGATTTTTTTCGCGCCCTCATTGCCCAATGTGGGAGCGCTCACAGCGTCTCTCCCAAGGCTTCGGCGACGGTGAACACGTCCTTATCGCCGCGGCCGCACAGGTTCATGACCAGGAGATGATCCGGGCTCTGCGAGGGCGCGAAGCGCATGACGTGGGCGAGCGCGTGCGCCGGCTCCAGCGCCGGCAGGATGCCTTCCAGCTTGGAGCACAACTGGAACGCCGCCAGCGCGTCCTTGTCCGTGGCGGAGACATATTGCACGCGGCCCTGGAAATGCAGCCAGGCGTGCTCGGGGCCGATACCGGGATAATCGAGCCCGGCGGAAATCGAGTGAGCGTCCGTGATCTGGCCGCCCGCGTCCTGCAGCAGATAGGTGCGGTTGCCGTGCAGGACACCGGACGATCCGCCTGTGATGCTGGCCGCGTGCTGGCCGGTGGAGATGCCATGCCCGGCGGCTTCAACACCGAAAATCTGAACACTGGAGTCGTCGAGGAACGGATGGAACAGGCCGATGGCATTGGAGCCGCCGCCGACCGCGGCCACCAGCGAGTCCGGCAGCCGCCCTTCCGCCGCCATCAACTGCTCGCGCACTTCCGCGCCGATGACCGATTGGAAATCGCGCACCATGGTGGGATAGGGATGCGGACCGGCTGCGGTGCCGATCAGGTAATACGTGTCGTGAACGTTGGAGACCCAGTCGCGCAGGGCTTCGTTCATCGCGTCCTTCAGGGTGGCGCTGCCCTTGTCCACGGCGCGCACTTCGGCGCCCAGAAGCCGCATGCGAAACACATTGGGCTTTTGGCGCTCGATATCCTTGGCGCCCATGTAGATCACGCATTGCAAGCCGAAGCGCGCGCACACCGTCGCGGTGGCGACGCCGTGCTGGCCCGCGCCGGTCTCGGCGATGATGCGCTTCTTGCCCATGCGCCGGGCGATCAGGATCTGACCCAGGCAATTATTGATCTTGTGGGAGCCGGTGTGGTTGAGCTCATCGCGCTTGAAATAGATCTTCGCGCCGCCGAAATGCGCGGTCAGACGCTCGGCGAAATAGAGCGCGCTGGGCCGGCCGGCGTAATGCAGGTTGAGATGCGTGAGTTCTTGCACGAAGGCCGGATCCGCCTTGGCCGCGCTATAGGCCTTGTCCACCTCGAGGATGAGGGGCATCAGGGTCTCGGCCACATAACGGCCGCCGAACAGGCCGAAATGCCCGTTCTCGTCGGCGCCGGCGCGATAGGTGTTACGGGCTTCGGGCAAGGCCATTCTTAACCTTTGGGGGTCTCAAAACAGGAGCGGTCTTATACTCCAAAGACCTGACGCATCGTGCTGAAAAGTGGAGGCCGGTTTTCGGCAAAAAACCATGCAACGAAACAACCACTTACGTCAAAAAAAGCCAGGCTTTAGGAGGCTTTCGCCGCGCGGGCGGCCATGACGAACGCCCTGATTTTGGCCGGACTTTTGACCCCGGGGCGGGATTCCACGCCCGAGGACACGTCCACCAGCCGGGCGCCGGACTCCTTCAACGCCTTGGCGACATTGGTCCGGGTCAGCCCGCCCGCCAGCCCCCAGGCGATACGGCCCCCAAAGGCCTTGAGCAGACTCCAGTCGAAGCTCTTGGCGTTGCCGCCGGGCCGGGTGGCGTCCTTGGGCGGCTTGGCGTCGAACAACAGCCAGTCGGCGTGGTCGGCATAGGTCTTGGCGTCGTGGAGATCCTTCGCGGTCTCGATCCCCAAGGCCTTCATGACCGGCAGGCCCGCGAACAGCCGCACCGCGTCCACCCGCGCCGGCGTCTCCTTGCCGTGCAGCTGGATCACGTCTAGGCGCACCGCATTCAGCACTTTCTCCAGCTCGGCGTCGGTGGGGTTCACGAACAGGCCCACCTTCTTCACGCCGCGCGGCGCGAGGCTGGCGAGGACAGCGGCGGCTTCGGGCGCCACAAACCGCGGCGAGCGGCGGAAGAACACAAAGCCCACAAAATTCGCGCCGGCGTCGACCGCGGCTGTGACGCCGCGGGCGTCGGTCAGGCCGCAGATCTTGACCTGCGTTTTCATGCACCAACCTTTTAAGCGGGGGTTTTGGCGAGAGGCGCGATTTCCTGGGCGATGCGGGCGGCGGCGGCGGCGGGATCGGCGGCGCCGGTGATGGGCCGGCCGATGACGAGGTAGTCCGCGCCGGCCGCGAGCGCGTCCGCCGGCGTGAGGATACGCTTTTGATCATTGGCCACCGACCACGTGGGGCGCACGCCCGGCGTGATCAGCTTCATGGTGGTGCCGAGATCCTTGCGCAGCATTTCGACTTCCAGGGGGCTGCAGACGATCCCATCGACACCCGCGCGCTGGGCGATTTCGGCCAGACGGCGCACCTGGTCGGTGACGGCCGCGCCCACGCCCACGGATTTGAGGTCATTGGCGTCAAAGCTGGTAAGCACCGTGACCGCGATCACCAGAGGGCGCTGTACCGGAAATTCATAGGCGGTGTCGGTGGCGGCCTTCACGGCGGCTTCCATCATGCCTTGGCCGCCAATGGCGTGCACCGTGGTCATGTACACGCCGAGCTGCGCGACCGAACGCATGGCGCCCGCGACGGTGTTGGGGATGTCGTGGAGCTTGAGGTCCAGGAAGATCGGCAGGTCAGAGGCGCTCTGCACTTCCTTCACGCCTTTTGGCCCGTGGGCGCAGAAGAACTCAAGGCCCAGTTTCACGCCGCCGGTGGAGTCCGCCAGCTTCGCGGCGAGCGCGGTGGCTTCGGACACTTCCGCCGTGTCGAGCGCGGTGAAGATCGGGGTTTTGAGGGTGCGCGGCGCGGCCATGACGTTGCTTTCAGTCCGGTGAGGCTGCGTTCTTCTAAACCGCCGCAGGGATTTTGCCACCCCTGTTTGAGCTTCGACCCGCTACGAGAATTCCCTGACATCGCGGCGTTCGGCGAGACTCTGCTCCATCGCGCGCACCTGCTTTTTCAGGCGGCGGTGCTCCTTGCGTTTTTCCCCGCCCATCATCCAGGCGCCGATCACCCCGGCGATGAATCCCAACAGGGCCGCCAGCAGGATCACGGCGTAGAGCGGCAGCGCCAGCTGGTAGGGGAACGGCCATACCTCCACCACCACCCCGGCGCGGTTGGAGACGGCGAACAGCACCACCAGGACCGCGACGATCCCGGCGACAATGCTGTTGATAACTCTCAAGGAAATTCCGGCAAATAAAACTCAGGCGCGAACGCCCAAAACTCAGACGTTCAGCATATCGCGCAGCTGCTTCCCGGTCTTGAAGTACGGCACGGCCTTCTCGGCCACCGACACCGAGGCGCCGGTGCGGGGGTTGCGGCCGACGCGGGAGTCACGGTGCTTGACCGAGAACGCGCCGAAGCCGCGCAGCTCCACCCGGTCGCCACGGCCCAGGGCCTTGGAGATCTCATCGAAGATCGAGGTCACGATGCGCTCGACGTCCCGCTGATAGAGGTGCGGGTTACGGCTGGCGATGTGGGCGATGAGTTCGGATTTGGTCATGGGCCGTCAACTCCCGTCATGGGTGCAGGGAGCCAAGATGGGCCAATGAGGCGCGGAAATCAAGGGCGGCCGGGAGTTAACCCCCTCAAAACGCAGAGGTTTTTACAAATTGGCGCGGGAATCTCAGCGTTTTTGAGGACTCTCCGGCGAAGCCCAAGCAAAAACGCCCGCCGGGAGGTCCCCGGCGGGCGTTCCTGATCTCTCTGACTAAGAGGGGTTTAGGCCTCTTCGTCTTCCTTCTTGCCGGCTTTCTTCTTGAGGGCCGCGCCCAGGATGTCGCCCAGCGAGGCGCCCGAGTCCGCCGAACCGAATTCGGCCATGGCCTGCTTTTCCTCTTCCACTTCACGCGACTTGATGGAGAGGGTCAGCTTGCGGGTCTTCGGGTCGACCATGGTGATGCGCGCGTCCACCTTTTCGCCGACGGCGAAACGATCGGGGCGCTGCTCGGAGCGGTCCTTGGCCAGTTCATTGCGCTTGATGAAGCCCTGGAAGGTGTCGTTGACCGACACTTCGAGGCCGTTCTCGGTGACCTGCTTCACGACGCAGGTGACCACCTGGCCCTTCTTCAGTTCGCCGGCGGCGGCCGCGTAGGGGTCTTCCGACAGCTGCTTGATGCCGAGCGAGATGCGCTCCTTCTCGACGTCCACATCCAGCACCTTGGCCTTCACGATCTGGCCCTTGGTGAAGTTCTTGAGGGCGGCGTCGCCGTCGCCTTCCCAGGCCAGGTCCGAGAGATGGACCATGCCGTCGATTTCGCCTTCGAGGCCCACGAACAGACCGAACTCGGTGATGTTCTTGATCTCGCCTTCCACCTGCGTGCCGACCGGGAAGCGGTCCTTGAAGGTGGTCCAGGGGTTGCTGAGGCACTGCTTGAGGCCCAGCGAGATGCGGCGCTTCTCCTGGTCCACGTCGAGCACCATGACTTCCACTTCCTGCGAGGTGGAGACGATCTTGCCCGGGTGGATGTTCTTCTTGGTCCAGCTCATTTCCGAGACGTGCACCAGGCCTTCGACGCCGGCTTCCAGCTCCACGAAGGCGCCGTAGTCGGTGATGTTGGTGACGCGGCCGGTGAACTTCGCGCCCACGGGGTACTTGGCGGCGACGCCTTCCCACGGATCGGCTTCCAACTGCTTCATGCCGAGCGAAATGCGCTGGGTTTCCGGGTTGAAGCGGATCACCTGCACCTTGAGCTGCTGGCCGACGGACAGCGCTTCGGACGGGTGATTGACGCGCTTCCAGCTGATGTCGGTGACATGCAGGAGGCCGTCGACGCCGCCGAGATCCACGAACGCGCCGTAGTCGGTGATGTTCTTGACCACGCCGTCGAGGACCTGGCCTTCTTTCAGGTCTTCCATGAGCTTGGAGCGTTCATGGGCGCGGGTTTCTTCCATTACGGCGCGGCGCGAGACCACGATGTTGCCGCGCGCGCGATCCATTTTCAGGATCTGGAACGCCTGCGGGCTGCCCATCAGCGGGGTGATGTCGCGCACGGGGCGGATATCGACCTGGGAGCCGGGCAGGAACGCCACGGCGCCGTTGAGGTCGACGGTGAAACCGCCTTTGACGCGGCCGAAGATGATGCCTTCGACGCGGGTGTTCTTGCTGTACTGCTCTTCGAGCACGTTCCAGGCCTCTTCGCGGCGCGCCTTGTCGCGCGAGAGGATGATGAGACCGTCGCGGTCTTCATAGCGCTCGACGTAAACGTCGATCTTGTCGCCGGCCTTGAGGGCGGCTTCACGGCCACCGCGGGCGAATTCCTTCAGCGCGATGCGGCCTTCGGACTTCAGGCCCACGTCGATCAGCACGGCGTCGTCGTCAACGCGCACGATGGTGCCGCGGATGACGCTGCCTTCGATGGAGCCCTTGTTGAATGATTCTTCGAGGAGCGCGCCGAAATCTTCCTTCAGCGCGGCATTGGATGGAGTCATTAAAAAACGTCCTTTCGGTTTTTTGATCCAGGCCTCGGGTTGGTTCCCCAGGTCTTCATCAACGGCGCGGGGCCGGACCATTCCGGCTTTGCCGCACCAAACATCTTTCTTGGCGCTTTGACGCGCGCTTTAAGCGTTCAGCTTGGAAGCGATATGAGCCTTCGCCGCGGTGAAGGCCTGGTCCGCATTCATGGCCGAGGTGTCCAAAATCCAGGCGTCATCGGCCGGGACCAAGGGTGCGACGCTGCGGTTGGAATCGCGGGCGTCACGGGCAGCCATATCCTCACGAACGCGGCTTTCTATAATGGTTTGACCACCCGCCCGCAACTCCGCGACCCGGCGGGCGAGGCGCACTTCGAAGTCGGCTTTGACGAAGATCTTCACGTCCGCCTGGGGCAGGACGACCGTGCCTACGTCCCGGCCGTCCAGCACCGCCCCCGGGGCCTGGGCCGCGAACCGGCGCTGATAGTCCAAAAGCGCCGCCCGGACGCTGGGGATCGCCGCCACTTTCGAGGCCGCGTTACCGGCCGCCTCGCTGCGTAAATCCGCGGGTGAATATTTCGCGATATCAAGGGTTTCGGCTGCTTTGGTCGCCGCGGCCGGATCGCCGGGATCGCCGCCGGCCTGAAGGGTCGCCACCCCCACGGCTCTATACAACGACCCGGTATCCAAATACCGCAGCCCCAGGTCCGCCGCGAGCCGCCTGGCCAAGGTGCCCTTGCCCGACGCGGCGGGCCCATCCAGGGCAATAGAGATCGTCTTCAAAGCCACACACTCCGCGAATAAGCACCGTTGTCATCCTCCGGCGCCCTCTTGAGCGTCCGGGGGATCCATGATTCAGGGGGCGGCGTGGTCGTTGGAACACCGAGTCCGCCGAGGCATGGATTGCCCGGATAAACCGGGCCATGACAGAAATAAAGCAGGATTAGGCGTCGGCGCTGATGGCCGCCCCCAGGCCGTTCATGAGATCCGCGAAGCCGGGGAAACTGGTGGCGATCGCAGATGCGTCGTCCACGGCCACCGATTCGGCCGCCCCCATGCCCAGCACCAGGAACGACATGGCGATGCGGTGATCCAGCTCCACCGCGATGGTGGCGCCGCCCTTGGGCGCCTTGCCGGCGCCGCGCACGATCAGGGTGTCGCCCTCGACGCGCGCATCCACGCCGCAGGCGGTGAGGCCGCGCTGCATGGCCGCGAGGCGGTCGCTTTCCTTCACCTTCAACTCGGCGAGACCGTCCATGCGCGTCTCACCCTCGGCAAACGCCGCCGCGACCGCCAGCACCGGATACTCATCGATCATGCTGGGCGCGCGCGAGGCCGGCACATGCACGCCCTTGAGCGCGCCGGCGGTGATTTCCACATCGGCCACCGGTTCGCCGGCTTCGTCGCGCTGGTTCTTGAACACAATGCCCGCGCCCATCTCCTGCAGCGTGGTGAACAATCCCGTGCGCAGCGGATTGATGCCGATATTGGTGAGCGTGATTTTCGACCCCGGCACGATACAGGCCGCCACCGCCGGGAACGCGGCCGACGACGGATCGGCCGGCACCGTCACGGGTTTGCCGCGCAGCTCCGGCTGGCCGAGAATGCGCGTTTTATAAGGCTTTTCGGATGTGCCCGTGCTTTGCACATCGACGCCGAAATACGTGAACATGCGCTCGGTGTGATCGCGGCTGGCCGAGGGCTCGGTGACCGTGGTGGCGCCCGGCGCATGCAGCCCCGCCAGCAGCACGGCCGACTTCACCTGGGCGGAGGCAATCGGGCTGGCATAGGTCAGCGGCACCGGCACCGGCGTGCCGGTGATGGCCAGCGGCAGGCGCCCGCCGGCCCGGCTCGCGAATTTGGCGCCGGTGAGGCTCAAGGGCTCGATCACCCGCGCCATGGGACGGCGGCGCAGCGACGCATCGCCGGTCATGAAGGAGGTGAAGGGATAAGCCGCCAGCAGCCCCGCGATCAGCCGCGCGGACGTGCCGGAGTTGCCGAGGTCGATGACATCGCCGGGCTCCGCGAGGCCGCCGATGCCCCGGCCCCAGACGCTGAAAATATCTCCCGCTCTTTCCACCTTCGCCCCCAGGGCGGCCATGGCGGTGGCGGTGCGCAGCACATCCTCGCCGGTGAGCAGGCCGGTGATGCGGGTCTCGCCTACCGCCAGCGCGCCCAGGATCAGCGCCCGGTGCGAGATCGACTTGTCGCCCGGCACCGTGACCGTGCCCGAAAGGGCCCTGGCCCGGCTTGAACGGGCGGAGGCCGGACCGGCGGAGTGGGGGGCTGTGGACAGAGCGGTCATGGACGAGCGACCGCTTACCATGCCCTCCCCGGCCCCGCCACGCCTAAGCCGGGCGGGCGCAAATAGCGGGCGCGCATATCCTTTACCGGTCAGGGACTTATACGCCGCCTGCCGGCCCAGGGCGGATTCCGGTTTACAGCCCCTCTATAAAGTGGCAAATGCCTACGCCCCCCGAGGGTTAAAGCCTTTAACCGGGGGGTCACCCAGCAACCTAATATGCGGGACTGGCGTTTCAGGACGCGGTTCTGCGGGTATTGCCGGGACGACAGCGTGAACCGAGAGGGAAGACACAGTGGCAAAAGCTGACTTGGGGATGAAACTGACCTGCGAGAGCTGCGGCGCGCGGTTCTATGACCTCAACAAGCAGCCGGGCCATTGCCCCAAGTGCGGCACCGCCAACGCCCGCCCGGTGATCTTCAAGACCAGCCGCGGCCGCCCGTCCGAGGAAAAAGCCGCCGCCGCGAAAGCCGCCGCCGCCGCCGCCGCCAAGCCCGTGCCGGCCCCGGACGACGCCGATGCCGCCGCCGACGATGAAGAAGATGAAGGCGTGATCGAGGATACCTCCGACCTCGGCGAGGACGACGACGAAGTGGAAGTCGAAATCGAGAAGGACGAGACCTGAGATTGTCGTGCCGAAGGCGCGCAAAGATTGTCGTGCCGAAGGCGCGCAAACTAAAGATTTCTGCTTGAAGGATAAAACGGAAGCTCTTAGCTTCCGGCCCTCAAGAAAAGGCGCTGCACCGTTCCAACACATAGCAGCGCCGCCGACCGAGACCCGCCAAGGGATTTGCCAAGGCGGTTTGATGGGTTCGGGGCTGTAGCTCAGTTGGGAGAGCGCTACAATGGCATTGTAGAGGTCAGCGGTTCGATCCCGCTCAGCTCCACCATCGCTTTGCAAGTATTTGCAGAGCTTTATGCGGTACCGGAATTTGCCGGTGGCCGCCAGTGGCTAGCGTGTTGCCACTTTTGTTGCCACTTCCCCGTTCGGAGAGCCAACGGGGATTGGCATGACGCACTGGTGTAGCAGGTCGCGAGACCTGCCGACGTAGTGCTTAAGGGTCATCTTCGAGCCGGGAGCGTGCCCGAGTTGATCCTGTAGCTGGCGATGCGGCATTTTGACTTCCATCGCGCCCCATGTCGCGTAGCACTTCCTCAAAGTATGGAGCGTGACGCTAAGCGGCTTTCCGTTCCGCACGATGTTGGCCGCTTTGACCGCCGTCTTCAGCGATTTGCGGATATTGTCACGGGTCTTCTCTGGGTCCTTGGGGCTAGGGAAGACAAGACCCTCCCTATCCTTGATTTTCAGAAGCTCCGCGCGAGTGGTTTCGCTGAACGCCACGGGCCGTTCGGAATGACGCGTCTTCGGCGTCCAATCCGCACGCCGCCGGTAGTGAGCGATCCTGTTCTCAAGATCGATATTATCCCAATCGAGATTGAACACTTCACCGCTTCGACTTCCTGTCTCAGCGATAAACCTGACAACGAGACGATTGCTTTCGGGTAGCGCCTCGATGATGCGCGCCACTTCGTCTACCGTGGGAACGATGAGGTTGCGGCCAGCATCACTTGGTATGGGGTCGATTACCGGAACCTGAGCCAATAGCTGACGACGACAGGCCCATCGCAGAAGTTTTAGGAGCATCTGCATATCGGCATTCACCGTATCCGCCGCTCGACCTTTCTTGAGCCGCCAAATTTGGAACTTCTCCAGTTTGTGCTCGTCTGTAGGCCGTCAGCGCCTATGAGACAGAATTGGGGTGGTGAGTAAGGGAGGGTTTTGGTCTCATCGTAGTGACGGAGGAACGAAGATGAGATCAAAACCCATGACCACGAAGGCGCCTGCTGAGCGGGTACTCAAGGACATACGCCG
>CANJOI010000134.1 GCA_947475365.1 Fidelibacterota bacterium | reverse complement strand
TCGACGTCATATCTCAGGCTGTTTGGCGGCGTCGGCGCGGCAACCAGCACCTTCACCATCCGGGTCGTGAGCACCACCACCGGCGCGGTTTTGGGATCGGTCCTTATCCCGGTGCCCAAGCACGCCTCGCCCCAATACTCATTCGCGACGATCCTGAGCATGGCGCATGCCACGACCGCGGCCGACCATGGCTATGCGTTCTATATCCAGAATCCGGAAACCACCTCCGGCTATCAACATGTGACGTTCAATGGAACATCGGGCTTGTTTGAAAACGCCAGCATCTGTTCCTACCCGCTCAACTTATCGATCGCGGCCTCCTATCCCAGCCTGGTGGTGACGAACGTCCATACCGACAAGCTCTCGACCGGCTACCCGGCCCAAATCGACATCCACAACTACTGGAATGCCGCATCAACCTTCGGGGTTTATGTCTACGACGCTGGCACCGTCGACAGCACTACCGGCTCAATCCGCACGGATGCGGGGACCTCGGTTGGCTTTACGCGGTACACGGTTGGAGCGAATGCATCCCTCAGTCTGGCCTTCACCAAGATTCAGCAGGATATCGGCTGGACCACCAATGCATCCCAACTGCATGCCAACATCATTGTCACCGACATCACGAATCAGGCGCCGGTCGAAGTCATCAATGTCGCCATCCTCAACACGCAGCTGGGTGGCACAATTAATATGTCCACCACCTGCGCTGTGAATGCGCCACCGGCCACGACGAAAACCGGCGGCGGCGGCGCTTACCTCGGTTAGATTTCACACCGCTCTGCGCGGGTATCACTGGCACAGGTCGCGCAAGGCTAGCGCGCATCCTCACCGGCTTCGACCACTGTGCCGGTGAGCGGTTCGATCCAGGCCATATGGTCGCGGACAGCCTTGACGCCGGGAATATTCTCGGCGGCCACACGAATGGCTGTCCTTTCAGAGTCGTGCAAGACCACTCCCCACAGGTCCACGACGCCGTCATGAACCACCGCATGCCCCTGCCGGGCATACCACGGACGCTTCCCTAACTCCGTCTCCAGGGCTTTGCGGATCGCATCGTCGTCCTTGGCGGTTTCCGGCGCGCTGGCGTCGGCAAGCGCCTTCAAAAGGTTCGCGCGCGACACGATCCCCACCACGCGCCCCTCGTAGACGACCGGTACGCGCTTGATCTTGTTGCGTTCCATGAGGCTGACGATGTCCGCCAGGGCGGTATCCTCGGTCACGGCCGTGACGTTACGGGTCATGACATCGGCAACCTTCTGGCTGTGACTGGCGACATATTCCGTGGCGAGTTTGGCGCCGCCGAGGATGAACTCCAGCCAGTGAGGCCGCGCGCGCTCCGTGCCGGCCTCGACGCGGCGCAGCAGGTCACCCTCGGTGACAATGCCCACCAGGATATTGTCGTCATTCACCACCGGAAGGCCGCTGATACGCTCGCGGATCATGGTCCTGGCGACCTCCCCGACGGTGGCGTTCAAGCTGACGCACAGCACGCTACTGGTCATCACGTCACTGGCTTTCATGGCCTTACTCCTATGCCGGGGCCGCCGTGCTGGGCAAATTAGGACGTGTGGCCACGTCCACGATTGATCCCCGTCAACGATGCCCGCCGCCGCGGCAAGGAGCACCTTTCCGCAAGGGGCCTCGCGGTTACCAGGATGCAGGCGGCCGGCGTGGCCGGTGATCGGGGGTGATCCAAATCAATCCTTATGTGACAGGGATTTTCTAAGCTCCCCTCGTTGGCCGAGCGCTGTCAGCAGGATTTTAGAGGCAACCCAGATGCTGGATTTCCCGCCACCCCCCGCCGGCGCGGCGGCGGCACCCGACATCCAGTCGGCCGCCGGCCCGAAGTCTTACGGCGGGCTGCGCAAGGCGGCGGCATGGCTCGGGCGCCGATGGCTGAGCGCCCTGCTGGCCGTGGTTGCCGCGGTTGGGCTGGGCTACGGCGCCGCGCAATTTCTCCTGGGCCCGGTGGTGGCAGGCGAAAGGATCGTCCGCGCTGATTTTTCCCAACGCATCGTCGCCAGCGGCCATGTGGAGGCACCCTACCGCGTCAACGTCGGCGCCCAGATCACAGGGAGCGTCGCCAAGGTTCCCGTGGCCGAGGGGCAGACCGTGCGCGCGGGCGATATCCTGGTGGTTCTCGAC
The DNA here is from genome assembly GCA_947475365.1 of Fidelibacterota bacterium. GTDB lineage: Bacteria > Pseudomonadota > Alphaproteobacteria > Rhodospirillales > Rhodospirillaceae > SHVO01. The sequence goes on along the minus strand of CANJOI010000134.1, from coordinate 8,166 downwards.
GACCGCGAGGCCAAGAGCGCGGTGACGCAAGCCCAAAGCGCGCTCATCCAGGCCGAAGCCCGGCTGCGGCAGGCGCGCGAACTCACTTTGCCGGCCGCCAATGAGGCTCTGAAGCAGGCGCGCGCCGCCCTCACGGATGCGCAGGCCACGTATGACAGAGCCGCGGCGCTCTCGAAGGACGGGTTTCAAACCCGCGCGGCCCTCGACACGGCGGTAAAGGCCTTGGAGGTTGCCCGTGCGCAGGCCAGAAGCGCCGAACTTCAATTCCAGTCCAGCCGCCCCGGCGGCAGCGACTACGTCATGATCGAGGCCCAGGTCGACCAGGCCAGGGCCGCGCTCGACGTCGCCAAGTCGCATCTCGCCTATACCGTGATCACCGCTCCCCGCGACGGCATCCTGATCTCGCGCAATGTGGAACGCGGCAACGTCGTCCATGCCAACGACATTCTGATGGTGCTGTCGCCCAGCGGCGACACCGAACTGATTGTCCAGCTGGACGAACGCAACTTGAGCCTGATCGCGCCGGGCCAGCAAGCGCTGGCCTCCGCCGACGCGTATCCCAAGGACACCTTTCCCGCCGAGGTTTCCTACATCAATCCGGCGGTTGACGCCCAGCGGGCGTCGGTGGAGGTCAAATTGGCGGTGCCGCACGCGCCGGCGTATCTGCGCCAGGACATGACCGTGTCGGTGGACATTGAAACCGGGCGGCGCCCGCAGGCTATCGTGGCGCCGGCGCGGACGCTGCGCGACGCCGGCAACGGAAAGTCCTGGGTGCTCAAGGTTGTGGACGGCCGCGCCGTGCGTCAGGACGTCGACGTGGGATTGGTCAGCGGCGGGCAAGCGGAAATCCTGGCGGGCCTCGCCGCCGGAGACACCGTGCTCGCGGCCAATGCGACGATCAAGCCGGGCGCCAGGCTCCGTGTGAAATTCGCCGCGCCCACGCCGCGCCCGCGCCCTGCCGCGTGAACCACAGGGCGCCCTTCGAGTGGATCGCCGCCATCCGCTTCCTCAAGGAAGGCAGGATGCAGACGATCTTCATTGTCACCGCCGTGGCCATCGGCGTCGCCGTGATCGTTTTCATGTCGGCCATGCTCTCCAGTCTCGAAGCGAACTTCCTGAAACGGGTGCTGACCTCGCAACCGCACATCCAATTGGTGCCGCCCGATGAAGTGGCGCGGCCGCTGCGGCGCTACCCGTCCGGCGATGTGGTCGCCACCATCTATCAGCGCCCGGCGCAGCGCATCCGGTCGCTCGATCAGTGGCAGGCCGTCACCCGCCAGCTGGCGCAGTGGCCCGAGATCGTCACCATATCGCCCGTGGTCTCGGCGTCGGGCCTTGCGATAAAAGGCGCCGCCAGCCGCTCCATCGCGCTGCTTGGCATTGATCCCGCCGTGTACTTCAAGATCGTGCGCCTTCCCGACTACATTGTCGCCGGCCAAGCGCGGCTGCTCGCCGACGATATCGTCATCGGCACGGACCTGGCCAAAGACCTGGGCGTTGCGCTCGGCGACAAGATCATCGTCCGCGCCGGCACCGGCGCGTCGGTGGTGCTCACCATCTCCGGCCTGTTCGACCTGGGCAACAAAGGCGCCAACGAACGCTCCACTTATGTATCCCTGCGCACGGGTCAGGCGCTGTCAGGCCTGGCGGGCGGTGTTTCCACCATCGACATCACGGTCGAGGACATCTACGCCGCCGAAGACGTCGCGCAGGCCATCCAGGCCGCCACCGGGATCGAAGCCGACAGCTGGATCAAGACCAATGCACAGTTCTTCTCGGCCATCGCCGCCCAATCAAACTCCAACACGCTGATCAGGGTGTTCGTGGCCCTGTCCATCGCCTTCGGCATCGCCAGCGTGTTGGTGGTTTCGGTCATCCAGCGATCCAAGGATATCGGCATCCTGCGCGCCGTCGGCACGACCCAAGGGCAGATCCTGCGGATTTTCCTGCTGCAGGGCGGGCTCCTGGGTTTCCTGGGCGCCATCGTCGGCGCCGGCGTCGGCGCCGGCGCGCTGGTTCTCTGGCACGGCTATCTGCGCAGGCCCGACGGCAGCGAATTGTTTCCGCTGGTGCTGGAACCGTCGCTTCTCGTGATCGCGCTCGTGCTGGCGGCGGTGACCGGGGTAGCCGCGGCGGCCGTGCCGGCATTGCGGGCGGCCAAACTCGATCCGGTGGTGGCGATCCGTGGATGAGCCCGACGTCCTGCGCCTGGTCGATCTTTGCAAGTCCTACAACGTCTGCACGCCGGTGGAGACCGAGGTGCTGCACAACATAAACCTGACCTTGCGGCGCGGCGAGTTTGTCGCGCTGATCGGCCCTTCCGGTTCCGGCAAAAGCACGCTTCTCAATATCATCGGACTGCTCGACCGGCCTACAAAAGGGGCATTGTTTATCAACGGCCGGGAGGTCAGCCGGCTGGACGATGCGGCGATCACCAAGCTGCGCGGCCACAGCATCGGTTTCGTCTTTCAGTATCACTACCTGATCTCGGCCTATACCGCATTGGAGAACGTCATGATGCCGATGCTGGTGGATCAGGAGTTCCCCAACGATCAAATGCGCGTGCGCGCGGCGCACCTTTTGGCCGAGGTGGGCCTGACCCAGTGGCAGGATAACCTCGCCAACAACATGTCCGGCGGCCAGCAGCAGCGCGTCGCCATCGCGCGAGCCCTGGCCATAAACCCGGTCCTGATCCTCGCGGACGAGCCCACCGGCAACCTGGACACCGCCTCGGCCAACGGCGTCTTTGAGATGATGCGCGCCATGAACCGCGCCAACGGCACTACATTTCTGCTCGTGACCCACAACATGGATCTTGCCCGCCGCTGCGACCGGATCGTCGAGGTGATCGACGGCAGGATCTCCGCACAGCCCGCTGCCGCTTGAACTGGAACCGCCCGTGATGACGCCGCATACGCCGCAGACCTTACCCGAGGACGTACGCGCCCAAGCCCGATGGCCGGACGGCTGTCATCAGGAGCTGGAGGTCAAGCTTCTCGCCACGCCGGCCCTGATCGCGCGCGTGCGCGAAAGCGCGGTGATCCAGGAACTGGCCGTGCGTCCTCCCTCGACGCTGGCGCTGGTCAACATCTACTACGATACCCCCAGCCGGTGGTTCGCCGCCCACGATTTGATACTGCGCGTCCGCTCCGACGGGCAGCGGCATATCCTCGGACTCAAATCCCGCGGCGAAGCACGGCAGGGCCTGTTCCGGCGCTGGGAGATCGAGCACGTCGTTGCCTCGCCACGGCCGGACATGGCCATGGTGGCGGGGATCCTTGCGGATGGTTTTGCGATGGAAGCGCCGGCCGATATCGCCCCGCTTTTTGAAACGCGCTTCACCAGGATCGAGTTCGCCCTGGACGTGCCGGGCGGACCGGATGGGGACGCGGGCCGCGTTGCCCTCGCCTTCGACGAGGGCGCCATTGTCGCCGGTGCGCGCACCGAGACCATTGCCGAGATCGAACTGGAACTGGTGTCAGGACCCGAAGCGGCGCTGACGGAGCTGGCGGGCCGGCTGGTCGCTGGTTATGGCCTGCGGTACGGAGGCGCAAGTAAGGCGCACCGGGGCTACCGTCTGGCCGATGAAGCGTTGGCGGGCGGCGTCGTGTAAGCGCCGCCGCCAGCTACTACCGCGGCGCGCCGCTCTTGGTGCGCAAACTCAGGATATAGGCCGCCACGTTCTGGCGGTCGGCTTCCGCGATCATAAAGTTGGGCATCTTCGCGTGCGGCGTGGTGAGGAAAACCTCGAGGCCGAGCGCGGTGGTCGTGCGGGCGTTGGCCACGGCGGCAAAGTCCGGCGCCTCGCCGGGACGGATCGGCCCCTGCTGCCGCCCGGCGCCGACATTGTGGCATTCTGTACAATGCGCGAGCGCATAGGTCCTGCCGCCCATGCTGTCGCCGGTTTGCGCGTTGGCTACGCTGCTGGCAAGGCTCAGGGCCAGAATGGCCAGCGTTACGGCGCGAGGAAAAGGGACCACGGTGCCTCCTCAAATCTTTGAACGGGTCTCAAGCTCGCGCATTCCGATCCCGGCAACGTTGATTGGGATCAAGCCGCTGTCTGAGCGAGACTCATATCCGCGATTACCTGGTCCGTCCCCACGAAGCGCAGCGTCATGCCAAGGCGCCGGCAAATGTCCAGCATGCGGGTATTGCCGGCCGCCACCTGCCCCCAGGTCGAACCCGCACCCCGCTGCCGGGCAACGTCCATCAGGCACGCCAACAAGCCGGCGCCAATGCCGCGACGCTGCATGTCCGAACGCACGACAATGGCGAACTCCGCGGTGTTGCGGTCGCTGTTGGTATGGAGTTCGAGCAGCGCGACCGCCGCCCCATCCGGCCCCACCGCGACCATCGCCAGGTCCCGGTCATAGTCGATTTGGCATAGCCGGCGGGCGCCGGCGGCGTCACCCGCCGCGCGCGTATCGGAAAATCGCCATCTGCGATCCTCGGGAGACAGGCGCCGCAGAAATTCTTCCACCAGGGCGGTGTCCTGGGGCCGAAGCGCCCGGAAGATCATGGAAGAGCCCGCAAGCGAAACCGTGCGCTCAAGATGGCCGGGATAGGGCGCGATGATAAGCGCGCTTACCGTCATGGCTGGATCCACTTTGATGCGCGCGTCCAGTGCAATGACGCCACGGTCGTCGGCGAGCAGAGGGTTGATGTCCAATTCCACGATTTGCGGATGGTCGCTCACCAGCTGCGAGAGATGCACCAGCGCCTGGGTTATGGCCTCGCTGTCCGCCCGGGGGCGATTGCGGTAGCCGGCCAGCAGCCGGCCGACCCTGGTCGACGCGATCATTGCCGCGGCAAGAGATTGGTTCAGCGGCGGAAATCCGAAGGCGCGGTCGTTGATGACCTCGACCGCGGTCCCACCATGCCCGAAGGCAATCGCCGGTCCGAAGGTGGGGTCACGGACCATCCCCAGCAGCAGTTCCTGGGCGTTCGGACGCACGATCATTTCCTCAACCCAAAATCCATCCAACCGGGCCTGAGGGAGGTTTATCTTCAAGCGCGCGAACATGGCCGAGGCCACCTTCGCCACCTCCTCCGGCGGAACCGCCAGGGCTACCCCGCCCGCGTCGGCCTTATGGAGGATGTCGGGCGATCTTACTTTCAGGGCAACCGGGCAGTTCCAGGCCTTGGCGATCGCAGCCGCGTCATCCGGCGACTGGGCCTCCGCCGCGCGCACGCAAGGGATTTGATAGAGGCCAAGCAGCTCGTGCACTTGCGTGGGCGGCAGCCAGGAGGCGCCGGCAACGTGGGTGACGATTTCCCGCGCCCGATCGACCGCGGCGGGTGCCGGGCCGAGCGCGAGCGGCGGCGCCTCCAGCAACATGTCCTGCAGCCGGCTGTAACGCGCGAGGTCCATAAAGGCATTCACAGCCTGGGCTGGAGTCTCGAAGGTCGGGATGAAACGGCGGGCGAACTCCTGCCGGGCTTTCTCCACACTGGCCGCGCCGATCCAGGCCGTGAGGAGCGGACGGCGATTTACCGGCGCGGTCATGGCGGCCGCGATCGCGTCCGGGTCCGCGACCGCTGTCGGGCAGTGCATCACCAGCACAGCATCGGCTCCGTCATCCGCGGATACCGCCGCGAGCGCGGCAGCATATTTGGCTGGCCCGGCGTCGCCGATCAGATCCACCGGATTAGCCCGGCTCCATGTGGGCGGCAGTTCCGCGTCGAGCGCCTGGATGGTGGCGCCGGAGAGTGCGGCCAGACGCCCACCGCAGCCGATCAGACGGTCCGCGGCGAGCGCGCCAAGGCCGCCGCCATTGGTAATAACCGCAAGCCGGTCGCCCCCGACCGTGACCCCCGAGGCCAGCAATTCCGCCACCGCGAACAGGTCGTCGAGGTCATCGACGCGCATGATCCCCGCGCGGGCCAGCGCCGCGTCGTAAATCGTGTCACTGCCCGCGAGCGCGCCGGTATGCGAGGCCGTCACCCGGGCGCTGGCGGCATGGCGGCCGCTCTTAACGGCAAGCACAGGCTTTATGCGCGCCGCCGCGCGCGCCGCCGACATGAATTTGCGCGGGTTGGTGATGCCTTCGATATAGAGGAGGACCGCCCGGGTCGCGGGATCGGCGCTGATATATTCAATGACATCGCCGAAATCGGCATCGATCATGTCGCCGACGGTCACGACATGCGAAAAGCCGATACCGCGGGTCTGCGCCCAGTCGATCATTGACGCGGCGACCGCGCCGGATTGGGACACAAGCGCAAGCGATCCCGCCGCCGGCATGGTGCGGCTGAAACTCGCGTTGAGGCGAGCGCCGGGCACGATGATGCCCAGGCAGTTGGGGCCGAGAATCCGGAACTTCTGCGGCTGCGCCGCCGCCAGCACGGCGCCGCGCCGCGCCGCGCCGGCTGCGTTGCCGCCTTCCCCGAAGCCGGCGGTTATAACCACGCCCGCGCGGCATCCCAGCCGGGCGAGCGCCTCGACCGCGGCCGCCACCGCGTCCGGCGGCGTGGCGATGACCGCGAGATCGGGCGCGGCCGGCAAGGCCGTGACATCGCGATAGCACGGCATGCCCGCGATGACATCGTGGTGCGGATTGACCGGATAGATCGCGCCCTGGAACCCGGCGGCGCGAATATTAGACAGGATCAGGTGGCCGACATTCTCTGGCCCCGCACCCGCACCGATTACGGCGACCGAGCGCGGCCTGAAAGCAAACTCCAGATTGACGGTGCTCACCGGGCCGGCCGCCGGTCAGGGTTGAGGATGATGCTTGGAATGGTCTTCCGCGCCGGCGGGCGCCTTAGAGACCGCGTCGGCCTGATCGTGGCCCGGGGCCATGTGAGCGCACTTCTCCATGCGCCCGCGGGCGTTTTGGTTGCCGCCGGACGCTGCGCCATGGCCTTTGGCCATGGCCATCTGGCAACCGTGCATCGCCATCGGCTTGTCCTTCATCTGCGCCATGCGGTGCTCCGCGGGCGGCGAAGCGCACCCCGCCAGGAGCAGTCCGGCCGCCGTCGCCGCCAGTAACTTTGCCACCTGTGTTGACACGGCCATCTCCTCGAAGCGTTGTGGGGAGTGTGATCGTCCCCTGCCGTCACGCGGACCGCGTTGATCGGGCTCAACCCGCATGAACGAAGTTCCCGTGCAGCGCTCCTCTACCCGCACAACCTGCCGCCCGGATTATCCCGCAGGTCGTGTTTGCACCGAGCGCATTACCGCCCTAGGGCCTGGGACCACAGATTCTCGATCTCGCGGATCGACGCCACGTCGTCAAACAATGCGCCGCTGCGGGCGGCAATCTCGCCGCGAACGCCGGTTCGGAACGCCGCATCATGGACCGCGCGCACCGCAAGAGCCGCGTAAGCCTCCGCGGTGTTCGCGATCATGGTGTCCATTCCCATGCGGCGATAGAACGCGCGCAGGTGCCGGCCGCGCATGAAAGCGCCGGAGTGATGCACAATGGGCGTGCCCATCGCGAGGGCCTCGAGCGAGGTCTTGCCGCCGGACCACTGCGGTATATCGAGCAGCACGTCGGCGGCCCGGACCAGCGCCAGAAACTGCGCGCCGTTCATGCGGGGCAGGAACCGGATGCGCGCAATGTCGGCGCCACAGCGGCGCTCAAGGCGCGCCCGGAAAATCGCGGTGGTGGCCGGGCTATGCCCGATGAAATAGATCAGGCCGTGCGGGTCCTGGCGCAGAATGCCCGCCAGCAACGGGTCGAAATCCGGATGCGCCTTGAAGAGGCTTTGCGCGCAGACATACGCAGGGCGCGTCTTGTCCAGGAGGCCATCGGCGATGTCCGGCGGCGCGGGCCGCGCGCCCGCGAAGGACAATCCTGCGAGGCGCACCAGGCGTTCCCGGTAGTGGGCCGCGGCATCCACCGGCTCCATGCCGTCGACCGACAAAAACAGGTCGATCGAAGGCAGGCCGCTGGTGATCGGGTGACCCCAGGCCATGGTCTGCAGCGTGGCCAGGCGGGAGAACGCCAAGAAATAGGTGAAGTGGTCCATCCCGATTTCGGGATAGTGCAGCACGTCGAGTCCGGCTGCCGCGATCACCTGGCGCGCGCGCGCGAGGTCCGGCGGCAGATCCACGATGGGTCCGAAGGCGGCGGTGGCGCTGTCACGCCCCGCCCCCGGTGTGCGAAACAGCACGAGGTCGAAGCGCGCGCGGTCGAGCTGCGTGGCGAGGCCGAGGGTCAG
>CANJOI010000133.1 GCA_947475365.1 Fidelibacterota bacterium | reverse complement strand
TTGATTCAGCGCGAAACCCTGGAACTGGTGCGCGCTTATTACGGCATCACCAACGCCCAAGTGCGCCGGCGTATCTATGACCTCGCGCGGTCCCTGGCGGGGCCGGACGGCGAGATCAAGCTGTCCCTGGACCAACCGGGCGCGGTCTGAGCGCTTTTTTGGGCGGCGCCCCCAGCTAGGGACGGCGGCCTGGATTTCCGGCAAACCCGTGGCTGATTCTGTTCAGCCGCGGGTTTTTCTTGGCCGGCTGAGGCGGCTATAGCCCCCAGGCATAAAAGACCTTTCATTCGTCATAGGTATGCCACAATCTGTGTGCTAATTACACACAAACTGATGCGTTCTGCGTCGGCAGACACACACGAATAGGCCTAATATTATGAAATATCACAATTTATCCTGGATTATCTTGAGCGGGTTGTTGACCGCTGCCGGCGCGGACGCAGCCGATGTCACCACCACGATCTTTCCGACGCCCGTAATTCCTGGCGCCGCGGCCTATAACAAGACCGCCATCACGGGGATCGAAGCCGGTGTTTCCTTTGTCCGCCTCGCCAATTTGAGCGACGCCGCCACCCGCAATTATGTGGAGATCTACGGACTGACCGAGAAACAGACCCTCGGCAGCTTCACGGTCGATGTGCCGGCGCATGCCAGCGTCCAGATTCAGCCCGAGCGCATGATCTATACCTTCGCGCCGGTGAGCTGGAATCAGCCGATCGTGCTGTATGTCGAGAACGGCCGCGGCAAACAGGTCTGGCAGCATGTCAAACTGAACAGCCGGACCGGCGACTTCTACGATGCGTCGGTGTGCGTGGCGTCGCCCCACCTGGACTATGTGGCGCCGGGGAATGCCGCCATCGATGTCTTTCCGGGCGGGCTCTCGCGCTACAGCTCCACCGTGACAGTTCACAATTTCAGCGATGTGGCGGGGCGCTTTGAAGCCCATGTCACCGACGCGGAAACCGGCAAAGCCGCTGGCGCTGTCGTATTCGAGTTGGGACCCCGCCAATCCTTCAGCCGGTCCGGATCCTATTTCGCGCAGCTGGCGGCGCCGGCCTCGGGGGCTTTCGACGAAAGCCGCTTTCTCAACGTAACGTTTGTCTCGGTGGGCGATGCCAACGCGCGTGTCGTGGTGGGCCATGAGGTCGTGGACAGTGCATCGGGCCGCACGGTCAACCTCTCCAACCCTTGCCCGCTGACCGGCGGGCTGGTCACAGTCCAGTAAGACTGCGCCGTCTCAAGAAAAAAGGCCGGAACCCGCGTTCCGGCCTTTTTTTATTCCTCTTAGCGCGGTGTGGTCGCGCACCAGGTGCTCATGTTGGAGTAGTTGTTGCTGCGCTTGTTCAGGATGTAGTGGCTCACCACACCGTAGAACGAACCCAGCGTCGCCGCGTCCGTCGTCGAGAAATACATGTTCACGTGGAATTGCGTCGCGCCCGGTGTGAAGCCCGCGCCGCTCTGGAAGAACGTCATGGGCTGGGTGACGGTGGCGTTGGCCGGGACCTGAAGCTGGGCGGCGCCGATGCGGGCGCCGGTGGCGGCGTCATACATGGTCGCCACATAGGTCTGCGCGGACGTATAGGCGTTGTGGATCGAGATATAGGCCGGATAGTCGGTGAGGATCGACGTGTGAACGTTGAGGGCCTGCCGGTTCTGCCCCGACCCGTTGACCGAGATGTTAGGCGCCGTGCACGAAGTCATGTTCTCGAAGAACTCGGTCGCGCTGCTCCAGACCACATGCTGGAACGACATGCCGGCTTCCTGGCTGAGATAAAGGGCGTAAGACGTGTCGCCGGTCTTGAGCGCGGCCGCGCCCGCCTTGGTGAGAATGTCGTTCAGGGAATACTGCGGCGAGGCATTGGCCGGCACGGAATACTCCGCGGTGCCGTAGAGCGTGCCGCCGGGAGAGCCGATCACCTTGACCGTGATGCTGTGGGCCGCGGCGTTGCTATTGGCGAAGCGTATAAAGGATGAATCGGTGCCCGAGAAGGTGGGCGCGATCACATAGTAGTTGTCCAGCGTCAGGGCGTTGCGGCTCGGCGCGATGGTGACGGTGGACGCCGAAGCGCTGATGCTGGCGCCGGTGGAGGCGCTGGACAGCGTCACGGTGAATGTCGTGGCATTGCTCTGGGCGGCGTTGAGCAGGATCGGCACGGTGATGGTCTTGGAAACCTCGTTGGCCGCGAACGACAGGGTGCCGGTGGTCGAGGTGTAGTCCGTGCCGGCCTTGGCGCTGCCGTCGCTGGTGGCGTAGTTCACGGTGACCGCGCTCGAGAGTACGCCCGCGCGGGTGACCGAGATGCTGGCGGGGCTGGCGGACGCGCTGGTGGTGACGGACGTGGCGATGGACAAGGTCGCCGCGGTCGGCGCATTGGGATCGTCCGAGGACTTGCTGGTGACGATCGCGGTCTTGGCGACGGTCTCGAACACCTGCGACCCGTTGACCGCGTTGTAGATGGTGCCCTCGATGAAAATCGAATTCCCGACGGTGGAAAGCGCCGCAGCGTCCTTATAGGTCACGCCCGATAGCGTCATTCCGGTGACCGTCTGTCCCGTGGGAACCGTGCAGGTGTCCAGGATGATCTTGGTCTGCAGAACCGTGATGGCGTTGCACAGCGTGGAGGCCGCCGTGGTGATTGATCCGGTCGCAGCGCCGGTGATGGTGCCGGTAACCGTGGCGTTGCTGACGTTCAGTTCGAGCGTGAACTTAGTCCCGCCCTGTAATGTATTCAGGAACTGGACCGTGAACGACTGAGGCCCGATGTTCGCCGCGTTCTTGGCGGCGGTATCGCCGGTGAAGATGATCGCCGGGATCGTCACGGACGACGCGTTTAGGATCGTGGCTTTGCCGCTCACCAATTCCGCCGCGATGGTGATGGTTGTGGTGCTGGCGGTGATATTGGCGCCGGCCGAGGCGCCGGACAGCACCAGGGTAAAGGTCTCGGCGCTTTCGGCGACGGAATCAGCCAGGATTGGAATTGAAATGGTTTTGGTGGTTTCACCGGCCGCGAATGACAGTGAGCCGCTGGTCTGGGTGAAATCGGCGCCCGCGGTGGCGGTGCCGTTGGCCGTGGCGTAATTGACCGTGACCGCGCTGGTGGTGACGCCGGCGCGGGTGACCGTGATGCTGACGCTGCCGGCGCCCTCCGTGGTCGAGGCGGTGGCCGGCACTGACAGCGTCGCGGCGGTGCCGATATTCGGGTCGTCCGAGGCCTGGCTGGTGACCACGGCCGTGGCGGGGGTGGTCTCGTAGACCTGAGAACCGCTGGCGGGATTGGTGATGGTCGCGCTGATGGTGATCGAGGCGCCGATGGACGCCAGCGCCGCTGCATCCTTGTAAGTGACCGCGGCGAGTGCGACGCCGGTAATGGTCTGCCCGGCGCCTGCCTGGCAGTTGTCAGCGAAGATGCTGCTGGTGAGAACCGTGATTGATGAACACCGGGCGGACAGCGCGCTGGCGGCGGTGCCGGTGGTGGTCAAGGTCATGCTGGTGTTCGCGAAGGTGGCGTTGCCGAGGTTGATTGACAGCGAAAAACGCGAACTGGACGTGAAGCTGTTGCTGAACGTGAGGGTGAAGGCCTGCGGACCAATGGTTGCGGCGTTCTTTGCCGCGGAATCCGCGCCTGTGAAAATCGCGGCCGGGATGGTGACCGTGCCGATGCTGCCGATCGTGCCTGCTGTAGCCGGCCCGGCCAGGAGCGCCAGGGGAATGAGCCAAGCCAACAGCCGCAACGCGAAACGAGTCATAAGAACGCCCCCGATATGGCCCACATCCGTGGCCCGGGGGATCATAGCCGTGCGACCGCCCCGGCGGCAGCAGGTTTTTCCCGTTACGATTGCGCGTTGAAGGCCGCCTGCAACGTTCTTGCGGGCGACGCGGGCTTTAGCGCGGCGTGACCATGCCGTTGGAATCGATGGTGATCGGAACGTTGTTGCCGTTGCGCACCGCCGTGCCGTGCCACATGCCCGTGCCGTCGACCGTCAGGCCTGAAATGCCGCTATAGCCCTGGGCCATCAGGTTGGATCGCACCTGCTGTTCCGAGAAAGTATTGGCCGTCGGCTGGTTCATGGGCCGTTGCCCCGGAAGCGCGGCGGAGGGCGTGACGCCCATGGGCGGCGGGATCGGCGATGGCGGCGTCAGATCGAGTGCCGGTGTGGTGGAAGGCGCGGGCACAGGGATCACCGCGCCCGGCGACACGCCAGTCGGGGCGGGGCCGATCCCTGTATTGGGAATGCCCGCCGGCGCCACTTGCGCCCCGGCCAAACCGGACAGCGAACTCAGCGTGATCGCCAAAACCGCAATGCGCGTGTTCAAGATGTCGCTCCTCGCAAAGGACCTGGTGAATCGATAATGCCCTGGCCCGGCGATTGTTGCGCGCGGCGCCCCTACAGCGCGATGTCGCGTGACGAAAACCAGTGCAGCTTGCGTGTGCCGAGCAGCGCAATATCGAAACCCTCGGGGAACCGGGGCAGAAAGGCGCTGTCGCGCACATTCAATCCGCCGGCCGGCGCGCCGAAGGACGGCAGAACCACCCGCCGGGCATCGTAGACAAAGCAGGACCTGGTCACATTGCGCCCCAACGCGGGAACGGTTGCCTTGGGATGAAAGTGCCCTGAAATCTCCGGCGCCGTACCGTCGCTGGCCATGGCGTGACGAAACACGACATCCTCGACGGTGATATCATCGACGATGCGCCCGCCGGCCTGGGTTGGGGGCGCGGGGTCGTGGTTGCCACGCACCCACACCCAGTCGGCGCCGGCGCAGAGATTGGCCAGACGTTCGGTGTCCTCGTCACTCATGTGCGTGGCGGCGTCGGTATTGTAAAAGCTGTCGCCGAGACAGATCACCTGCGCGGGCGCATGGCGCTCGACGACAGCCTCGAGGCGGTCGAGCGTGGTCACAGCGTCGTCAGACGGTAAGTGGCGGCGGCGGCGCGCGAAGCTGGAGGCCTTCTCCAGCTGTAGGTCGGCGACGATCAGCACCGAGGCCGCGCGCCAATACAGCGCGCCCGACAGATGCGGTTCGAATTGAAAGCCGCCCGCGAGGCGAATGAGTCCGGCCATCTTGCGCGATTCCCGTTTTGCGCGATTTTACGTCACGTCTTGAGCGATTCCGCCGCCAGCGCCTGGCCGGCGTCGTCCAGCAGATCGCCGATCGCGCGGTCGCCCAGGGATTCCGTGCCGATGTCCCGGGGGCCCCGGGACCGCCAGGGGACTGACATGGGTGAGGCGGCGGTGATCGATCCGGCCGTGCACGCCTTGTAGCAGATCGGCCAAGCGCTTCAAATCGATCAGACCACCCGCCGCATCCGCCCATGTCGGCCGGCGCCTTGGGGCGGCTGAGCGGTTGATCGAGCCGTGACACAACACTAAGCTCCCAGGCGGGGGTCGTCGCGGCGAGGGGAGATCCGCCAAACCTTCCATGCTTTCCGTCATCCGACTTTCAGCCTGGAGGCTTTACATGAAATCCGTCTTGCGCGCGCTCGCCGCTGTCGCCGCGCTCGGGCTCGCCGCGCCCGCGCTTGCCCAAACCGCCAAAACCCCTGATATGCGCAAGGATTTGCGCGCCAAATTCGAAGCCAGCCTCAAGAAGATCAATGACGACTTCGAAGGCGCCTTCGCTGCTGAATTCATCGACCTCACCGACGGCCAGCGAGTGATGATCAATCCCGACGTGGTCATGGCCACCGCCAGCACGATCAAGGTGTCGATCCTCGTGGAGCTGTTCCGCCAAGCCGAACAGAAGCCCGGCCTGCTGAAACAGCAACGCCCGTTCAAGTCCAACGACGCCACCGGCCGCGGCGGCATGGGCAAGCTGCTGTCGGCGGACTCATCCGTGGCGGTCGAGGACATCGCCAAGATGATGATCAACCTGTCGGAAAATACCGCCACCAACCTCCTGATCGACGAAGTCGGCATGGAGAACGTCAATAAGAACAACGTGGCCATGGGTCTCAAGACCATGAAGCTGCGCCGCAAGATGCTGGACTCCGAACTCCAGGCGCGCGGCGACGAGAATGTGTCCTCGACCGCGGACGCCGGCACGCTCATGTACAAGATCGCCACCTGCGACCTGCCGGTGAGCAAGGCGTCGTGCGCGCGTATCCGCGAGATCATGGAAATCCCGCAGCCCGACCATCCCGCGAAAGACCCGATCCCCGCCAATGTGCCGGTAGCCTTCAAGTGGGGCGGGCTGGAAGGCGTGTCCAACGGCTGGGGCATCGTCAATCTGCCGGACCGCCCCTACATCTTCATCGTCATGACCAACTACGGCCCGCGCGATCCATCCGCCACCGTGCGCGGTGCGTCGCAACTGGCGTTCGACTATTACGGCCGCCTCGCGCGCTCCAACGAATACGGCAGCCGCGTCGCCGCCCCGGTCATGGCTAAATACCGCGCCAGCGCCGCAAAATCGAAATAGTCACCTATTGTCATCCTCCGGCGTGACCTTAGGGCGCGTCCGGGGGATTCATGCCTCAGCGTATTCGGGGAACGCCATCATGCGCCATTCCATCAAAGCCGCTCTTCTGGCCACGCTCGCCTTCTCAGGCCCCGCACAGGCCTACGACGTCTTCGAGAAATCCATCACCGAGCTTCAAGCGGCCCTGGCCTCGGGCGAGGTCACGTCCCATCAATTGGTCGAAGGCTATCTCGCTCGCATCCAGGCCTATGATCATGCCGGGCCTAAGCTCAACGCCATCGTCACGCTCAACCCCAAAGCCCTGGCGCAGGCAGATGCCCTCGACAAGGAACGCGCCGGCAAAAAAATGCGCGGGCCGCTGCACGGCATCCCGGTATTGGTGAAGGACAATTACGAGACATTGGACATGCTGACATCCGCCGGCACGCTGGCGCTCGCGACCTATCAGTCCGCCGCTGACTCCTATGCCGTGAAGCGCCTCAAGGCCGCCGGCGCCATCATCCTCGGCAAGACCACCATGCATGAATTGGCTGCGGGCGTTACCACGGTGTCCTCGATCACCGGTTTCACGCGCAATCCTTATGATCCCACGCGCTCGCCAGGCGGCTCCTCGGGCGGCACCGGGTCCTCCATTGGCGCCAGCTTCGCCGCCGCCGGCATGGGGTCCGACACCTGCGGCTCCATCCGCATTCCCTCGGCCTATCAGAATCTCATGGGCATGCGCGGCACGCGCGGCCTTTCCAGCCGCGACGGCATCGTGCCGCTGTCGTCCACCCAGGACATCGGCGGGCCGCTCGCGCGTTCAGTCACAGACCTCGCCATCATGCTCGACGCCACCGTCGGCGCCGATCCCAATGACCCCATCACCGCCGACTCAAAAGGCCACATTCCGAAGTCCTACCGCGACAGCCTGATCGCCGATGGTCTCAAGGGCGCGCGCATCGGCGTGGTGCGGTCCATGTTCGGAACCGCCGGCGAGGACAAGGAGTATGGCGCCGTCGTCAACGACGCCCTCAAGACCATGAAGGACCAGGGGGCCGAGGTCATTGAGGTCACGATCCCAGGCCTCGACGATCTGCTGAAGGATTCCGCCGTGATCCTCCACGAGTTCCGGTGGGATCTCGCCGACTTCCTGGCCAAGCGCCCGAACGCGCCGGTGAAATCCCTGGGCGAAATTCTCGATAAGGGGCTTGCCCACGATCAACTCCAGGAGCGTCTGCGCAGCCGCAATCCGGAAAAGCGCGATGACGAGGCTTACCGCAAGGCAATCGTGAAGCGCAAAGCCACCCTCGAAGTGGTCAAGGCGGTGCTGGAAGAGAACAAGCTCGACGCACTGGCCTATCCCACGGCGCAGCGTAAACCCAACCTCATCGGGGACGATGCCAATGGCGGTTCAACCTGCCAGCTCAGCGCGACCTCGGGTCTGCCGGCCATGGCGGTGGCGGTTGGCTTTGGGCCGGGCGGAACCCCGGTCGGCCTGGAGTTGCTGGGGGCGCCCTTCGCCGAAGCAACGCTGCTCAAACTGGCCTATGGCTGGGAACAGCACGCGCATCCACGAAAAGCCCCGTTCAGCACGCCGGCTTTGGTGAACGGCCGCGCGCCGGCACCCGTGGCGGCCGAGGTTTCAGTCCCCGGCGCCAGCGTGAAGTTCACCTATGACCAGCTCAACGGCACGCTGCGCTATGAGGCGGCCGCCACCGCCAAGGATCTTGTCGCCCTCACGCTCCAGCGCGGCGCGGCTGATAAGCCCGGGCCGATACTTGCGAACCTCGTGCTGGAAGGGCGCGCGGCCGGCGGCGATACACTCCTGCTCCAGAGCAAAGACCGCGAAGATCTCGCGGCTGGGCGCTTGTTCCTGCAGCTCTATACCCGCGCGGCGCCCTTGGGCGCGGGACGGACAGCGCTTCAGCTCCCTGTGGCACTTGCTCAGAAGTAGGAATGCCAGCACCGCGTTGATCGCGTAAAGCGTGTGTCACAAAAATGCTACACCTCTCGCGGATTTGATCCGGGGTTTGCAAGGTCCTGGTAGGTATGCGGCAAATCGCCTAGCGTTATTGTGCGCTGCGGTATTCGATCCGCGGCGCCGAGGGGTTTGAGGATCCGCGCGGCTCGGGGGAGCCGCGGTGGGGTTTAGGGGACCAGCGTCAGCAGCCTCTCGTCGGAGCGCTTGCGCCATTCATTTGGGCGCAAGGGAGGAGCGACTTCCGAGTCCAACCAGGGCGCGGAGACCCCGCGCCCGTAGACGAGGGGAAATACCGTGACGTCACGCAACACTAGGATTCTGTCCGCGAAATTGCAGGCCCTGGCTTCTGTCAGCGCCGCCTCCATTCTTGCCGCGCTGCCGGCCATGGCCCAGACACCGGCGCCGCAGGCCGCGCAAAGCGGCGCGGTTGAAGAAATCGTCGTCACCGGCACGCGCGTTGTGCGCGACGGCTACGAGGCGCCGACGCCGCTGACGGTGATCGGCGTTGAGCAGATTGAATCCGCCGCGCGGCCGAATATCGCGGACTACGTCAACACACTGCCCGCGCTCGCCGGATCGACGACGCCGTCCAACTCCTCGCGCAGCGTCAGCGCCGGCGGCGCCGGGCTCAACTTCCTCAACCTGCGCAACCTCGGCACCAACCGCACGCTCGTGCTGCTCGACGGGCAGCGCTCGGTGGGTTCACAGCCGACCGGCGAGACCGACGTCAACAACATCCCTCAGGCCCTGGTCAGCCGGGTCGACATCGTCACCGGTGGCGCCAGCGCGGCTTACGGTTCGGACGCGCTCTCGGGCGTGGTCAATTTCGTGCTCGATAAGAAGTATGTCGGCGTGAAGGGCGAAGTCTCCGGCGGCGTCACCACCTACGGCGATGACCGCGACTTCAAATTGTCGCTGACCGCGGGCACCGGCTTCGGCGGCGATCGCGGCCACTTCCTGATCAGCGGCGAAGCCACCTATGTCGATGGCGTGGCGCTCGAGACCAATCGCGCCTGGAACCACCAGGGCTGGGAAATCACCACCAACCCCGCCTATGGAACGGGGGCGGGGCAGAGCACTTCAGTGCCGCAGCGTCTTCTCTTGCCGCAGCTCGGCCTGCATCAGGCAACCTTGGGCGGCATCATTACGTCCGGTCCCCTGAAGGGCATCGAGTTCGGGCCCGGCGGGTCGGTTTCGCAGTTCGTCTACGGCAGTCTGGTGGGCACGCCGTTCATGCAGGGCGGCGAGTGGCAAGCGCTCAACCTCGCCGGCACCCAGAGCCTTGACCCGCGCGTTATCCATCAGAGCGTTTTCACGCGCCTGTCCTATCAGATCACCGATGACATCGAGGTGTTCGCCCAAAGCAGCTGGGGCTACACCCACGGCGCCTACAGCGTGGACGCCCAGGAATATTTCCTCGCCAACCTGACCATCAAGGCCGACAACGCCTTTATCCCGGCCAGCGTGCGCAGCCAGATGACCGCCTTGAAGCTCACCACTCTGCAGATGGGCAGCTTGTTCGGCGACCTGCCGCCCTTCGCCACCGACAACACCCGCTACACCAACCGCTATGTGGTCGGCGCCAACGGCAAGTTCGACGCCTTCGATTCCGCCTGGACCTGGGACGCCTACTACCAGTACGGCAAGACCCGCGTGAGCAAGAAGTTCAACGACCGCCTCAACCCCAACGTCGTGCTGGCCACGGACTCCGTGATCAACGCCAACGGCGCCGCGGTCTGCCGCATCAAGCTGACCGACCCGAACAACAACTGCGTGCCGTGGAATTTCTTCGGCATCGGCGTCAACAGCCAGGCGGCGAAGAACTACATCATGACCAATTCGGTCACGAATGTGTACTTCACCCAGGATGTCATGGCGGCGAGCGCGCAGGGCGAGCCGTTCTCGTCCTGGGCGGGACCGGTGTCCCTGGCGTTCGGCATCGAGCATCGCAC
>CANJOI010000132.1 GCA_947475365.1 Fidelibacterota bacterium | reverse complement strand
CTGCGGCATAGGTGGTGTTGGTTGAGCGGTTTGGTTCATCCGCCCCTGGACCCTCGGGTCAAACCCGAGGACGACACTTGAGTCTGCCTAGCCGCTCACGTCCGCGAGGTATTTGTCGTACGCCGCCTGGTCCATCAACGCCTCGACATCGGCGGGATTGGCGACTTCCATCTTGAAGAACCAGCCCTTGCCTTGCGGGTCCTGGTTCACGGTCTCGGGCGCGTCGGGCAGGCCGGTGTTGCCTTCGATCACCTTGCCGGCGACGGGCGAATACACTTCGCTCGCCGCTTTCACCGATTCCACCACCGCCGCTTCACCGCCCGCCGAGAGCGCCTTGCCGGCCGCCGGCACTTCCACGAACACGATGTCGCCCAGCTGGCCTTGGGCATATTCGGTGATGCCAACCGTCGCGATATTGCCGTCTAGCAGGACCCACTCGTGATCCTTGGTGAAACGAATTTGACCCATGGTGGTTCCTCTCCCGGAATTTAGGCTTTGGTTTTGACATAACGGTGCGGGACGAACGGAAGCGTCACCACTTCCGCCGGCAGCGCCGCGCCGCGCACGATGAGATTGAGAGCTGTGCCGGGTTTGGCCAACGCGGTATCGACGTACCCCATGGCCACCGGCGCGTTGAAACTGGGCCCGAAGCCGCCCGAGGTGATCTCGCCAATTCTCCTGCCGGCGGCGTCCTGAATTTCCGTATGCGCGCGGGCCGGCGCGCGGCCCAGCGGCTTGATGCCGACGCGTTTGCGCGCCGCACCCTCTTTCAGTTCCTTCTGGATGCGCGCGGCGCCCGGGAAGCCGCCGTGCTCGCGCCGGCGCTTGCCGATTACCCAGGACAGGCCCGCTTCCACCGGCGATGTGGCGGTGTCGATGTCGGAACCGTAGAGGCACAAGCCCGCCTCGAGACGCAACGAATCACGCGCGCCCAGGCCGATCGCCTGCACACCGGGCGCGGCCAGCAGCGTCTTCGCGATTTTCTCCGCGCTCGCGTTGGGGATGGAGATCTCGTAGCCGTCCTCACCGGTGTAGCCGGAGCGGAACAGGCGCACCGGCACGCCGTCGAAGCTGTCTTCGCGGCTGGTCATGAATTCCATACCGGCCGCGGCGGGGATGAACGTCGCGAGGGCCGCGGCGGCCGCGGGGCCTTGCAGCGCCAGCAGCGCCTTGTCCTCATGGCGCGTAAGTGTCGCCTTGCCCGCGAGCTTGGCGGCGATATGGGCGAAGTCCCCATCCTTGCAGGCGGCGTTGACCACCAGGAACAGGGTGTCGGCCTGGTCGGTCTTGGTGACCATCAGGTCATCGATGATGCCGCCGTCTTCGTTGAGCAGCAGGGTGTAGCGGATCTGGCCTGGCTTGAGCCCGGCGAGATCGCCCGGCACCAGCGTCTCCAGCGCGGCTACCACGTCCGCGCCCTTCAAGGTGGCCTGGCCCATGTGAGAGACATCGAACAGGCCGGCATGGGTGCGGGTGTGGATGTGCTCCTTGAGCACGCCGAGCGGATAATTCACCGGCATGTCATAGCCGGCGAACGGCACCATTTTCGCGCCCAGCGAGACATGGAGCGCGTGCAACGGCGTTGTCTTGAGACTCGCGTCTTTTGAAGGAATGTCCGTCAACGGAGTCTCCGGCCAGAGGAAATGCACGCAAACGATCCACGGCCATGGAGCCGTGGCATCTTGCGCCCTCCTCTGTCGGAAAACCTGAAAGATTCACCGGTTTGCGGCGTGACGGCGCCGGGCCGGCTTACATCTTCGGTGAGGCGGAATTTCTATTCGCGCCTGCTTTCCAGAGAACCAATCCCCCGCGGTCCGTTTGCCTGAGAGTTTCCGAGGGCGGTTGCTCCTTCGGCGCCGGTTCCCTGAGCCTAGATGGGCCGGTCTCTTCCACGGGGGTATCAAGGTCGCGACAAGTGTGGCCCACGCCTATGCACGGGGTCAACGGCACGCCGGTGAATCCGGCGCGCTTCCTTCGAGATTCCTGTGGATAACTTTGGGCGCGGCGATTCGTCCGCCGTTAGCGGACGGGATGCAGGCGATTGTACTCAAGCTGCGCGGGCGTGAGCTGCATCCCGATATAGATGTCATAGCTCGCGGCCGGTTCGTCCTTCTTGAGCGGGATCACCGTCGTGATGTTGGTTTCCCGTACACGCTGGGCGCCCTTGCCCGAAGGCGCGGAAAAGGTCAGCACGCGCTTGCCTTCCGGACGCGGGAAATACTGCGGGATGGCGACGAAATACGGGACCTTGGCGGCGCCCGCGGCGGCGGGCCCGGCCTCGAACGCGAAGTCGACGTCCATGCTCAGCTCGACGCGGTCGTCCTTGAACACGCACTGGCCTTTGTAGCCCACCAGTTCCGCCCGGTATTCCAGGTTGGCCATGTCCTCGGCTGCGCCGTCCTTGAACTTGGAGAGGACGGCGGTGGCGTTGTCGATGCGCACGGGCGGGCACGGCGGCACGATCTTGTCGGCGCCGCAGGCGCTGAGCGCCAGGAGGATGAGGAGCGCTGACGCGCGGACAAACGGGCGGGGCATGGAAGCGTTCATGGGCCGGGGTTATAGCTTGGTTGGCAGGGTGTTGTCACCCGGCCCGGAAGCGCGGCACCTTTCGCCATGATCCTGAATTTGCTATCAAAACGCCGTGATTTTGAAGGGGGTAGTCTATTCGCCGGGGTCGCACCCGGCAAACCCGCCCCAATTGCCCTCGGAACCCTGAATACCCCATATGGCGGTCTATACCGAAGTCTCCGACGAAGACCTGCAGGGTCTGGCTGCCGCCTATGATTTTGGCCGGGTGCTGGGCTGCAAGGGCATTGCCGAGGGCGTGGAGAACTCAAACTACCTCCTGGAAACCGGCAAAGGCCCCCTGATCCTCACGCTCTATGAAAAGCGCGTGGACCCCAAAGACCTGCCGTTCTTCATCGGCCTCATGGAGCACCTCGCCAAAGCCGGCGTGCAATGCCCCGTGCCGCTCAAAGGGAAGGACGGCCAGGCCCTGCGAATCCTGTGCGGCCGGCCCGCCGCGATTGTCACGTTCCTGCAAGGCATGTGGCCCCGCAGGATCGCGCCCGAACACTGCCAGGAACTGGGCCGCGCGCTCGCGCTGTTGCACCAGGCCGGCAAGAGCTTTGGGATGAGCCGCGCCAACAACCTCTCGCTTGATGGCTGGCGCACCCTCTTCGCGCGTACCGGCCAATCGGGCGAGGATCTCGAAAAGGGCCTGGTCGCGAAGCTGCAATCGGAACTGGACGTCCTCGGGCAGCAATGGCCGGCCGCGCCGGCGGAAGACTTGCCCGCCGGCGTGATCCACGCCGACCTGTTCCCGGACAATGTGTTCTTCCTGGACGGCAAATGTTCGGGCCTTATCGACTTCTATTTCGCCTGCACCGATTTCCTGGCCTATGACTTGGCCATCTGCCTGAACGCCTGGTGCTTCGAGCCCGATGGCGCCTTCAACATCACCAAGGCCAGTAGATTGTTCACCAGTTATGAAAGCGTGCGGCCACTGTCGAAGTGCGAAAAGCAGCTGATGCCGCTGTTCGCGCGGGGTTCCGCCATGCGCTTCCTGCTGACACGCCTCTATGACTGGGTGAACACGCCGGCCGGCGCGCTGGTGAAACCCAAGGATCCGCGCGAATATCTGCACAAGCTGATGTTCCACGCCCGCGTGTCCGGCATGGCCGATTATGGCCTCACCTGATGGCCGAGACGTCCGACTCCAAAGTCGAGCTTTTCACGGACGGCGCCTGCCTCGGCAATCCCGGGCCTGGCGGCTGGGGGGCTCTGTTACGCTGTAAGGGTATCGAAAAGGAACTGGCGGGCGGCGAGAAGCTCACCACCAACAACCGCATGGAAATGATGGCGGTGATCGAGGGCTTGAAGGCGCTGAAGCGCGGCTGCACCGTCGAAGTGTTCACCGACAGCCAATACGTCCAAAAGGGTATCAGCGAGTGGATCCACGGCTGGAAGAAGCGCGGCTGGCGCACCGCCGACAAGCAGCCCGTCAAGAACGCCGACCTGTGGCAGGTGCTGGACGCCGCGCGCAACGAACATCAGGTGACGTGGACCTGGGTGCGCGGCCATGCCGGGCATTTGGAGAATGAGCGCGTCGACCAGCTGGCGCGCGCGGCCGCGGAACAGTTCCGGGGTCGCTGAGACGCGCGGCGCGGGTAATCACCGCGCCGTCACAATTTCAGAAAACAAAATTTCCTGAAGCGTGAAACCCGCAAATGGGGCATTATTTCGGCGTCACTTGTCTTCGCAATCGGGGGGTCCCATCTGTAAGATGAAGGACGGAGACAAAATCACCATGGACCCGCAGTTCGAAAAATCCCTCGGCACCCCGCACGCCGCGTCCACAGGCGCCAGTGCCGGACTTAACGCGCTCGCGCACAGCCCGGGATCATTGGCCGGACAGTTTCTGGTGGCCATGCCCGCCATGGCCGATCCGCGGTTTGCCCGCACGGTGATCTACCTCTGCGCGCACACGCCCGAGAACGCCATGGGGCTGGTGATCAACAAGCCGCTCCAGGATTTGAAATTCGGGGACGTGCTGGAAAACCTGAATATCATACCGACCACCGCCAGCTGCCGTGGCATCCACGTGCATCGCGGCGGCCCGGTGGAGACCCAGCGTGGCTTTGTGCTGCATTCCTGCGATTACAACCGCGAGGGCACCTTGGTGCTCAACGATCAGGTGGCACTGTCGGCCACCACCGAGATCCTGAAATCCATCGCCTGCGGCGCCGGGCCTAGCGCCAACCTGATGGCGCTGGGCTATTCCGGCTGGGGTCCCGGCCAGCTCGATATGGAAATCAAGCGCAACGCGTGGCTGAATGTGCCGGCGGACCCGGACCTGCTGTTCTCCGGCGACTTCAACAGCAAATGGGAACGCGCGCTGGCCAAGCTCGGCGTCAACGCCGCGCTGCTGTCACCGGTCGCCGGTCACTGCTAGCCGGCGCTAGTTCAGCCGCGCTTTGATCGCGCTGAAGTCTTCCAGGGTTTTGAGGTTGCCCAACGCCGCGAAGGTCGGAGCGGTGCCGAACACGCGGCCGGCGGCGCGTTTGATGCCGGCGGCATCCACGGACTCCACCTTCGCGATGATTTCGGCGGTATCCAGCGTCCTGCCGTAAATCATCAGTTGCCGCGCACGCTGGGAGCAACGCGACGACGGACTTTCCAGCGACATCAGCAGGCCGGCCTTGGTCTGGGCGCGGGCGCGCTTGACCTCGTCGGACGACACGCCGTCGGTGATTTTGTTGATTTCACCGCACAGCACCGGGATCAACTCCGGCACATCCTCGACACCCGTGCCCATATAGATCTGCACCAGGCCGCAGTCGGAAAACGACTGGGTGCTGGAGAACACCGAATAGACCAGACCGCGCTTCTCGCGGATTTCCTGGAATAGGCGCGAGGACATGCCCTCGCCTAACACGGTCGAGAGCGCGCCGAGGTTATAGAAATCCACGTCATTGAATGACAGTCCGCCGAAGCCCAACACCAGATGCGCCTGCTCCAGGTCGCGGTCTTCGCGGAAATCGCCGCCGTTATAGGTGGCCTTGGTTTCGCTGACCGCGGCGCGCTTTGGTAATGTGGCGAAGGCCTGCTCCACGATCTTCACGAATGCGTCGTGATCCACCGCGCCGGCGGCGGACACGATCATGGTGTCGGCGGCGTAATGGGCGGCGAGATATTTCTTCAAACGCTCCGGCGTGATGGAGCGCACGATCTTTTCCTTGCCCAGCACCGGCCAGCCCATGGGCTGGTTCTTGAAGGCCGTTGCCTGGAAGTGATCGAAGATAATGTCATCGGGCGTGTCGTCGGCCTGGTAGATCTCCTGCACCACCACATGCTGCTCCTTGGCCAGCTCCTCCGCGTCCATGGCGGGGTTGAGCAGGATGTCGGAGATGATGTCGACCGCGAGCGCCAGATCCTCTTTCAGGACTTTGGCGTAATAGGCGGTGTGATCACGGCTGGTGTAGGCGTTCAACTGGCCGCCGACATTGTCCATCTCTTCCGCGATGGCCTGGGCGGAACGGCGGGCGGTGCCCTTGAAGGCCATATGTTCGAGCAAGTGCGAGATGCCGTTGACCTCGGCGGTCTCATGCCGGGTTCCCGCCGCCACCCACGCGCCAACGGCGACGGTTTCAACCGAATCCATGCGGTCGGTGACGACCCGCAAACCGCTGGGCAGTGTGGTGAGACGAACAGACATCAGCTGATGACAGTATCCTTGAGGAAGCGTTTCACCTGATCTAGGTCGTTGGGCAGCTTTGTAAAGCGCTCGGGCAGCGAGAACAGGTTGGCCAGGGCGGGCGGCAGGCCCGGGCGCCGGCCCGTGGCCTTTTCCACCGCGTCCGGGAACTTGGCCGGATGGGCGGTGGCGAGCGCGACGCGCGGCACATCGCAGGGAATCTCCACCGCGCGCATGGCGGCGATCCCCACGGCGGTATGCGGATCGATCAATTCGCCCGTGGCGCGGAAGACGTCGCCGATCACCTTGAGCGTGCCGGCATCGTCGAGCCTGCGGCCGGTGAACAGCGCGGTCATGGCCTGGTGGTGTTTCGGCTCAACCGCGTAGGCGCCGCTTTGCTTGAATTGGGCCATGGCGCGGTCCACGGCGGCGGCGTCGCGTCCGCCCATGTCGAACAGCAGGCGCTCGAAGTTGGACGAGATCTGGATGTCCATGGAGGGGCTGAGCGTCGGCACCACACCGGCGGCGGTCATGGATCCGGTCTCGAAATACCGCGTCAGGATGTCGTTGGTGTTGGAGCCGACGACAAATTTCGCCACCGGCAGGCCCATGCGGCTCGCCACATAGCCCGCGAAGACATTGCCGAAGTTGCCGGTGGGCACGACGAAAGCCACAGTGCGGTCGGGCGCGCCGAGGTTAATGGCCGCCCAGAAGTAATAGACCACCTGGGCCATGATGCGCGCCCAGTTGATGGAATTCACCGCGGAGAGGTTGGCCTCCTCGCGGAAGCGCTGGTCGGCGAACAGCGCTTTGACGATGTTCTGGCAGTCGTCGAAAGTGCCTTCGAGCGCGATGTTATGGACGTTGGGCGCATCCACCGTGGTCATCTGGCGGCGCTGTACATCGGAGGTGCGCCCGGCCGGATGAAGAATGCAAATGTCGATGCCCTTGCGGCCGCGCGTGGCCTCGATGGCGGCGGAACCGGTATCGCCCGAGGTGGCGCCGACGATGGTGATGTGGGAGCCCCGCACCGCCAGCAGACGCTCGAACATCAGGCCGACGACCTGGAGCGCAAAATCCTTGAACGCCAGGGTCGGGCCTGAGAACAGCTCCATGATCCATTCGTTGGGGGCGAGGTGGCGGAGCGGCGCCACCGCCGGATGGCTGAAGCGGCCATAGGCCTCGCGGCAGATCGCCCCGAGGTGCGGCGCGAGCACGCTGCCCTGCATGAAGGGCGCCATGATGCGCTCGGCCAGCGCCGCGTAGTCCAGGCCCGCCAGGGCCCTGATCTCGGCGGCGGAGAACTGTGGCCATGTGGCCGGCAGGTACAGGCCCCCGTCCGTGGCGAGTCCCGCCAGCAGCACGTCGTCAAAGCCAAGTTCGGGCGCTCGGCCCCGGGTACTCACATAGCGCACGGCGGTATTCAGTCCTGAAGTCGCTGGTGGAAGGCGGCGGATACTAAAGGCCTGGGAAAACCTCGGCAACTCAAGGGTTTCCTGGGAGGTTTTGCAGGTAATTCACGGGCAATTTCAAAGCCTTTGCCCTCCCTACCTGTGGGTCTCCGCGACTCTTTTCTTAAATTTTAAGTTGTTCGTAAGACTCCCGATTGCATCCAGTGCGTGCACTCGTATGTTGGTTTTTGTCGAAACCAAATTATCACGATGCGGGTGTGCTGATGAATCAGGTTGTTGCTCAGCTTTTGCCCAAAAAGGACTTCTCCCGGCCGCTGGCCCAGCGACCGCCTGCGATTCCCGGCGGCGACCGGGCGCCGGCCACGGCCTGGAGCGCGCATCTCGACATCGCCTTCCAGCCCATTGTCGATATTCACACCGGCCGCGTGTTCGGTTTCGAGGCTTTGACCCGGGGGGTGGGTGCGCTCGGCTTCCCGTCGCCGATCGAGTTCTTCGACCGCTGTTTCGATGATGGACTGCTGACCCGGGTGGAGGAGTTCATTCTCACCAAGGCCTTCGACAAGTTCGTCAAGATCGAGGGCCACAAGAACCTCAAGCTTTTCGTGAACCTGGACGGGCGCACCATTGCCGCGGAAGCCGGGATCGCGGCGGTGCTCACGCGCTTGCGCGACCGCTACCAGCTCACCAACGCCAATATCGCGCTGGAGATTTCCGAGCGGCACGATTTCAGCCGCGGACCGCGCGGCCTTCAAAGCCTGCTCGATCTGCGCGCGGCGCTGGGAAGCCTGACCTTGGATGACTTCGGCTCGGGCCACGCCAACCTGCAGATGTTTTATCACGTCGAACCCGCGATCCTGAAACTTGACCACTTCATCATCTCGTCCATCGGGTCCGATCCCAAAAAAGTCGTGTTCCTGCAACACATCGTGCGCATGGCGCACCTGCTCGGAAGCCTGGTGGTGGCGGAAGGGGTGGAGACGCCGCAGGAGTACTATGTCTGCCGCGAGCTGGGTTGCGACCTGGTGCAGGGCTATGCGGTCGCGCGCCCGACCGTGAACCTGGACGAGTTGGAGCTGAGCTACGCCAATATCGCGAGTTTGCGCAATCAGGACCGCCGCAAGGCGGAGTCCGACGCCAACCTGATCATGGCCGAACTCGACACCATGACGCCGATCTGCATCGACGAGGACATCTCCAGCGTGTTCGAGCGCTTCCGCACCGAACGCGAACGCAGCTTCTTCCCGGTGGTGGACGCTATCGGCTTCCCGGTCGGCCTGGTCCACGAGCAGGACCTGAAGTCCATCATCTATTCCATGTATGGCCGCGAACTGTTGCGCAACCGCCGCCGCACCGCCGGCAACCTCGCGTCCTTCGTGCGACCCTGCACGTTCGCCAATATCGACGAGACCACCGAGAAGATCCTGGAGATCTTCTCCTCGCTGCCCAATTCCGAAGGCGTGTTGATCGTCAAGGAAAGCCGGTTCGGCGGATTTCTGCCGGCCCGGTCGCTGCTCAAGATCATCAACGAAAAGAACCTTCAGTTAGCGCGCGACCAGAATCCGCTGTCCAGGTTGCCCGGGAATATCCTGATCCAGGATTATCTCGCGAACGCTGTCGCGGATTCTGGCGCGGCTTACCATTTCGCCTATCTCGACTTCGACTACTTCAAGCCGTTCAACGACAAGTACGGATTCCGCACCGGCGACCGCGCCATCCTGATGTGCGCCGATATCCTGAGATCCATGTTCGGGCGTGACGGACGCTTTGTCGGCCATGTCGGCGGAGACGACTTCTTCGTGGCCTTCCGCGGCGTCGATGGCGAGGCCGCCCTGACCGAGGTCCACCAGGCCATCGCCAAGTTCAAGAGCGACGTCGAGAGCCTGTATCCGCCCGAGGACCGCCGTAACGGCTACATCACCGCGCCCGCGCGCACAGGTGAGATCCAGCGCTTCCCGCTGCTGGCCATTTCAGGCGCCATCGTCCACAAGCCCAAGGACCGGCCCTTGCCGAGCATGGACAATCTCTCCGCCCTAATCGCCGAAGCCAAGAAAGCGGCGAAGAAAAGCGACGACCGGGTGGTGAGGGTGTGTATCTAGGGCTGCTTGGGAAGACCGGCGAGGTCGCCCAGCACCTGGGCGATGATTTTGTCGAGACCGGTGGTGAAGGCCTGGACGGCGGCGTCCACGGTTTCGCCGGCCGCGGGTTCGGTCAGCTTATAGCTGCGCAGGATCACTTCCCGGTTATCGGCGATGCGCCGCAGGGAGATATCGACCGCAATGGCGGCCGCCGGTCCGCCGGCCTGGGGCAGCACGTGCTCCCATTCACGGACATCGCCCAGCAGTTCATAGTCGCGGTTCTGGCGCATCTCGGGTGACGCCACCGCCGTAAATGCCCGCGCTGTCCGCAGCGCTTCGATGACGGCGCGCTGGACCATCATCGAGGCCGGCTCAATCCAGGCGTGATAATTGTATTGCGCCAGTTCCCGGGCGCTTTCGCGGTAAAGCACGGCGCGCTCGTTGACGATGCCTTGCGCGCGGAACGGCGGCACCTCGACGGTGCCTTTGATGGGCCCGCCGGCCATGGGCTGTGGCGCGGCCGGCGCGCCGAGACGATAAAAGGTCTCACGCGGCACGGCGCCCGACGAACAGGCCGAAAGCGCCAGCACGCTGCCCAGGAACCAGCGGCGCCCCAAAGGACGGGAGTTGGTCATTTTCCGCCTCCGGTCTTGGGCTTCACGGGATCTTCGGGTTTGGCGCCGCCGATCAGCAGACCGG
>CANJOI010000131.1 GCA_947475365.1 Fidelibacterota bacterium | reverse complement strand
GCTGATGCCCGACAGCGGCGGATACAGCGTCCAGCCGGTGCCGGCGCCGTTGCCGGCGAACATCGAGCCCACCAGCAGGATCAGGGCCGGCGGCATCAGCCAGAACGAGATGTTGTTCATGCGCGGGAAGGCCATGTCCGGCGCGCCGATCATGAGCGGCATGATCCAGTTGCCGAACCCGCCGATCAGCGCGGGCATCACCACGAAGAACACCATCAGCAGCGCGTGGGCGGTCACCAGCACGTTGTAGAACTGCTTGTCGTGGAAGATCTGCATGCCGGGATGCGCGAGTTCGGCGCGGATCGCGATCGAGAACCCGGCCCCCACCAGCGACGAGATCGCGGCGAAGATCAGGTACATCGAGCCGATGTCCTTATGGTTGGTGGAGTTCAACCACCGCAGGATGCCGCTCGGATGATGATCGTGGGCATGATCATCATGCCCGTGATGTGCTGTGCTGGCTGCGCTCATGAACTCTCTCCGGATCTCTGAAGCTTTTTACGTGTTTATGTTTGTTTTAGTGAGCGGGCGTCTTCTAGTGCGCCGGGGGCGCGGCGGCGGGCGCTTCGGCCGGGGCCGCGGGCGCCTTCTTGCCGGCGACCCACGCGGTGTAGGCCTCCTTGCTCACCACATCGACCACGATCGGCATGAACGAGTGATCGACGCCGCACAGTTCCGAACACTGGCCGTAGAAGCGGCCCAGCTTGGTCGGGCGCACCCAGGTTTCGTTGGTGCGGCCGGGGACGTTGTCGAGCTTCACGCCGAAGGCCGGAATGGCCCAGGCGTGGATCACGTCGGTGGCGGTCATCAGCAGGCGAACGTTGCTGTCGACCGGCAGGATGACGTGGTTGTCGGTTTCGAGCATGCGATGCTGGCCCGGCTTGATGTCCTTGTCGGGGGTGGCGATCGCGTCGAAGGTGATTTCGCTGTCGGGGTATTCGTAGGACCAGTACCACTGGTTACCCACGATCTTCAGGGTCATGTCGGCCTGTTCGATGCGGTCCTGGAGATAGAGCAGGCGGTAGGATGGCACCGCCACCAGCGCCAGGATCAGGACCGGCAGGGCCGTCCAGATCACCTCGATCAGGGTGTTGTGCGACCACTTGGCGGGCACCGGATTGGCGCGCTCGTTGAAGCGAATGGCGCAGATGATCAGCAGCGCCAGCACGAACAGCGAAATCGCCGTGATGATGACCAGAAGCAGGTTATGGAACGAGATCATGCTCTCCATGACCGGCGACGCGGCCTTTTGAAGGCCCATCTGCCATTCCGTCGGGAACGAGGGGGTGGGCATCTCGTCCGCGGCCCAGGCCGGGACGGAGAAAAGCATGCTCGAAAGGGCGGCGATCGCCTGGTTTACACGACTCACTCTTTGTCTCCATTACAGGCCTGTGGGCTGGCCCCGTTTAAGCGGGCCAGACCAGGGGTTCAACTGGTTTTTTTCAGGTTTTTCAAAATTTTGCGCAACTGCCCCAATACGCGATCGAGGCTATGAAAACCCCTCTGGCGCGCGTCTTCCGGCCCCCCGGAAGTCCTTGGTGCGGAGACTAGCCGAAGCCGTCCATGGCGTCAAAGGAAGTGCCTCGCGATTCAAGGGCTTCAGCTATGCGTGAAGCATTGTAACCGGGTTCATTTGGCGGTTCCCCGAACCCCCGGCGTCGGTTAAATATCGCCCTCTTTTTGGCGCTCACATTAGAACTTCCCCAGGAAACCGCCCTTTGGACCATAAAAATCCCCCGCCTGATCGCGAAAAGCCCGACCGCAAGAAGATGGTCCTGTTCGCCCTCATGCTCGTGGGCATGTCCGTGTTCATGTATGTGAGCTTTATCGTCAAGACCGCGGTCAAAGGGCCCTAAGCCTTGGAAACAACCGCCACGCTTGCCGCGATCCTTCCCCACGTCAACGCCGTGCTGAACGGCGTCTCGACGGTGCTGCTGATCACCGGTTTTGCCCTGATTCGCAAGGGAAACCGTACGGCTCACCGCAAGGTCATGATCGCCGCGCTGATCGTCTCCAGCGTCTTTCTGGCCTGCTATCTGCTCTATCATTTCACCGCGCCGGTGTTCGTCTACCGCGGTCCGGAGTGGTCGCGGCCGGTTTATTTCGCCATGCTGATCAGCCATGTGGTGCTGGCGACGGTGGTGACGCCCATGGTCGCGGTCACCGCCTGGCGCTCGCTGCACGGCGATTTCGTGCGTCATCGGGCCATTGCCCGCTGGACCTTCCCGATCTGGCTGTACGTCACGGTGACCGGCGTGGTGATCTATGCCATCCTTTACCATCTGACTCCGACGGCGGCATGAGGGGGGAGAGCGCCGCCCGCGCGGGCGTATTTTCCTGTCCGCAGGATCCTTTCCCCGTGCTGATGGCGCATGGACGATAAAGAACTCATTGCCCGGTCGATGCCGCCGCCCATGGATGTGGCGGTGGACGGCAATTTTGCCGGCAAGCTCACGCCGCATTTGATGGCGGAGCTGAAGGGCTGGATCGCGCTGCCTTTGGTGGCGCTGGCGCTCGCGGGCCTGCTCGCGCTCTTACTCGCGGCCGCGCGGGCGCCGGGCGCCGAGCATATTCTTCCCTGGACCGGCCCCGAGGCGTTCCGCCGCATTCTGGTGGTGCATGTCACTTTCGCCTTCGTGGTCTGGTACCTGGGTGTCCAGGGGCTCATGACCGTGGTGGCGACAGCGCAGGCTGTCGGGGAGCGCGGTCAGGATATCCGGCCGCTCGAGGCGTTCTTCGGACGCGTGGCGGTTTACGGCGCGGGCCTGAGTTTTGTCCTGCTGCTGGCGCCGGCGCTGGGCAATCTCGGTGTGCCGTCCATCAACAACTACATCCCGGTGCTGCTGCATCCGCTGTTTTATGCGGGCCTTGGGCTGCTGGCGGTATGCGTGGCGCTGCCGGTCGTGCGGCTGCTCCTGATCCTGGCGCGCCGGCGCAACCCGGACGCCGGTGTGTTCGGCGTCGCCTGCGCGGGCGTGATTTTCCTGATCGCGCTGGTGTGCGTCGGCGCGGCCTGGTTCACGGTGCCCCAGTTCGTCGGTGTCGAAGGCACGGCGGAATATGTCATGTGGGGCGGCGGGCACATCCTGGAGTTCTCCAAGACCGCGCTCATGCTGTGCGGGCTGTATTTCATCATGCGCGTGGCCTTCGGCGAAACGCCCATGACCGCGCCGTGGTTCGGCACCGCCATGCTGATCCTGGTGGCGGGCGCCGGTGCGGGGCCGCTCCTGTATCTCACCTTCGTCGGCGGCGATCCCAGCCAGCGCATGATCTTCACATCGCTCTACTGGTTCGCGCTGCCGCTGCCGATCATCATGGTGGTCTGCAATGTCATCGGCCTTCTGATCAAACGCCGGCGCGATATCTGGGAAGGCGCGCCCGAGGTTAAAGGCGTGATCGCGGCGCTGGTGCTGTTCGGCGCCGGCGGCCTCATGGGGTTCTTCGAAGGTTCGGTCGATACCCGTACGCCCGCGCATTACCACGCCATGCTGATCGCCGTGACCTTGGTGTTTATGACGCTCTACTTCGGCCTGTTCCTGCCGCTGGCGGGAAAGCGCACCGTGCGCCGGCGCCTGCGCACCGCCATGTATGTGCTGCTCGGTCTCGGCCAGCTGCTGCATTCCGTGGGATTGTATGTGGCGGGCATGGGTGGGGTGGTGCGCAAGGCGGCTGGCGCAGACCAAGATCTTGATAACGTGACAAAAATCGCCGCCATGGCGACCGAGGGCGCGGGCGGGCTGATCGCCGTGATCGGTGGTATTATCTTCATCGTACTCGCGGCCAGATTATTGTTGGCGTCCCGACCCGCCGGTGTTACTCCCGGCGCCTCTGTGCGTTAGGACCGAAAAGCCAAAATGCGTTTTCGCAGTTACATCGAGCTGATGAAGCTCCGCATCGGCTTTCTGATCGCGCTGTCCGCCATGGCGGGCTACGCGGCGGTGGCCAGCCATGTGGACGCCCGCCAGCTCGCCGTACTGTTCATCGCCATGCTGCTGGGCTCGTCGGGTTCGGCGGTCTTCAATCAGTTCTACGACCGCGACATCGACGGCCTGATGCCGCGCACCGCCAAGCGCCCGTTGGTCAACGGCTCCGTGGCCGATGTGCGCAATGCGCTGCTGTTCGCGGGCCTCCTGCTGGTGGCGGGCTGCGCGCTGGCGTTGCTGGCCTTCAACTGGGTGGTGGCCGCGCACCTGTTCCTGGGCGCCTTCGTCTACGGCATCGTCTACACCGTGTGGCTCAAGCGCCGGCACTGGACCAACATCATCATCGGCGGCGCCGCCGGCAGCTTCGCCGTCCTTGGCGGCGCCGCGGCGGTGGATCCCAATCTCTGGCTGCTGCCGGCGTTGATGGCGATCACGCTGTTCCTGTGGACGCCGTCGCATTTCTGGTCGCTGGCGATCCTGATCAAGGACGACTACGCCAAGGCCGGCGTGCCGATGCTGCCCGTGGTGGCGGGCAACGCGGTGTGCGCGAAATGGATCCTCGGCAATACCGTGGCGCTGGTGGGCTCGGCGCTGTTGCCGGTGGCCTTTGGCCAGCTTGGCTGGCTCTATGGCGTGATCTCGACGGCCTTCGGCCTCCGATTCCTGTGGCTCAATGTAAAGCTCGTGCGCGATCCGTCGCCCGCCTGGGCGCGGCGTAATTTCCTGTTTTCCATGCAATACCTGGCCGGGGTCTTCCTCGCGGTCGTGGTCGACAAACACGTCCCACTGTCCGCCTGGCTCGCGTAGGCCCCCGGCCTGATGGCGACTTCGACGCGCCTCAAACAATCCAGTCCGTAGAAATACGAACGGCCGGTTTTCACCGGCCGTTCTGGTCTCATGCCGCGAAGAATGCGCGGCAAAGAATTAGGCGTGTGAGCCCTTCTTCTTTTTCTTCTTCTTCGCCTTGGTGTCCTTGGCTTGCAGGTCGCCGGCTTTGATCGCGCCCGAGACGCTTTCGGATTTCGCGGCAATCGCGGTGTGCGTGGCCGGCGTCGCCGCCTGGGCGGATGCGCCGATGCCCAGCGCTAAAGCAATCGCGAGTACATATTTCATCTCAGAGTTCCCCAAGTATCGCTCCCACGGATATGCGAGAGCCTCAAGAATCCCTGTAGATCAAATCGCGAATCGCGGCAATTGAGGACGCGTGAAATTGCTGAAATCAGTTGAGATCGACAGCGTGAAGCTTGAGATCTGAAAGCTTCGCGTAGTCTAGCGCGTCTTCGTGGGTCGCCTGGAGCACAGCACGCGGCGCCATCCCCGCGTTGAACGCCTCTTGCCAGCGGGGCGCGCACAGGCACCAGCGGTCGCCGGGTTTCAAACCCGGAAATCCATATTCGGGCATCGGCGTGGAGAGATCGTTGCCCGCCTTGGCGCTGAAGGCGAGGAACTCCGCAGTCATGACGGCGCACACCGTGTGCGAGCCCACGTCCTGCGGTCCGGTGTTGCAGCAGCCGTCGCGAAAAAAACCGGTGGTGGGGGTGGCCGAACATAAGGTCAGCGGTCCGCCCAACACATTGCGCCCAGTGCGTTGCGGCTCGGCCATATCGCGCATTGTCGTGTCCTTACCTGAGCATCGTGCCGAAAAGTGGGGGCCGGTTTTCGGCGAGAACGATGCGACAAATCAATAGGTAGAGGATCGTGTGCGCGCTGAAATCGCGCACGATCCTCTAGAAGCCCGAGTCCGGCAGCTGCAGGAAGTCCGCTTCCACCGGCGTGCTGGCGCGCCCCAGCGCCTTGTTGCGATGGGGGAAGCGCCCGAATCGCCGGATGATATCCCAATGGCGGCGCGCATATTGATAGGGACTTCCGGGCGCTTCCCAGCCGGGCAGGCCATGGAACAGTTCCAGCGCGCGGTCCTGGCTGCCGATGTCCTCTGCGTGCTCGAACGGCAGGTAGAAGAACGTGGCGCCGGTATCGCCGACCTTGCGGTCGAACCCCGCGGCCACCGCGTGACGCGCGCAGTCCAGGGCCTTGGTGTCGGCGGCGAAGGCGCGGCTGTCGTCGCGGAACATATTGCGCGGGAATTGGTCGAGCAGAATCACCAAGGCCAGGCATTCGGCCGGAGTCTCCTGCCAGGCGTCATAGGCGCCGTCGCGGGCCTGCTCATAGTCGGCCAGGAAGTGGTGACGGATCGCCGCGTCGAAGTCCGGATCCTTCTCGAACCATTCCTCGCGCGGCTTGCCGTAGCCGGGCGAAGAGGGCGGCCCAAACCAGAAGTCCAAGACGCCCTGTGCCCGTGGATGCAAGGGCGCTACTCGCGCACCAGTTTGAATTGGCCGACGTTGATGGCCTGGGCGCGGAAACCGCCTTCGCAATAGGCGAGGTACATTTCCCACATGCGCCGGAAACGCTCGTCGAAGCCCAAAGGTTCAATGCTGCCCCAGGCCGCGAGGAACCGGTCGCGCCACTGGCGCAAGGTGGCGGCGTAGCTGTCGCCGAACATCAGCGCGCCGTCGAAGGTGAGTTTGGCGTCCGCGAATTGGGTCTTCAGGCGTTCCACCGTCGGAAGCATGCCGCCGGGGAAGATGTAGCGCTGGATGAAGTCCGCGCTCCGGCGGTAGTTCTCGAACCGGTCCTCGGCGATGGTGATGATCTGCAGGGCGGCCGCGCCGCCCTGGGCGAGGCGCTCGCGCACGGTGTCGAAATACCGCGGCCAGTTGGACTCGCCGACCGCTTCGAACATCTCGATGGACGCCACGCGGTCGAAAGTGCCTTGGACATCGCGGTAGTCCTGGAAGCGCAGATCGACCCGGTCGGACAGTCCCTGGGCCTGCAGCCGCTTGCCGGCGAAGGCGAGTTGTTCCTTCGATAGCGTCAAGCCGGTGAGGCGGCAGCCATATTCCTTGGCCGCGAACTCGGCGAATCCGCCCCAGCCGAAGCCGATTTCCAGGACGTGATGCTCGGGCCTCAGGTCGAGGGCTTTGGCGATCCGCCGGTATTTCTCGATCTGGCCTTCCGGCAGCGACTGATTCGGGCTCGCGAACAGGGCCGACGAATAGGTCATCGTCGGGTCCAGCCACTGCTGGTAGAAGGCGTTGCCCAGGTCGTAGTGGGCGGCGATGTTGCGGCGGGCGCCGGCGCGGGTGTTGGCGTTGAGCAGGTGGAAAATCCGGTAGCGCAGGGTGGAGATCCGCTCGCGCACGCTCCCGACCGACAACCCTTGCGCATTGAGCGCGGCCCATTCGATCACCGAGGCGAGGTCAGGGCTGTCCCAATCGCCATCGACATAGGCTTCGAGGAAGGCGGTGTCGCCCTCGGTCAGGAAGCGCCGCCCGGCGCGCCAGCGGTGGCAATGAATGACCGCATTCAGATCGGGGCGCTTGTCGGCGGAGGCCCGGCTTGCGATCGTGTATTGCCCGCCATCGGGAAAGAACAGCGTCAGGCGGCCGACGGCGCGGCCGCCCACCATGTCCAGCAGGCGCTGAATGAAGCGGTTGCCGACGCGGGATGAAAGGATACTGCGGTCTATTTCGCTCATACCCCTAATGTAAGGTTGTGCCGTGCTCCAAGCCAACCCCTTCGCGATGCTCGCGAAAGGTTCATCAACCGCCTATGCTCGATTTACGCGTGGGCGCCCGCGACCAGCACTTCTGAAAGGAACACGAGCGCGTGAGTAAGGCCGAACCTCCCCACGGCTCTTCGGACTCGCTCCGTCCGCAGGATGCGGCGGTGTGGGGTGCGGTCACTCACGAGATCCGCACCCCGCTCATGGGCGTCATGGGGATGCTCGAAATACTCAGCCATACCTCGTTGACCGAGGAACAGCGGCGCATCATCGCCACCGCGGAATCCTCATCCCTCGCGCTTATGCGCATCATCGACGACGTGCTCGACTTCGCGCGCCTCGAGTCCACCTCGGTGACGTTGACGCCGGCGCCGACGGACATCGGCGCCCTGGCCGAGGACTGCGCGGCCTTCGTCGCCGGCCAGGCGGGCGCCAAAGGCCTGACGGTCACCTGTGAAACCGACCCGCGGCTGCCGCGGGTGATGTGCGACCCGGTGCGTGTGCGCCAGCTGCTCGTTAACCTCTGCGGCAATGCGGTCAAGTTCACCGATCAGGGGGCGGTGGCGGTCTCGGTGAACATGACGTCCGCCACTTCGAGCAACGTGAACTTGCGTCTTTCCATACGCGATTCCGGCATCGGCATCCCCGAGGACCTGCGGCCGTTCCTATTTCAACCGTTCTCGCGCCTTGCCCAGGGCGGCCCCGCGCGCAGCGGGTCCGGGTTGGGCCTCGCCATCTGCCGGCGGATCGTGGACCTCATGAACGGCGCCATCACCGTTGAAGCCGCCGCCGCCGGGACCGGATCGGTGTTTCATGTGGACCTGACGCTGCCGGTCGCGATCGCGGCCGGGGATGACAGCAGGGTTCTCGAGGGCCTCAGGGTTCTGGCGGTCGAGAGCGATCCTGTCGCTATCGCGCTCACCTATCTCGAAGCCGCGGGCGCCGCGGTGACGCGCCTCGGCGGTCTCGGCGAGATCGCGCGCCGCCTGGCGGAAATGACCCAGGTCGCGCCCGGTCCCGTGCTGGTGCTGGTGGGGCCGGACTCGGAGGCCGAGGATATTGCCGCTGTCAGCGGCGCCCTCAAGGCCATGGCCCACGCCGCGCCCGCGCTGCTGTGGCTCCGGCCGCGCACCGCGGTCACCGCGGCTCAATCCGTGGACAGCATCAGCGCCTATCCCCTGCGGCGCGGCGAGTTGTTGGCCAAGGCCAAGCGCGCCGCCGATCCGGCGGGCGCCGCCCTCGCCATCGTGACCCGCCGCGCCGAGCCGCACACCGGCTTCGCCGTCGTGCGCGAGGAAACCGCCGCCACCGCGCGCGCGGAAGGACGGGTCGTCCTGGTGGCGGAGGACAATCCCATCAACCAGGATGTGTTGTGCCAGCAGCTTTCCATCCTGGGGTTTGACTGCGATATCGCCGAGAACGGCGCCTCCGCGCTCAAGGCCCTTGAAACCACCCTCTACCCGATCCTTTTGTGCGACTGTCATATGCCGGGAATGGACGGGTTCGCCTTGACGAAGCGCATCCGGGAACTGGAGACAGCCCGGGATGCCGACGGGGCGGGGCGGCCGCGCATGCCGATCATCGCGGTCACCGCCAATGCGCTCCCCGGCGAGGCGGCGCGGTGTCTCGCGGCCGGCATGGATGACTATCTGTCCAAGCCCATCGAGATCCGCACCCTGAGCGCGATGCTGGACCGGTGGATACCGGGGGCCGCCGCCGCAGGCCCCTTGTCTGCGGCCGGAGCCGAGTCCCCGGCAGCGCAGATCGTGGACACGCGCAATCTTGCGGCCATCTACGGGAACGAGCCCGAGCGCCTGGCGCGCGTTCTATCCGAATGGTGTGCGGGTATCGAGGAGGGTGTTCAGATCATCGTGTCGGGTTTCGCCTCGCAGCGTCTGGAAGCCGCCGTGGAGGCGGCCCATCGTATCAAAGGCAGCGCCGGCATTGTCGGTGCGTACGGGCTCTCGGCGGACGCCGCGGCGCTTGAGACCGCGCTGCGCGCCGGCGACACCGCGGCCGCCCGCGCGGCCGCGCGGAAAGTCGAAGCGACCGCGGTTGAGGCGGTCGCCAGGGTCAGGCAGACGCCCGGCTGCGAGCGCTTAGCTCAGTTCTGAACCGAGACGACGTAACCGGTGCCGCGCACGGTTTTAATCACCGCCGGGTGGCGGGGATCGGTTTCCACTTTCTGGCGCAGGCGCGTGATCAGGACATCGATGCTGCGGTCAAGCGGCGACCACGCCCGATGCAAGACCTGGGTCATCAGCTCCTCGCGCCCTTGCGGCTGACCGGCATGCCGCACGAGATGCGCCAGCAGGCGGCATTCGTGCCCGGTCAGGGTCTGGCTATGACCATTGGCCTGGAGGAAGCCGTTGTCGGGATCGAGTGTCATGCCATGGAAGGACAGGCGGTTGCCGCTGGCCGGCGCGGGCACGGCCGCCGCCTGGTCGCTCACGCGCCGCAGCACGCTGCGGATGCGCGCCAGCACTTCGCGTTCCTCGAACGGCTTGATCACATAGTCGTCGGCGCCGCATTCCAGGCCGACCACCTTGTCCACGGTTTCATGACGCGTGGTGATAATGATGATGCCCACCTTGTGGTGGGACCGCAGGTAGCGCGTGAGCGTGAAGCCGTCCTCGCCCGGCAACTTGACGTCCATCAGCACCAGGTCGACCGGTTGCGCCGCCAGGCGTTCGCGCATCTCCTGGCCGCTGCCCGCGGTCGTCACCCGGTAGCCTTCGCTGGTCAGGTAGATGTCCAGGATATCGCGCACAAACGGATCGTCCTCGACGATCAGGATGCGGGACCTTGAATCGGTGATGGCGGGCTCGGAATCCAGCATCGCGCGCACACGTCCGTCTCAACATATGTAGGGAAGTTGATAGCGGCCCGTAATTATACAACCGCCGATCAAAATATCTACTCACCTTACCAGCCGCCTGCCTGGCTATCCTGGCGGCTAGGATTGGGGCTCCGGGTGCAAGAAGACGGCGAAAATAG
>CANJOI010000130.1 GCA_947475365.1 Fidelibacterota bacterium | reverse complement strand
CTCCGGGTGCGCGAGGCCAAAGGCCACATTGGCCTCCACGAAACCGACACGAGTGCCGCAATCATAACGCCGCCCCTCGAACCGGTACCCGTGGAAGGGCACCTCGGAAATAGTCCTGTTGAGAGCGTCCGTGAGCTGTATTTCGTTCCCCGCTCCCTTGGTTTTTTTATCGAGTTCCTTGAAAACCACCGGATCAAGGACATAGCGGCCGATGATCGCCAGGGTCGAGGGCGCCTCCTCGGGCTTGGGCTTTTCCACCAACCCCTTGGCCTTGGCGAAGCGGCCGTCCTCGGACAGAACGTCCAGAATGCCGTAGCGGTTGGTCTGCTCCCTGGGCACATCCTCAACCGCCACCACATGGCCGCCGACCTTGGCGTGGGCTTCGATCAGTTGTGCGAGGCAGGGCTTGTCCGAGAGCACCATGTCGTCGGGCAGGATCACGGCGAACGGCTCATCGCCCAACAGCTTCCAGGCGCACCACACGGCATGGCCAAGCCCCAGGGGATCACCCTGGATGACGGTGTGGAGCTTGTCCCTGGGCATGTTGCAGCCGGTCACCAGCGCGAGTTCGGCGGTCTTGCCCTTGGAGCTGAGCATGTGCTCAAGCCGGGGCTGGGCGCTGAAATGCTCCGTGATGGCTTCCTTGCCCTCGGCGCTGACGAAGATGAATTCCTCGATGCCGGCGGCGCGCGCCTCTTCCACCGCATACTGGACCACGGGGCGGTCGATGACCGGGATCATCTCCTTGGGGACCACTTTGGTCGCGGGCAGGAAGCGCGTGCCGAGACCGGCCACGGGAAGCACCGCTTTACGCACGGATTTGGGCATCAATGTCCTCGGAAATTAGGACGCGGGGAAAGAAGAGCGCGTTTTATCTGCCATGCTTGAGAAGCCCTGGCAACCTTACAACCGGGAAACCCCGCCATCAGGTACGCCCTTGAGCTTTCAATAGAAAATCCTTGGCGATATTCACTTTCGCGGCCAGGTAATCCGAACCCCCGCGGTCGGGGTGGATCTGTTCGATGATCCGCCGGTGGGCGGCTTTGATGTCGTCAGCCGTGGCGCCCGGCGCGAGGCCGAGGATGCGCAAGGCTTCCTCCTCGGTCATTTCCGGTCCGGAGGAGCCCGGCGGCGCGCGCCTGGCGCCAAATACGCCGCCGAACTGACGGCCCATGTGCAGCAGGTTGATGATGCGCCCCGCCCAGACCATGAGGCCCGCGAGCGCGGCCAACGCCGGGCCCATGCGCCCGGTGAGCGCCAGGAACGCGGCCGCCAAGGCCAGCAGGCCGATCCCCAGCCAGGCCAAGGTGCGTTTCAGGTTCTTCACATCGGCGGTCGCGTACCAGCGCGCCAAGGTCAGTGCCGTCACCAGGACCACGAGGCCAAGGAGAACGACGATGATCATTCAGACCGCCTGCGCCCGCGGCGCCGCGTCCAGCCCCAGCGCCGCCAGGAGTGTGCGCATTTCCTGGCGGGCCGCGACATGAGACATGGCGGCGGTCTTGCGATGGCTCAGCACCGCCAGGTCCTCGGCGGTAAGACCTTCCAGGAACAGTTCGCGGTAAATCACGCGCTCGTGGATGCCATCGGCGACCCGGAACCCGATGCGGCGCGCCAGCTCGGCGGTAAGTTTCGCGACTTGGCGTTTATTGCGGGCGTCCAGCTGGCCAAGGCGGTTGCGCACCACGACCCAGTCCATGTATCCGCCATCGCGCTTGGCGCGGAGTTGCTTGGCCTTCCACACCCGTTCGGAATAGTGGCTCGGGCGCGCGACGGTCAGCTTCTCGGGGTCCACCGTCGCCAGCACATCGAAGTCCACCAGGCTGTCGTTGATCGGCGTGACCAGGATGTCGGCATAGGTATGGCCGGCCTGCGACAGGATGCTGTCATGACCCGGCGTGTCCACCACGATCACATCGTTGCCGCCAAGCTGCGCAAGGGCCTCGGCCACGGCGCTGGTGTCTTGGTCGGGCATGACCGCCAGATGCGACGGCAGGGGCACCCAGGTCTCGGTGGCCGCCGTCCGCCGGCGATGTGCGACATAGCGCGACAGCGTGCCTTGCCGGGCGTCAAGGTCGAGCGTGCCAACGCTGCGGCCCTGGTGCAGGAGGGCCGCGATCAGATGCATGGCCAGGGTGGACTTGCCGGTGCCGCCCTTTTCATTGCCGAAAACGATGATGCGAGGCGTCACAAGGTCACGGGGAACATGAGGGTAAAAGGCATAGGTTTGAGTCTATCTCCGGCGGCGGCGGAGTTATAGCCTTGTGAGAACGTCCCGAAAACTTGATCTTGTGGACCGGCAGTAAGAGCGGCGGACCGGCGTATGGAAACAGCGGATTGTGTGGTGATCGGGGCGGGCGTGGTGGGACTGGCCGTCGCCCGCGCCATGGCCCGCAAGGGACGCGAGGTGCTGGTCCTCGAAGCCGAGACCACCTTCGGGGCGGTCACCAGCTCGCGCAACAGCGAGGTGATCCACGCCGGGATCTATTATGCGCACGGCAGTTTGAAGGAACGCTTGTGCGTCGAAGGCCGCGACAAGCTCTATGCCTTCTGCGACGCCTACCGGATCAACTACAAGCGCACCACCAAACTGGTCTACGCCGAGGATGAATCGCAGGTTCCGGGCCTGAAGAAACTCCAGGCCCACGCTGGCTTGAGCGGCGTGCACATGACCTGGATGACCAAAGCCGAAGCCCAGCGGCTGGAACCGGCACTGCACTGCGCCGCCGCGCTGCATTCGCCGCTGTCCGGCATCGTCGACAGTCACGGGTACATGCTGGCGATGATCGGCGACATTGAAACATCAGGCGGCGTCATCGCCTACAACAGCCCCGTCACGGGCGGCGGCGCGGGGGACCTGGCTGGAAAAACCGGGCACGTTGTGCTGGACGTCGGCGGCAGCGCCGCCATGCGGATCGCGGCGCGCACGGTGATCAACTGCGCCGGCCTGGGCGCCCAGCCGCTGAGCCGCACCCTCAAGGGCGTACGGCCGGACAGCGTCCCGGCGCAGCACTACGCCAAGGGCAACTACTTCTATCTTTCCGGCAGGCCGCCGTTCACCCGGCTGATCTATCCCCTGCCAGGCGTCGCCAGTCTTGGCATCCACTACACCCTGGATATGGCCGGCCAGGGCCGCTTCGGGCCGGACCTGCAGTGGGTCACAACGCTCGACTATCATGTGGATGAAAGCCGCATCGGCCTGTTCTACGCCGAAATCCGTAAATACTGGCCGGACCTCCCCGACGGCGCCCTCCGCCCCGGCTACAGTGGAATTCGTCCAAAAATTCAAGGGCCTGGCGAGCCTGGGGTGGATTTCATGATCCAAACCCCGGAACAGACCGGCATTAACGGTTTCATCGCGCTTTACGGCATAGAATCGCCCGGTTCGACCTCGAGCCTCGCCATTGGCGATGCGGTCGCGGAGCGTGTGCCTTGAAGTACCTGACCCTGCCTCTAGCCGTCGCAATCGCCACGTCCTTGGTGACGAGCCTCGCCATGGGCGCGGCGGCACCGCCGCCACAGCGCCAACTGGGCCCGCCCCCAGGCGCCGGCGCCGGACTCGAAGGGTCCGCCGACACCGAAGAACCCGCGGCGAAAACCGACGCCGCACCGGTGGTGCCGGTGCCGCCGCCCAAGGCGCGGCAGTCGAACGCGCCGGAAGTCGACACCTCGACCGACCGCACCCGCATGCTGCTGGGCGAAGTCGAAATCCTCGACGTGCCCCTGCAGGAAATCCCCAACCACCGCGAACACATGCGCACCATGATCGAGGACCTCTCGATCTACGCCCATGGCCGCAACCCGAAATTCGTGGTGGTGACCGAGCCCGGCTTCGACCTCACCGGCTGGAGCCGGCGCGAGTTCGACCTCGAGGAAATCAAACGCGACCGCACCGCCAAGATCGCGCCAGACGCGATCGTGCCGGTGGGCGCGCCCATGCGCCGCTATCTCCAGCGCATCGACGGCGTGCTGCTCAACGGACAATTCTGCGCGCCCTTGCGCGTGCCGCGCGTCGACCTGGCGGCGATGATGAAGCAGGGCGTGAAAATGCTGTCGGTCGACCACTGCGCCGACGCCGCGCAAGGCTCAGCCGCGCTGCAAGCGGCGATCCGCATGGGTGTGGTGGCGCATATCGACCTGGACGAGAACGACACCTTCGACCGCGTGCCGACCCGCCGCCCCGCGCCGGAGAACTCCGGCAACGTCGAGGTGCTGGCCGACGCCAAGAACATGCTGATGATGCTGGACAGCCGCGGGTATCCGTCACGCGACGAATGGATCGCGGCCATGGCCGCCACCAATTACGACGTCCTGATCACCGATGCGTTCTACCGCGGCAACATGCCGCTCTCGAAGAGCGCCATCCACAGCCTGAAATTCAAGCAGATGGGCGCCCGGCGCCTGGTGCTGGCGCGGCTCAGCCTCGGCTACGCCGAGGACGAACGCTATTACTGGCAGCGCGACTGGAAAATCGGCGCGCCGTCCTGGATTCAGGCGCGTGCGCCCGGCAAGCCGGGAAGCTACGTCGTGGAATTCTGGAACCCCGCGTGGAAGGCCATCGTCGGCAAGTACTTCGCCGGCATCATGGACCTCGGGTTCGATGGCGTGGTGCTGGATGGCGTGGAAGCGTACCGCCGGTACGAATTTATGACGCCGTTAGATGCTACGAAGGGCTAGCATCTAACGATTCTGTCTGGCGCGCCTTCGGCGCGACGGATGCCACGAGAACTAGTTACTGCGGCGGCGCAGCGGATGTCTCGCCCGCCATTTTCTTAATGACCGCGCCTAAACCGGCCACGACTTTCTGGCCGATGGGTCCGCCGTCGCCTTCCATCTTTTGGGTGATGATCAGGCGGATAGCCTCGACATGCACCTTGACCACTTCGAGCTGAGCGTTGGTGAGATCGTCGCCGGCGTCTTCGATGAAACGCGCGAGCTGGGCGCCCACGGTGCTGACCAGCGGATAGCCGAAGCTGGCCCCCTGCCCCTTCACGCCCTGCACTTCGGCATAAAGCGCGCGCACATGTTCGGCGCGGTTGGCGGGGTCCTTCAGCGCCGTGTCATAGGCGGCGGTAAGGCGCGTCAGATCTTCCTGAACGGCGGCGAGGTAGTCGAATTTGGCGGTCAGCATCGAACGCTCGGCCGCTTCCATCCAATTGGCGTCGATAGTGCCGGTAACGCCCGCCAACTTCTGCTTTTGCCGGAGGTTGTTCGGCGGGGTGATGAACTTGACTTCGTTTTCGGCCATGGACGCTCCGGCGGTCGGGACGCAAGTGTACCCGCCCCCGCCCCCCTTGACCATCTAAAGCATGATCCAGGTGGCTAGCCCGAGGAACGAGAAAAAGCCCACCACAACGGTCACGGTGGTGAGGAAAACCACCGCGGAATCGGCTGGGTCCAGGCCCCAGCGGTCCAGGACCAGGGGGATCGTGATCCCAGCGAAGCCGGCCGCGATCAGGTTGGTGAC
Source organism: Fidelibacterota bacterium (assembly GCA_947475365.1). Lineage (GTDB taxonomy): Bacteria > Pseudomonadota > Alphaproteobacteria > Rhodospirillales > Rhodospirillaceae > SHVO01. The sequence continues at coordinate 5,045 of CANJOI010000130.1, read as the reverse complement.
CATGGCGGTGCCGATCACCACCGCCAGCATTTGGTCGTGGAACCAGAGGTAGGCGATGACGCCGGTGATCACGGCAAACAAGAGTCCATTGATCAACCCGACGAAGATTTCCTTCCAGGCGATGCGCAGCGCGTTGTTGGCGTTCAGGTCGCGGGTGCCCAGCGCCCGCACCACCGTCGCCAGGGTCTGGGTGCCGGCGTTGCCGCCCATGGAGGCGCAGATCGGCATCAGCACCGCCAGCGCCGACAGCTGCTCGATGGACTTCTCGAAGACACCGATGACCGAGGAGGCCAGGAATGCGGTGCCGAGGTTCACCACCAGCCAGAGGAACCGCGACTGGGCGGTGGTCATGATGCTGCGGTAGAGGCTGGAGTCGTCGGTGGCGCGCACGCCGGCCATCTTCAGCATCTCCTGGCCGGCGTCTTCTTCGATCACGTCGACCACGTCGTCGATGGTGATCTGGCCGATCAGGCGGCCGGATTTATCAGCCACCGGCGCGGCGGAGATGTTGCGCTGACGGAACAGGAAGGCCACCTCGTCGCGCTCCATGTCCACCGGGATAACGTCAATCTCGGGATCGACGATGTCGGCCATTTTCACGGGGCGCTTGGAGGTCAGCATCCGGTGCAGTTCCACCACGCCCTGCGGGCGGTGGCGCGGATCGACCACGAACACGGCGTGGAACTTGTCGGGCGATGAACGGGTCGAGCGCAGGTAGTCGATGGTCTCGCCCACGGTCCAGTAATTGGGAACCGCCACCAGTTCCCGCTGCATCAGACGGCCGGCGGAGGACTCCGCGTAGGACAGGCCCTGTTCGATCAGCGCGCGGGTGGCTTGCGGCATGCGGCTCAGGATCTTCTCGCGTTCGTCGGCGTCGAGCTTGCCCGCCACATAGACCGCGTCATCCGAATCCAGTTCCGTCAGCGCGACCGCGAAGTCCTCGAAGCCGAGCGCGTCCATGACGTCGTCGCGCACGTCGCCGGCGAGTTCGGGGAGGACATCGGCGTTGAAGTCGTCGCGGATGGCATCCACCAGCAGGCGGCGGTCCTCGCCATCAAGGCGCTCGAGCAGGTCGGCCATATCGGCGTAATGGAGATCCGCGACCAGCGTGCGGGCGAGCCCCTTGTCGTCGGCGCGCAAGGCCGCCGCCACGTCCTCGACAAAGGCGGGGTCAAGTTCGAAGCCTTCGTCCAATGCGTCGCCATCGCCAATCAAAGGACTGGCGTGCGCAGGCGCCCCTGCTTGAGGCGGCCCGCCTTGGGGCTGCGAAGGTACTTCGGTGCCGGTCATGGCGCACCCGAAAGCGCGGATTGTGAGGAAACGCGAGGCCCGAAGGACTGCGTCAACCCCTTGTGCCGGAGGCGCGGAAGCAGATCAAACAAAAAAGGTCGCGCAGAAGATGACGGTACTGCAAAGCGCGGTGAGTACGCCGCAGTTCGTTAGGGAAAGCCTCGGGCGGCGGCGGGGAGCACATCGAATGGTGCGCCCCTCGGGGAGGCCGCCCAGCGGGAGGCCATAGGCCGGACCGGCAGACAAAAGGCCGGACCGGACTTAAAGAATCGACCGCGCCATACGGAAAAAGCCACCGTCCGCGCGGGACGATGGTTTCCAGGTCAAAAATGCAAGAGTCGAATGGTGCGGTCGAGAAGACTCGAACTTCCACGGGTTGCCCCACAGCGACCTCAACGCTGCGCGTCTACCAATTCCGCCACGACCGCACTTGGGGTGGTCACGAGGGGCTAAAACCGCCCCCCGGGAACGAGGAGGCCGGTGGATACCAGATACCCCGCCCCCTTGCAAGAAAGAGGGGCCGCCTCATATGCCTCTCCCGACCCGCTGCTCCACCTTGTTTTCCAAGGGGTCATGGGGTTATGCCGGTGATTGTCATGGATGCATCCCGTCCTCTTCTGCCGGCAGGGCCGTTATCGGGCTCTGGCGTGCAGATTCATCGCTCCCCGGCCCCCGTGCCCTACCCCGAGGCCATGGCCGCCATGGAGGCCCGTGTGGCCGCCATACGGGCCGGCACGGCGCCCGAATGCCTGTGGTTCCTGGAGCACCCGCCCCTCTACACCGCGGGCACCAGCGCCCAGGCCACGGATCTCCTGGAACCGGACCGCTTCCCGGTGTTCCGGACCGGGCGGGGCGGCCAGTACACCTATCACGGCCCCGGCCAGCGGGTGGTCTACGCCATGCTGGATCTGCAGCGGCCGCGAAGCTGTACAGCCGATGTGCGCTGCTACGTGCATACCTTGGAAGAATGGATGATCCGCACCCTGGCCCGGTTCGGGGTCACCGGCGAGCGCCGGGCAGACCGCATCGGTATCTGGGTGCAGCGCCAGACACCCCTTGGCCCCCGAGAGGATAAGATCGGCGCCATCGGCGTGCGGGTGCGCCACTGGATCGCTTTCCACGGCCTGGCGCTCAACGTCGCGCCCGACCTGGCCCATTTCTCGGGCATCGTGCCCTGCGGAATTTCGGCGCACGGGGTCACGTCGCTAAAGGACCTGGGAGTCGCGGCCACGATGGATGAGGTGGATGCCGTCCTTGAGGACGAATTCGCGGAAGTATTTGCGCTCAAGCCGTAGGCAGCTGCCGGAAGCCCGGGTCGAGGGACTCCTCGATGGGCGCGGTGTCCACCCCCGTGACGCGCGCCAGCGGCGGCCCGGCGTGGCAGGCGGCCACGAAAACCTCCACGGTCTCCGGCGGCCCTTTCACCACAGCTTCCACCGACCCGTCAGCGCGGTTGCGCACCCAGCCGGTCAGGCTGGCGGCGCGGGCGGTGCGCAGGCACCAGTCCCTGTAGCCGACCCCCTGCACGCGGCCGGTAATGGTCAAGCGGCGGGTGACGGTCTCCACCACGCCAGCCTCAGCCGAATTCCAGGATCATCTGGTCCACGGCCAGCGACGCGCCGGGCGCCTCGTGGATCTTTTTCACCACGCCGTCGCGCTCGGCCTTGAGGACGTTTTCCATCTTCATGGCCTCGACCACCGCCAGCGTCTCGCCGGCCTTCACATCCTGGCCTTCCTTGACCGCCAGCGACACCAGGAGACCCGGCATGGGCGAAAGCAGGTATTTGGAAAGATCCGGCGGCGGCTTGTGCGGCATGAGGCGGGCGAGTTCGGCTTCGCGCGCGGTCAGCACCATGACGTCGAGCTGGGCGCCCGCGTGAGACAGGCGGTAGCCCACGCCGCGGCGCTCCACCTGGACGGTGACCGGAGCGCCGCCGATCTCACCCACGAATAGCGTGTCGGTGAAGGTCCAATCCGAGGCCACCTGCACCGTGGCCTTGCCGACCTTCACCCGGCCGCTGGCGAAACCATCGTCACCGTGAGTGACGGCAACCTTATGCTCGACGTCGTCGCTGCCGTGACCGGACACCACAACGACCCAGGCGTCCGGCACCTTGCGCCCATGCCCCGGTATTTGGCCGGTGATGGCCGCCGCGCGATGCATGCGGGCGCTGTGCACCAACGCCGCCACCGCCACCAGGGGCACGGGGTCCTTGGCCGGCAGGTCCTTGTCCGAGAAGCCGTCCGGGTATTCCTCGGCGATGAAGTTGGTCGAGAGCTTGCCGTCCTCGAACTTCTTTTTGCCCATGACGGACGCGAGGAACGGGATGTTGTGCGAGACGCCGCGGATGTAATAGGCGTCGAGCGCGTCGCGCATATGGGCGATGGCGGTCTTGCGGTCTTTGCCGTAGGTGCAGAGCTTGGCGATCATCGGGTCGTAGAACACGCTGATCTCGCCGCCCTCCTGCACGCCGGTATCGACGCGCACGGTCTTGCTCTCTTCCGGCGGCAGGTAGCGCACCAGGCGCCCGGTCGACGGCAGGAAGTTGCGGTACGGATCTTCCGCGTAGACGCGCGCTTCCATGGCCCAGCCGTTGATCTTCACGTCCTTCTGCTTGAAGGGCAGCTTTTCGCCGTAGGCGATGCGGATCATCAACTCCACAAGGTCCAGGCCGGTGATCAGCTCGGTCACCGGATGCTCCACCTGAAGACGTGTGTTCATTTCCAGGAAGTAGAAGTTGCGCTTGGTGTCGACGATGAACTCCACCGTCCCGGCGCTGACGTATTTGACGGCCTTCGCCAGGGCCACGGCCTGCTCGCCCATGGCCTTGCGGGTCTTCTCGTCCAGGAACGGGCTCGGTGCCTCTTCGATGACCTTCTGATGGCGGCGCTGGATCGAACATTCGCGCTCGTTCAGATACAGCGTGTTGCCATGCCGGTCGGCGATCACCTGGATTTCGATATGGCGCGGCTGTTCGATGTATTTCTCGATGAACATGCGGTCGTCGCCGAAGGAGGATTTCGCTTCTGACTGCGAGCGCAGGAAGCCTTCCTCGACCTCGGATTCGTTGCGCGCGATGCGCATGCCTTTGCCGCCGCCGCCGGCGGAGGCTTTCATCATCACCGGATAGCCGACCTCTTTGGCGATCTTCTTGGCGTGGGCGACATCCTTGATCTCGCCCATGAAGCCGGGGACCGTCGAGACTTTGGCTTTGTTCGCGAGCTTCTTGGACTCGATCTTGTCGCCCATGGCCTCGATGGCGGGAGCGTCGGGGCCGATGAAGGTGATCTTGGCCTTGGCCAGGGCGGTCTGGAACGCCTTGTTCTCGGACAGGAAGCCGTAGCCCGGATGCACGGCCTCGGCGCCGGTGTCCTTGCAGGCCTGTACGATGCGGTCGATGAGAAGATAGCTTTTCGCCGAAGGGCTCTCGCCGATATGCACGGCCTCGTCGGCCATCTCCACATGCAGCGCGCTGCGGTCGGCGTCGGAATAGACCGCGACCGTCTTGATGCCCATCTTGCGGCAGGTCTTGATGACGCGGCAGGCGATTTCGCCGCGGTTGGCGATGAGGATTTTCTTGAACATCGGTGCCTGCCTTAGAGCGGGATGTTATCGTGCTTCTTCCAAGGATTTTTCACTTCCTTGGATTTCAGCATGGCGAGCGAGCGGCACAGGCGACGGCGGGTGCCGTGGGGCATGATCACGTCGTCGATGAAGCCCAGGTTGGCGGCGCGGAACGGGTTGGCGAAGCGCG
>CANJOI010000129.1 GCA_947475365.1 Fidelibacterota bacterium | reverse complement strand
TTCTCGCCAAAGATCCGGATAACGCGACCGCGCGCGTCCTTCTGGAGGGCGCCGCGACCGACGACGAAGTCACACGCGCGCTTTTGCAACGCGCCTGGTCCGCCGACACGATCAACGCTTACACCGAGGCGCGGCGTCACTACGAAGCGGCGCTTGAGCGCAGCCCCGGCCACGTGTTCGCCCTCTCGCGCCTGCTCACCATTCACGGTGTGGAAGGCCGGTTGGCGGAGGCGGGCGTTTGTCATCGCGAACTCCTGCACAACCTTGGCCAGACCAACCTCGACGGCATGGCCTGGATGCATCTGGCTTTGATCGCTTATCAGGCGGTGCTGCGTCCGATGCCGCCGGCGCTGTACCGGCCGGTGACGGCGGCAATCGACCGGCAACTCGCGCGCCCCCCGTCTCCACGCGCGCCGGCACGACGCGAGGGCCGGCTCAGGGTTGGCTATCTGTCCTCCATGCTGCGCGACCACCCGATCGGGCATGTCACCGAGGCCCTGTTCGCCGCGCACGACCGCGCGCGGATCGAGGTCCATGTGTTCTATCTCCCGCAGGGCCCGGAAACATCGTTTACCCAAGCCATCGCCGAGGGCGCCGAACACTTTGTCGTTTTGCCCGACACGGCCGAGGACATGGCCGCCGCCATTGCCGCGCGGGATATAGACATCCTCATCTATCTCGACGGCTATATGACTTTGGCGTTGCTGCCGGTGGTCGCGGCGCGTCCTGCCCGCACACAGGTGTTCTGGCTGGGCCATGCCGGCAACTGCGAACTCTCGGCCATCGATTATGTGATCGCCGACGCGACCGTGGTTCCGCCGGGCGAAGAGGCGCTCTACGGCGCGCGGGTGATCCGGCTGCCTGACACCTACCATTGCGCATCGCCCCACCCCATCGGCGCCCCCATGACCCGCGAGGAAGCCGGATTACCGCCGGAGGGCTTCGTGTTCTGCGTATTCAACAATCCGGAAAAGATCGACACCCAGGTCTTTGACGCCTGGATGCGAATCCTGGCCCGGGTGGACGGCAGCGTTCTCTGGCTGTCGCGCACACTCAGCCCCGCGGTGGAGGAAAACCTGCGCGCCGCTGCAGTCACGCGCGGGGTCGACGGGGCGCGGCTGATATTCGCGGGGCGGCTGCCGGACAAGGCGCGCCACCTCGCGCGCCACTATCTGTGCGGATTGTTCCTGGACACGCTCACACTCAATGCATCGACGACGGCGCTCGATGCGCTGTGGGCAGGGCTGCCGGTTCTCACGGTTTCGGGAAACCGCTTCGGCGCGCGTATCGCCGAATCTTTCCTGCGGGCGGCGGGCCTTCCTGAGCTGATCTCGCCCGATCTCGCGGCTTACGAAGACCGCGCGGTTCACCTGGCCACGCACCCCGACGCCCTGGCCGCGATTCATTTGCGGTTGGCCGAGAATATCGAGACCTACCCGCTGTTCGATATCCGCAAATTTGCCTTCGCGCTGGAGGCGAGTTTGCTGGAGATTTCCCAGAACAATGGCCGCCCGGCCCGCGAATAAGCGCCGCGCGGTTTCATGAGGCACGCACCTGATCAACCGCGCGCGCCGGGTCATCACGCCAACCTTATGAAAGAAGTTTTGTGTCGAACTCTATCGGCAACAACATCCTATAGCACGTCGACAGTCACTACCATCAACTTCAATCCGGTCAATGGGTTGACGTATATCAATGCCAGTCTTGGCGTGACGCATCACTGTGCCGCGTCGTTCCCGACACCTTAGCCAACGACCTGGATAGCACTGGTGATCTTTCGTCTCCGTTTGGTTTCTCGCCCGCGCGGCCTGCGCGCTTCCTTGCGCGCACAAGCATAGTCCGCGGGCGAGGATCACATCTCCATGAGCACGCATGCCTCGAGGCCGTGGTGGCCGGCGACGCCCGAAGCCGCCGCAACGCTCGCGCTGTCCCTCCGCAGCCAGGGTGCGTCGCTGCAGTTGTTCGAGTTATGCGTTGTCGCGGCCGCGTCCCAGGAGTGGGACATCTTCACCGCCGCCATGGCCGCGCTCTGCGACGTTGGCGTGCGCAGCATTCGCAACATGGTGGAGACCGCCAAATTCGATAGCAGCTGGGGCATTCTCTACGGCCAGACCGCGATGCCCGCCGTTTTATTTCCGCTGCTCATCGAAGTGCTAAAGGTTGCGCGGCGTTTCCATCCGGCGAGCGACGATGGCGCCGTCCGGGCGCAGCGTCTGGCGGTGTTGCAGCAGGCGTTGAGCAGCCCCGATCTCCGGCTGCTCAAGGTTCCCGCGGATTTGAAAGCCGCGCTGCTCGCCTAGAGCCGGCGCCTAAGCAGCCTGGACCGCCGATAACGGATGAATGGCGCAAAAGCCCGGGTCATTGGCAATCTCGATCGCCACATTTCCCAATGCGCCCGTATATTCGCCCGCCATCTCGCGCGGGAACATGAAACAGGGCGTTGACGAGCCAAGATTAATGCAGGCGAACGAATAGAACCGCTGGCCGAGGCCGCGCCCCCTGAACCGGGGCACCACCCAGGAATAGGACGCCGTCATGGCGGACTTTTCCATCATGACGAAGCCCACCAACAGGCGTCCGACGCGCGCGGTGAAGATCAGGATATCGCCATCGGGGTGACGTTCCAGCCGCTCGTCGATCCAGGACGGCGCGCCGCCGGGGGTGCCCACCGTCACGACGATCTGGCGCAGCTGCCGGAGGAGGTCGGGTTGGGCGGCCGCCAATTCCACTTTGACTTCCGCGGGCACACGCGGCCCGAAGGCGCTATCGACGAACATGAAGGCTCTCTGAAAATCGCAGGCATTGAGGAGAGCTTTCGTCCTGCTTGCCAAACACCAAGGACCGGTTAACGCGAAGGCCCTTTGCGTGTGGGGAAATCCCTCCGCGATGCACGCAATCATCGATTTGCGGCTCCCCATTCCCGGCAAACCGGCCTAGTCTGCCAGGACTTCCCCGGAGATTGCGTCATGCTGATCAACTGCATCGCCTATCAGGACGGCCGCAAGCTTGCCGACATCCCGATTCAGGACATCAGCAAGTATGTCGAGCGCCCCGATTGTTTCGTGTGGGTCGCCCTGAAGGACCCCTCGAACGAAGAGCTGGTGGAGATGCAGCAGGAATTCTGCCTGCACGAACTGGCGGTGGAAGACGCCCACCTCGGCCACCAGCGGCCGAAGATGGAGGAGTACGGCGATTCCATTTTCGCGGTGATGCATCTGGTGGAGGTTGTGGGGAACGACCTCAACGTCGGGGAAATCGACGTGTTCGTCGGCCGCAATTACGTGCTGTCGGTGCGCAACCGCAGTCAGCAGATGTTCGTCGGCGTCCGCGACCGCTGCGAACGCGAACCGCACCTGCTCAAGCAGGGCGCCGGGTTCGTGCTCTACGCCCTCATGGACGCGGTCGTGGACCGGTATTTCCCGATCATCGACGCCATCGAGTCCGACCTGGAAGCCATCGAGGAGCACATCTTCGCCAAGTCGTCGGCCCGCCAGAGCACCCAACGGCTGTACGAACTGAAGCAGAAAGTGCTGATCATGAAGCATGCGGTGTTCCCGCTCATGGAAGCCTCCGGCAAGCTCTACGGCGGGCGTGTGCCCGCGGTCTGCGTCAACACCCAGGAATACTTCCGCGACGTCTATGACCACCTGGTGCGGCTGAACACCTCGCTCGACACCATCCGCGACACGATCTCCTCGGCGATGCAGGTGAACCTGGCGCTGACCACCATCGACGAAGCCGAAACCACCAAGCGCCTCACCGCCTGGGCCGCCATTTTCGCGCTGCCCATGGTGTTCGAGGGCATCTGGGGCATGAATTTCAAATACATGCCCGAGCTGGAGTGGAAATGGGGCTATCCCCTGTCCCTGGCGATCATCGTCGCCGGGTGCCTCGCGCTGTATCGCCGGTTCAAGAAATCCGGCTGGCTCTAAAAAAGAAAAGGGCGTCCGGGCGGCGAAAGCCGCGATTTTTATTCCGCGCGCGTCTTAGCGCGCGACTTATTCCGCGCGCGTCTTAGCGCGCGACCTGGACGCCCTTTAGCCCGTCTTCACTCAGGCATTCTATTACTCGGCCGCGCCCTCGACCGCGGCGCCTTCCATGGCCTTCGACAGCAGCATGTAGAGCTTGCCCATGTCAGAGGTGGAGAAGGTCGTGGTCAGCACTTCGGCGCGGTCGGTGGCGCGGGCGTGCTTCACCAGCGCCGAGTATTCCTTCAAATAACGCATGACGTAGCCGCGGAACTTGTCGTCGGTCTGGTACTTGCGCTGGATGGCGTCGAATTTCTGGCGCGACAGCGTTTTGGTGATATGGCGCAGGAACACGCCCTGGTCGCCCTTGTAGTAGCGCTTCCACAGCTCTTCCTCGACCGAGGGCTGGAAGATACGGGCGATATCCACCGCCATGCTGTGCAGCTGTTCGATGACGTAGGTGGTGTTCTCCAGGAACTTGCCGGTGTGCGCCTTGTCGTGGGCGTCTTCCAGCTGACGCGCGGTTTCGGCGGCCTTGGTGGCGCTGGAGATGAGCTGGTCCACCTGTTTGGCGAAGATCTGCCCGGCCTTGCCGGTCTGTTCCGTAATACCATTCGAGCCTTCCACCAGGCTCTCGGCGTGTTTGCGCAGCGTCTTGAGCACCACCTCCACACGGGCCACCGCTTCATCGGCGGACTTGCCGAGCGTGAGCAACTGCTGGCGGAAAGCCTCGCCCGTGGCGCGCGTGCCGCCGGCGATCTTTTCCGAGGTGTCGGCGAACTCGCCCAGGGACTGGCGCATCTTTTCGCCGGCCACGCTGACCTGCGCGGCGCCGCGATTGGTGGAGTCCTCGAAGTCGAGCATCAGTTTCTGGAGCGCGTCGCGGAAGCCATTGATGCGGACCTGACCATCGTCGGCGGCGGTGGCGATGGCAGCCGAGCGCTGGCGCAATCCGTCGCCCACCACGGCCATGGTTTCGGTGGCGTGGGACGCGGCCTTGTCGATGGCCGACACCTGCACATGGAACTGGTCCGAGGCTTCCTTGAGGCGCAGGCCCGCCGCATCGGAGGCGGAGCGCAACGCATCCTTGCTCTGGTCCAGCGTTCCGAGCACCCCTTGCATGTCCTTCGCGACCTGGCTGGCGACGCTCGACAACGCGGAAACCTCGGAGCCGATCTCGCGGCTGACGTCCTTGGTCTTGGTGACCGAGTAGGTGACCGTGTCGGACACCTTTTGCGCGGTGGTTTCGAGGGATTCGCGGATCGATTCCAGTTCCTTGGTGACGCGGGCCGAGAGCTGCATCAGCTCCGAGGAATTCTGGCTCAGCACATCCGACATGGACCGCACATGGGCCAGCACCTGCTCCGACGTCGAGCCCATCTGGCGCGCCTGCTGGGCGAGCGCGGTTTCGCTCAGCTTGACGTGCGTGGTGAGGGTATTGGCCGCCATTTCCAGTTCGTCGTTCTGGCGGCGCAGAGTGTCGCGGATGCTGTCGGCCTGGACCGCGGCGCGGCTGGCGGCGTTGGCGAGCTGCTCGGCGTGTTCGCGCACGCGCGCGCCCACCGTGTCGATCTTCTGGATGACCGTGTCGGAGACCTGACCCATCGCCTCGGCGCGGCCGATGGCGATGTTGGAGGCTTTTTCCAGGTCGGCGGTGGCGCGGTCGAACTTCTCGGTGACCAGGCGCGAGCGCAGGCCGAACTCGTCCGCCGCGGCGGCGAGGCGGTTTTCCACGCGCGCGGCGGCTTCGCCGACGCCTTCGGCCTGTTTCTTGACCAGGCTCTCGACGGTACGCAGCTTGGCGACCGCGCCGTCGGAGGCGGCGTTGAGTTCCTTGGTCTGGATGGCGAGCGCCTCTTCCACGATCTTCACGCGGCTCAGCACGCGCTCCATGACCTGGTCGAGGTTAGCGGTCTGCTGACCCAGACGCATGTTGACCTTGGTGGCCTGGTCTTCGATGCGGTCGCCGGCGGCGGACAGTTCGGCCCGCTGCTTGTCGAACAGGGTTTCGAGGCCATGGGCCTTGCCGCCCAGGTTGTCCGCGATATCGGAAACCGTGGCTTCGGCGCGGCGCGCGGCGTCTTCCACGCGTTCGGAATTGGCGGCCACGGCTTTGCCCATTTCGTCGGCATAGATCTTGGCGGTCTCGCCCGCCTTCGCCAGTGCCTTCTCCTGCTCGTGCAACTGTTGGGCAATGGCGGCGCTCATGCCCCGGGCGCGCTCGGTCGCCGTGGACAGGCTGGTGACATGACCCGCCAGGGTCTGGCCCATGCTGTTGACTTCGGAGAGGGTCTTCTGGCTGGAAGAACGGATGAACTCGTGCTGGCGGCGCAGTGCGTCCTCGATCTTGAGGTTCACGTCGGCGGCGGAGTCGATCACCTGCTGCAACTTCGCCACCTGATCCGTCACCGCGGCCGCGGCCGAGGCGGCGCCGGCTTCAAGAGCGCCGGTGACATTGGCGAGCTTTTCGGTGTCGCGCAGGAAGCCCGATTGCAGCTTTTGCACCTGCTTGACCGCGGTCTCGGAGGCGTCGAGCAGGGCGGCCGCCTGGGCCTTGAGCGAGTCGGTGATTTCATTGACGCGCACGCGCGCGTCGTCCGACGGGTAGGTGAGCTGCGCGAGGTGATTGTGCAGAGCCTCCGCCGTGCGCTTGAGTTCCCGCCCGCGATCAAAATACGCCACCAGCAGCCACAGCATCGCGATGGGCAGGATGAAGGTCGCCATGAAGCTGCCGAACTGATCCGGCAGCAGGGTGGGGATCTGACGCCAGCCGACGGTTGCGGTGATGTAAACCGAGAACACCACGCCCCACACCGCCGACAGTGTGACGCCGGCCGCAACGGCCTTTTGCGCCTGCCACCAGGGGGCGGATTCCGGAATGTCGGCATAGACCGTCTCTGCCGCAGGAACGGCCGGCGCGGGGTCATGGTCCGGCCGGACGATGGATCGCGACCGGGTTGGGCCGTGCGCCGCGAACGGCGGCTTCTTCACCCGCACCGCGCCGCGCCCTTGCGGGCGGGCTTTCACGGCGTCTTCGGCGCCAACCTCATGCAGATCCTGGTCGTCATACGATTCGGTCGCCATGGTCCCACCTTTTTCGTATCCCGCCCTTTTTGGGCGTGGATGCACCGTCGCCCGCTGCCGCGGATCTCGCGGGCAGGCCTTCCAAATCAGGGGGTTATGCAGCGCCCAGGGCGCACGGCGGAACAGCCATGACGACCCGCGGCCTGATAACCCAGACCAACCTAGAACCATGGAGTTAAAAATGAGCTACCGGCGCGGCGCGCGGCGTCACTGCGCGGCGGGCGCCCTGAAAGCATCCGTCTCCGCGGCGGCTTCGGCCCCGGTGCGCATGGATTGCTGCTGGCGCTTCCAGGCGCTGGCATAGGCGCCGTCACGGACGAGCAAGTCGGCGTGGGTGCCGCGTTCGATGATTTCGCCCTGATCGAGCACCAGGATCTGGTCGGCATCCACAATGGTCGACAGCCTGTGCGCGATCACCAGCGTGGTGCGCCCTGTGCTCACCTCTTTCAGATTCGCCTGGATGTCTTTTTCGGTATGCGTGTCCAGGGCCGAGGTTGCCTCGTCGAACAGCAGGATCGGCGCGCCCTTGAGGATCACGCGCGCGATCGCCACGCGCTGCTTCTCGCCGCCGGAGAGCTTCAAGCCGCGCTCGCCCACCAGCGTGTCGTAGCCGTCCGGCAGACTGGCGATGAACGTATGGATATGGGCAAGGCGCGTCGCCTCCTCGATCTCGGCTTGCGCCGCGCCGGGCTTGGCGTAAGCAATGTTATAGCGAACCGTGTCGTTGAACAGCACAGTGTCCTGCGGTACGACGCCGATAGCGGCGCGGACCGACGCCTGGGTTACCGTGCGTATGTCCTGGCCATCGATGGATATGCGGCCCGCCGCGTCGTAGTAGCGAAACAGCAACCGCCCGATCGTGGATTTGCCCGAGCCGGTCGCACCCACCAGCGCCACCATCTGGCCGGGCGGCACGGTGAACGACACGTCCTTGAGGATCGGCCGGCGCGGATCGTACGCGAACGTCACGTTCTCGAAACGCACTTCGCCGCCGGTGACGGACAGCGCGCGCGCGTCCGGCGGATCCTTGATCCCCGGTTCCTCCTCCAGCAGGTCGAACATCTTTTCGACGTCCACCAGGTTCTGTTTGATGCTGCGGTAGACGAAACCGAAGAAGTTCAGGGGCTGGGCGAGCTGAATCATGTAGAGGTTCACCAGCGTAAAATCCCCCACGGTCATACGCCCCGCGACCTTGCCGGTGGCGGCCATGGCCATCAGCGCCGCGAGGCCGACGGCGATGATCAGCGCTTGGCCGACGTTGAGCAGCGCCAGGGACGTCTGGCTGCGCACCGTGGCGGTTTCGTATTGCGCCATGACCCGGTCGTATTCATCGACCTCAAGCCGCTCGTTGCCGAAGGACTTGACGGTCTCGTAGTTCAACAGGCTGTCGATGGCGCGGGTGTTGGCCTTGTTGTCGAGCGCATTCATGTCGCGGCGGTACTTGAGCCGCCATTCGGTGGTGACGCCGGTGAAGACGATGTAAACCGCCACATCGAGAAGCGCCACCACGCCGAACCAGATGCTGAAGGAATGCCACAGGATGCCGAACACCAGGGCAAGTTCGAGGAAGGTCGGCAGCACGTTGAACAGCGACGTCGACAGCAGGTTATCGATGGCGTTGCGGCCGCGCTCGATGGCCCGCGTTAATCCGCCGGTGCGCCGGTCGAGGTGGAACTTCAGCGACAGGCTATGAAGGTGGCCGAGGATAGACACCGAAGCACGGCGCGTGGCCCGGATGTTGACCTTGGTGAACACCGCGTCGCGGAACTGGGCGAAGGCCTGGCCGAAAAACCGCGCGAGACCGTAGGCGAGGATCAGCGACAGCGGGATCGCCGTCACGGCGTCGGCATTGGCGGGCGCCAAGGCATCCACCGCGCGCTGCAGAAAGAGCGGCGCATACACCGTGGCGATCTTGGCGAGCACGATGCACGTCATCGCCACCACCACCCGAAGCCTGATATTCGCGGCGTCGGGTATGCCCTTCGCCGGCCACAGGAACGGCAGCAGAGACCGGATCACCTGCCAATCGCCGCGTTTGCGGGCGACATCGGGCTGATCCGGCGCGAAGGCGTGAAACTGCACCATGTGTGGGGAGAAGGAGTCCTAAAGGGGAACCGCGCGGTTGGAGCAAGATGGGACGCCCGCGCAACCGGTGCAACGCCAGAATCCAGAAATAAAAAAACCGGCTTCCGCCGGCTGCGTCCGCGGGAGAAGCGTGCGGTCCGTCAGGCGGTCAGGTCGGTGGATTCCACCAGCAGGGCGGCTTGTTTGGCGCTGGCCGCGGCAGCAGCGCGATAAGCCTCGACCTGGATCACCACGGTCTTCTTTGAGCCGTTGATGGCCGCGGCAATCTGACGGGCGCGTTCATGCAGCGTGGTGCCGCCGCCGGCGTGCTGGCGGTTCTGCGAGTCACTCTGCGGGACCTTGTCGTACAGGCGGGTTTCGCCGCCATCGTCGCGGGCGGCCTCCTGCTGCCGCGCCACGGCGGCTTTGTCATAGAGCCTGGCGGGCGCGCCATGCGCCGCGCCGGCCACGGCTTCGGTGCCCTGGCCATAGAACTTTTTGGCGACGACGACGGTCGCGGTGGTGCCGCCGGCGGCGGCTTCACGGAGGTCGGCGAATTTATGCGCCGCGGGACGGCCATCAGGTGTCGCGGCCACGAAGAATTTCTTGGGCTCACCCGGCGCGGCCTCTGCCGCGGGCGCACCGCCAACAGCGGGCGCCGCGGTGGCGTCGTCGCTGGCGACGATCACGGGTGCGGTGATTTCGACTTCACCGGCCGGATTACCGACCCCGGCGAAGGTAAACAGGTTCTGGCGCACCAAAGTGGCCTTGTCGGATTCCAGAAGATCGACGCGGCCATCGCCGTTGCTGTCGAAGCGCTGCAGCACATCGTGGGTGCCGACCACTTCTGCCGGCGTCAGACCCAGGTCCAGGGAGCGGAGGTCGACACGCGCCCGGGACGGACCATCGTGCTGCGCCAAGCTGGGCGTGGCGTCTTCATGCCTGTTCGCGGACGCGGCGGTGTCGGCGTTATTGGGAAGGCCGGTATTGGCGGACGCCAAAGCTCCGCCCGAGGCACCATCAGTGCGCTCAAAGACAAGAACCTGCTGCCTTGCGGCGAACAGGTTTGACTGCGAACTCGCAGAAGCTGATGTGACCAACTCACTCACTTCATCGCCCTTTCTGGCCGACGAAAAAACTCACACTTTCAGTGCGCGTTACACGAATACATAGCCGAACCACCAGAAAAATGCAAGGTTGATGACCATCCGGGCAGGTCTTTGTGACCCGGATTATCGCATTGTTTTTAAATACTATTTTAGAGAAAAATTGGTTCGTAGGCCGAACCGTTTATGACCCGGTCGCAACCATCGGCCGCCCAGCCTCCGCTTCACAAGTCTGAATCTACCCCTCCTCCGGTCCCGATTCGCGTCCCAACGGTTCCCGCCCCCCCCCCCCCCCCCCCCCCCCGGGGGGGGGGGGG
>CANJOI010000128.1 GCA_947475365.1 Fidelibacterota bacterium | reverse complement strand
CACGGGCACATCGTGTTCGTCACGGATGTCGCCGACGATCTCCTCGAGAATGTCCTCGAGCGTGACGGCGCCGAGCAAAGCGCCATACTCGTCCACCACCAGCGCGAAGTGCGCGCGTTTGGCGCGGAAGGCGTTGAGCTGATCGAGCAGCGTGGTGGCGTCGGGAACGAACCAGGGTTTGGTGGCCAGCGCCACGACATCGACGTGCTCGGCGCGGCCGCGGGCGGATTCGAGCGCGCGCAACAGCGCTTTGGCGTGGATCACGCCGACGATGTTGTCGGGCTGCTCGCGCCACAGCGGAATGCGGGAGTAGGCCGCGCCCGCGACCTGCTCGATAATCTCGGTGATCGGCAAGTCGGCGTCGATGGTGACCAGTTTTTTCCGGTGCACCATGACCTCGCCGACCGTGACTCCCGCCAGGTCCAGAACGCTGCGCAGCATGGCGCGCTCATGCTTCACCTCATGGACGATTCCCTTTTCGGACATTTGCATCTCGATGGTGCCGCGTAATTCCGCCAGGGTCTGTTCGGCGGTGCGCGCGATTTCGGTCGAAATGCGGAACAGCTTGAGGGTGCCATGGACCACGGTGTGCAGCACCACGTTGATCGGGCGCGCGAGCGCCACCAGCACCGACATGATGCCGGCGACCTTGAGCGCGGCGGTGGTGGTGTGCAGCAGCGCGAAGGTCTTGGGCAGAATCTCGCCGTAGATCAGCACCAGCACCGTCATGATGCCGGTGGCGTAGGCGATGCCGCGTTCGCCGAATTGGTCGATCATCATGCTGGTGGCCAGAGCCGAGGCCAGGATGTTGATGAGGGTGTTGCCGAGCAGCACGGTGGAAATCAGGCGCTCGCGCCGCGCCAGCAGGCGGTTCACGGTGGCGGCGCGTTTGTCGCCTTCCTGCTCCAACTGGTACATCAGCGACTTGGACGTGGCGGTCAGCGCCGTTTCCGCCGCGGCGAAAAACGCCGTGACGGCGACCAGCACAAGAATGACGATGATGGTGAAAATCATGCGGCCAGACTCGCGCGCAGGGTTTCTTCCAGCGGCGCCCGCGGCACGTCGCGGCTGACGAAGGCCTGGCCGATGCCGCGCGCCAGGATGAAGGTGATGGCGCCGTCCTTGACCTTCTTGTCCTGGCCCATATGCGCGATCAGCCCGGCCGGCGTGAGGCGCGCGCCTTTCGGGGGCGTCACCGGTAATCCGGTCGCGGCGAAATGGGCCCGCAGGCGCGCGAGGTCGGCGGCGGGCGCAAGGCCGAGCCGCACGGAGAGATCGAACGCCTGCGCCATGCCGATGGCGACGGCCTCGCCGTGCAGCAGCGCGCCCGAATAACCGAACTCGGCCTCCAGCGCGTGGCCGAAGGTGTGCCCCAGGTTGAGCAGCATGCGCTCGCCCTGTTCGCGTTCGTCGGAGGCGACGATCCGCGCCTTGGCGCGGCAAGCGGTGACGATGCAATGCTTGAGCGCGTCATGGCTCTCAGGGCCGCCGCCAAGCGCCTTGGCGCCATTGGCCTCGAGCCAGGTCCAGAACGCGGCGTCGCCCAAGAGGCCGTATTTCACTACCTCGGCGTAGCCGGCAAGCAGTTCGCGGCGGGGCAAGGTGGCAAGTGTGTCGGTATCGGCCAGGACCAGGCGCGGCTGGTGGAAGGCGCCCACTAGGTTCTTGCCGGCCGTGGTGTTGATGCCGGTCTTGCCGCCGACCGCGCTGTCGACCTGGGCGAGCAAGGTGGTCGGCACCTGGATGAAATCGACGCCGCGCAAGAGGACGGAGGCAGCGAACCCGGCGAGGTCGCCGATCACGCCGCCGCCCAGTGCGACGATCATAGTCGAGCGTTCGCATTTGGCGGCGAGCATCGCGTCCAGCACCCGCGCGAGATGGCTGAAATCCTTCGAGGCCTCGCCGGCCGGAATAACGATGTGGTCGCTATGGATTCCGCCGGCGCTCAGGTTGTCCGTAAGCGGCGCGAGATACAGCGGCGCCACATTGCTGTCGGTGACGATGAAGACGCGCTTCTGCGCGAGCATCGGCGCGAACAGCTCGGCGGCGCGCGGCAGCAGGCCGCGCCCCACTTCGATGCGGTAGCTGCGATCGCCCAGCGCGACCTCGACCGCGGACGGCAGGGGTGCGGTCATGTCCGATCCCCGGGCAGATGGGCACGGAAATCATCGATCGCCGCCAGCACCCGCGTGCAGGTCAGGTTGGGATTGTCGATGCCGGTTTCCACCATGATGTCGGCCTCAGCATAGACCGGGTAGCGCTGGTCCATGAGCCGCGCGAGGGTCGCGCGGGCGTCGCCGCTGTTGAGCAGCGGGCGGTGGGTGCGGCCCTTGGTGCGGGCGATCAATGTGTCCAGGTCGGCCCGGAGCCAGACCGAAATCGCGTCCCGGCGGATCAGCGCGCGGGTGCCTTCGTCCATGAAGGCGCCGCCGCCGGCGGCCAGGATCGCGGGCTTATCGGCCAGCAGGCGCGCCATGACGCGCCGTTCCCCATCCCGGAAGGCAGCCTCTCCATAGCGGGCGAAGATTTCGGACACCGTACAGCCGGCGGCCTTCTCGATTTCGGTGTCGGCGTCGATAAAGGCAAGGCCGGTCCGGGCGGCGAGCCTGCGGCCAATACAGCTTTTACCCGCGCCCATGAGGCCGACCAGGACCACGGTGCGGTCGGGCGCGCGGTCGGGCGGCGCGGTGAGCTGGGGGCCGGGCAGTGGTTCAGCGGCAGGGGACGTCATGGGGTGTTTCTAAATCCAAAGCCCGCCAATGAAAACGCCCGCATTACAAAGGCCAAGACGCGCCCGCGCGAATATTACCCGCAAGCCCTTGATGCAATGGACATTCCGGCCTCCGCTCGCGTAGTGTCGCCAGGCGCGCGCCGATTTGATTACCGGGCCTCTAAACCGGGTAAAATGCGCGCCAGGGTGTTTTTGAGAGTTGGGCGCATAGATGGCCAAGATCGTGATTGTTCTCGTGCTGGTGCTGCTGGTGGGCGGCGCGGTGTTCCTGGCGACCTGGGACATGCCGCCGCCGACGGCCACCATCGAGAAAGTCATTCCCAATGACCGCTTCAAATAGCGTTCTCCGGGGCTGGGGTCTCGCGGCGGCGGTATCGCTGGCCGCGCTCTCCACCGGCCTTCACGCGCAAGCCGCGCCAGAGCCGGCGCCCGCGCAGGCGCAGGGCGGCAATGTGCCCGTCTCGATCCTGCCGGAGCCTGATCCCAATGCGCCCCGCGAGACGGCGCCTGATACGTCCATCGCCAGGATCGAGCTTGCCGCGCCCGGCATCGACCGCCTTGGCCTGGTCGGCACCGGCAAGGGCGGGTTCGCGCCCGATTTATGGGCCGGCACCGATCCCGGTTTCCTCAAGCAGATTCTGCCGCTGTTTCCGGCGCGGGTGAATTCGCCCGCGCAACGCCGCCTCGCGCACAACCTCCTGCTCTCGCCGGGCACGCCGCCCGCGCCTGCACCCGCCGACGCCAGCGCTGAAACGCCTGAAGCCAACGCCGCCCCTCCGTCGGGTGAAACCATGGACGCGGCGGCGCTGTTGCAGGCGCGGGTGCAGAATCTCATGGCCATGGGGGATTGGGCCGATACCATCGCTTTGCTTGAACTCGTGCCGGCTGATCAGGTGACGCCGGCGCTGCGCCGCATGCATGTGGACGCCGAGCTGGCGAGCGATCACCTCAACGCCGCCTGCGCCCAAGGCCAGCAGGCCCTGCAGGCTTCGCCTGACGTCTATTGGCAGCAGTTGCAGGTGTTCTGCCAGCTCACCACCGAGCAAGGCACCGCGGCGGCGCTGGGCCTTGATGTGCTGCGCGAACAAAAAGCCGACGATCCGGGTTTCTTCTGGGCGGTGGATCTCCTGCAGGGCGGGCGCAAGCCGGCGCCCGCGGCTGTGACCTCACTCTCGCCGTTGCTCTACGCCATGATCAAGAAGGCCGGCGTCACGTTGCCGGCATCGCTCGCGAAAGCGCCTGACGGCGGCCCCGCGTCCAACACAATGCCGCCGGGGCTCATGTCCATGGTGGCGCGTATCCCGACCGCGGACGAAGGCCTGCCCGGCGACAAACCGCTCACCGACCCGGCGCGCCGCGAGCGCCAGCGGAAGGCGATCGAGACCCGCATCACGCTCGCCGAGCAGGCGGTGGCGGCGGGCAGCCTGGACGCGGAGGTTTTGCGCGACCTCTATAAGTCCATCGATCTCAAGCAGGACAGCGATCTGCCGCTGCTGACGAAAGTAGCGCCCGAGGATATTCGCGGCCGCGCCTTGCTGTTCCAGTCGGCGCTTATGCAAACCGTGCCCACGGCGCGCGCCGAGGTGATCACCCGCGCGGTGGAACTGGCGCGGCTCGACGGCGGCGAGAAGGGCCCCGATCTCACGGTGGTGGGCCGCGCCTACGCCGCCATGCTGAACGAGATGGAGGTTTCCGGCGAAATGGTGTGGTTCGCGGGCACCGCGGCGCGCGCGCTGCTGGCCGCCGGCGACATCGCCAAAGCCAAAGCCTGGCTGGACCTGGTGCACAGTATGTCGCGCAGCAGCCTGGAGGCCGGCGTCATCGCCGACAATCTGTGGCCGCTGGAGCGCCTGTTATCGCCGGCGGAAGGCGACATGCCGGCGGGCGCCATCAGGACCTGGGCCGCGTCGGTGCCCGAAGTGGTGCGCGAGGCCCAGCGCCAGACGCTCTACACGCTGTTCATTGCCGTGGGAGAATCCGTCAACCCCGGCGCCTTCGCGCAAGGGCTTGGCGATACCGCGGAGCAGGAAACCGCCGGTGTGCGCCCGGCGGTGTGGAACGGCCTGACCGCGGCGGCGCGCGCCAAGCGCGTCGGCGAAACCGCGGCGTTGTCGCTGATCGCGCTGGGGGGCGACGGTCCCGCCAAGGCCGCGCCGGCCACGTTGCAGAAGGTGATCGAAAGCCTGATGGCGGTGGGCCGCGACGCCGACGCACGTGCGTTGGCGGTGGAAGCAGCGCTGATCCACGGGCTTTGAGCCGGCACATAGAAACGTTCCTGGAGATGATGACCGCCGAGCGCGGCGCATCAAAGCGCACGCGTGAGGCCTATGACCGCGATCTCGGCGATCTGGCGGCGTTTCTCGACGATAAGGCCGTGGACGCGGCCTCCCGCGACGACCTCCGCCGTTACATCGACCATCTGCATAAAGCGGACATGGCCCCGCGCACGGCGGCGCGCAGGCTTTCGTGCTTGCGGCAATTTTACAAATTCCTCTACGCCGAAGGCCTGCGCGGGGATGACCCGACCGCGACGTTGGAAAGTCCACGGCTCGGGCGGCCGCTTCCGAAGTTCCTGAGCGAGGATGAAACCCAGCGCCTGATCCTGGCGGCGCATGACGGCGAGGGCGCGGAGCGCGCGCGCGCCGCCGCCTTGGTGGAAGTGCTCTACGCCACGGGATTGCGGGTGTCCGAGCTGGTGTCTCTTCCGCTCGCCGCCATGCGCGGCAAAGGCGTGATTATTGTGCGCGGCAAAGGCGACAAGGAACGCATGGTGCCTGTGGGCGACGCCGCGCGGGCGGCGGTGGAAGACTATCTTCCGTTCCGCGAACAGTTCATTCCGGCCAGACTCAAGGCCTCGCCCTGGCTGTTTCCCTCCCATGGCCGCGCGGGTCACCTCGGCCGGACCGCTTTCAACGTGATGCTCAAGAACATCGCGGCGCGCGCGGGCATCCCGTTGGCACGCGTTTCACCCCATGTGCTGCGCCATTCCTTCGCCACGCATCTTCTGGCCAACGGCGCCGATCTGCGCAGTCTTCAGGAAATGCTCGGTCATGCGGATATCTCCACCACGCAGATCTATACCCATGTGCTCGACGAGCGCATGAAGCGCCTGGTGGCCGACAATCATCCGCTGGCGAAAATCAAACTCTAAAGCCCCGCCTCTACAAACCAATCAGGGCGCGCAGGTCGGCGGCGGTCTTGCCGCTTTCGCGCAAGGCCTTAAGGGTGGGCGCCTGATCGCGTTTGGAGAACTTGCGGCCCGTGGCGTCCAGCAGCAGCTTGTGATGGTGATAGTGCGGCGCCGGCAGGCCGAGCAGCGCCTGCAGCAGCCGGTGCACATGGGTCGCGGCGAACAGGTCCTCGCCGCGGGTCACCAGGGTCACGCCCTGCAGGGCGTCGTCGAGCGTGCAAGCCAGGTGATAACTCGCCGGGGTATCCTTGCGCGCCAAGACCAAATCCCCGAATTGCTCCGCCGCCGCAGGCTGTTCGCCGTGGCGCGCGTCCTGCCAGCGGAGCGGCCCGGCCGCGGTGCAGGCCAAGGCCATGTTCAGCCTGAGGGCATAGGGCGCGCCGGCGGCGATGCGGGCGGCGCGTTCGGCTTCCCCACGTTGGCGGCAAGTGCCGGGATAGAGGGCGCCGTCGGGACCATGCGGCGCGGCGGCCGCCGCGGCCACTTCGCGCTGGATGTCGGCCCGGGTGCAGAAACATGGATAGAGCAGGCCTTGTCCCGAAAGGCGGTCCAAAGCCGCGCGGTAGTCGGCGAAATGCATCGATTGCCGGCGCACCGGTTGCACCCACGACAGGCCCAGCCAGGCCAAATCCTCGAAGATCGCGGTTTCGAATTCGGGGCGGCAGCGGCCGGTGTCGATATCCTCGATCCGCAGCAGAAAGCGCGCCCCGGCCCCGGTGGCGAACCGGGCCGCGAACAGGGCGGCATAGGCGTGGCCCATGTGAAGGAGGCCGGTGGGGCTGGGCGCGAACCGGGTGACGCAGCCGGTCTGGGGGGGCATCGGCGTATCAGTCTGGTGGCAAGGGAGTGTCATCAATACCACATTTTGTATTTTGCCCGGGACTTGCTAGAGTGACGGCGGTTTGAGGATCACCCGCGTTCCGGAGGTTCTTCCGCCCGGAACGCCAGCGCAGTCGAGGACATGTCTCCCGAAACTTGCCCGGCGTTGGTCTTGAATGCGGACTTCCGTCCGCTGTCGTATTTCCCGCTGTCCGTCTGGCCCTGGCAGGAAACCATTAAGGCGGTTTTCTTAGGCAGGGTGCAGGTGGTGCAGGAGTACGATCGCATCGTGCGTTCGCCGCGCTGGGAAATGCGCCTGCCGAGCGTCATCTGCCTCAAGAAATATGCGCCCATGGAGCGCTCGCCGGCCTTTACCCGGTTCAACGTGTTCCTGCGCGACCACTTCACCTGCCAGTACTGCGCTACCGGCCACCCCACCAACGACCTGACCTTTGACCATGTGATCCCGCGCTCACGCGGCGGGCGCACCACCTGGCAGAACGTGGTGACCGCGTGTTCGGCCTGCAATTTGATGAAGGGCGCGCGCCTGCCGCACGAGGCCGGCATGTATCCTTCGTACAAGCCTTACCGGCCGAATTCGTTTGAGTTGCAGGAGATCGGGCGCGGCTTCCCGCCCAACTACCTGCACGAAAGCTGGCGCGACTATCTCTACTGGGATACCGAGCTGGATCCCATCTAGGGAATGCGACCGCTTAGATCTTCCTGGAAAGCCAGATAGCCAAGCGCGTGCCGGCGGAAATAGCCGCCGTCAGGACGGGGTAGGCGGGCGCGTTCTCGGCGCCGAGTTCCAGGCTCACGTCGCGATGATGCATCTCGTCGCAGCGGAAGCGCGTGATGGTGTCGCGCAAATCCTTCTCGTCGTCGCCGAGCTGCGCGGCCTGTTCGGCATAGTGATCGGCGATCACGTTTTCCACCGCCACCGTGCAGGCCATGGCTGCGTCCTTGCCGAGGAGCGCCGTGGCGGCGCCGAGCGCGAACCCCGCCACATGCCAGACCGGCTCCAGCACCGTCGGGCGCACGGCCCTGTCGGCGATGATGCGGTTAAAGGTTTTGAGATGGTCTTCTTCCTGGGCCAGCATGGCCCTCAGCGCCGGCGCGGCATCGCTCTTGCCCAAGACCGCGAGCTGACCTTCGTAGATGCGCTTCGCACCATACTCGCCGGCCTGATCGACGCGCACGATTTCGGCGAGCAAGGTTTCTTTGTCCGGATCCCCCGGCAGGCGATCGGCGGCCGTGACGCGGCCGGTCGTGGGGTAGGGCTCAGTCACGGCGCCACCACGCCTTCTTCAGGGCCGCCACCAGCGCGAACGCTGTCAGCAGGCTGGCAAGGATGAAGTTGTAACCGGCCATGGAGACCGGTCCGCCGAACAGATAGGTCGGCTGGTCGCAGCTGGGGCTTCCAGCCTTGCCGAGCGCGGCGGCGAGGTCGCCCAGGGAGATGCCGGCGCGTCCACCGCCCGAACAATAGGAGGGGCCGGGCCACCAATGGAGTTCGACGCCCACATGGTAGAAGGCAAGGCCCGCATCGATCGCCAGCAGTCCGACCAGGTGGAACAGGACAACGCGCCGCTCGCGCGGCGGCACCGCGGGCATCAGCGACAAAGCGCCCAGGAGGCCGGTCATGGCGTAGGGCACGCGCTGCCAGAAGCACACCGTGCAGGGCAGCAGGCCAAACCCATATTCGGCCGTGAAGGCGGCGGCCAGCGCGGCCACGGCGCCGATCGTCACCGCCGCGCTTGCCTGCCATCCGCGATCTTGAGTGATAGTCATGACGTCCTTTTATCCCCGATCGGCCCGCACCTTAGCCATAAAAGGCCGCAAAATGCACGCGCGGCGACCCGCTGCACGGGCCATAATTTTCCCGTATTTCACAATAGAATGCAGGTGGATCAACAGCTACCGTGACTAGACCTATGACGGGACTTGTGACAAAACGTGCTGGTTGTAGCTGCGAGTGTGGCGGAACTGGTAGACGCGCTAGACTCAAAATCTTGTACCGGCAACGGTGTGTGGGTTCGATTCCCTCCACTCGCACCAACATCCCCAACGATCTTCGAAATCTGCCGTCCTCGCGGACAGGGGAATTCTATTCCCGGCTGTGCACCACTCTTTCCGGAGAGCTTTGATGAAGACGCTTAAAGGCCTGGTGATCCTGTCCGCGCTGGTCGGCGCGATGCCGGCTTTTGCCGCTGAGCCGCGGTGCAATGTCATACAGTTCTACGACGCCAAGAACGCTCTGATGCCGATGCCCGTGCCGGTCATCGGCCTCATGGTAGGCGACCGGCCGGTCTACGAGCAGTCGGTGCCCGGCGCCGCCGCGGCGCGGCCAGGCGCCGAGGCGTCCTGCCCGCCCAAGTTGATCGATGGCGTGCGCGCCACCTTCGAAAACGCCTGCCTGAGCGATCAGCGCCGCAAGCAGGCAGCCACCAACCACCAGGTCGACAGCAAGATTGTCGATAAGGGGTGCACGGATATGATGAAGGCCCTGGGCTCCGCGCTCCAGATGCCCCGGTCGGCCACGCCTTAATTTCGGCCACGCCTTAGTTCTCGAAGGCCTTAAGTCTTAGGGTAACTCCCCCCGGCGGATGTCGCCCCGGCGCAACGGCTGCTGGGGCACCAAACGCGCGGTCTTTCCGGCCCGGGGATCGAGGGCGAAGAAACCGTCATCGCGGACGTCGCGCAAGGATTCCGCGAACGCGCTCGCGGTGTAATCCAGTTCCGCGGCGCGGTGGGCGGCCGATAGAAATCCGGTTTTCGATGCGTTGATGTAGATGCTGCGGCTGAGCGCGAACAGGTAGAACGCGGTTTCCGCCGCCGGGGTCGCGTCGAACACGATCCGGAACATCGAACCGACGCCGTGCATCGCCGCCGGGACGCGTTCCGCCGCGCAGATGGCGTTGAAATCCTCGGCCAGTTTGCGTCCCGCTTCGTTGAGTTTGGGGTAGATCGTCGCCCGCTGCGCCCGCAGTTCGCGCAACGTGGCGAGGCCGGCCGCGATGCCGATGGGATTGCCGGGGAAAGCCGTGTGGGGTGTGCGGCCCTGCATGACGTCGGCGCGCCCGGCCAGAGCCGCGAGCGGCATTCCGCCGCCGATGGCGCGTCCATAGACGGTGAGATCGGGCATGACGCCCAGCAATTCCTGCGCGCCGCCGAACGCCAGGCGAAAGCCGGTATTGGTTTCATCGAAAATCACCAGCGCGCCGGTGGCTTGCGCGGCCGCGGTCAACTCCCGCAGCCAAGCCGCGTGGTCGAGCGTGGGCAGGGCCGTCTGCACCGGTTCGACCAGGATGGCCGCCTGTGGCGCGCGCCGCAGCCGCCCGATCGCGTCCTCGTCGCCATAGCTCCATCCATCGCCGCCGGCCGCGGAAAACACCGCGAACGATTCCCGGCCGGTGAAAGCCTGCGCACATGAGATCGCCGTGGCCACGGCATCGGCGCCGGAATTGACCAGCATCACCCGTTCATTGGCCGGGCTCGCGGCCTGGATCAGGTGCGCGAGTTCCACTTGGTCGGCGGCGGGCAATCCGAAGTCCCAGCCGCGCTCGGCCTGGGCCAGCACGGCGTCGCGGGCCACCGGATGGTTGTGCCCCAGGATTTGCGCGCCATGGCCCATCGAGAGGTCGATGAAGGCGTTGCCGTCGAGGTCGGTGACGCGCGCGCCGTACGCGGCGCGGATGAACAGATTGAGCGCCGCGGGCAACTCCGCGGCTTCGGGAAGGACTTGCGCCCGGTCCAAAGCCAGCTTCCAGGAGTGGCCGGTCCGGGTTTCGAGAGCCGAGAGGGCGCGGTCTGATTTCT
>CANJOI010000127.1 GCA_947475365.1 Fidelibacterota bacterium | reverse complement strand
GCTATAACGAAAAGACCCAGCCGCTGTTCGACGCGGCGCTGGAAGTGATGAAGGCTCAGGGCGCGGAACTGGTGGAGATCCCGGCCGGGCAGTTTCCGGATCACCGGGTTGAGCAATTGGCGATCATGTCGTTCGACTTCCGCGAGAACTTCGCGGCCTACATGAAGGACGCGCCGGAAGCGCAGAAGGTGCGTGATGTCGATGCGCTGATCGCTTTCAACAAGACCGACCCGCGCGAGAGCGCCTTCGATAGCGGCCTGATCGAATATGCCGCCACCCGCACCACTGGCCTCAAGGACCCCGAATACACGCGCATGCGCGAACTGGTGAAGCAGCGCACTGCCGTTGAGGGCTTCGACAAGGTGTTCAAGGACTTCAACGTGACGGCGGTGGTGCTGCCGACCCGCGACGTGGCCGACGAATTGAAGCCCAACGGCGAGAAGCAGCCCAACCGCATCCCCAAGGAAAACGCCAAGGCGCCGGGATCGGGCTCGAGCATCGCCGCTCTTGCGGGCTATCCCAACCTCAATGTCCCCATGGGCCTGGTGAACGGCCTGCCGGTGGGGATCTCGCTGATCGGCCCGGCCTGGAGCGAGGGCGATCTGCTGGCCATGGGCTATGCCTACGAGCAGGCCTCGAAGATGCGCGTGGCGCCGGCGGCCTATAAGACCGCGAGCGCCGCGCCGCAGAAGTAGCGGTTCGTAAGCTTCCCGATAGGCCAATAGCGACCTGAGGCGCCGCCGCGGCATGGACCGTGGCGGCGCCTCTTTGACGTCATCGCCGGGGCGGCGATCACGGCACGGCCGCCATGTGTGTTCTCGAAACTCTTTAAGGAACTGCCGCACTGCGACCGCGTTGATGCGTTATTGTGAGCCTGGAGATAGCCGAACGGCGTCCGAACGCCGCACGGCCCCCAGCGCCCGCCCGCCACACGACAAAGGATCATCATGCGCCTGCCCCCGATCGCGCCCGCGGACCTCTCGCCAGCGCCCCAGGACGTCAGGAAAGACGCCGCTTCGAAAGCAGCCGCGCCCGCGAAAAATAGACGTGCGAAGGCCCAGCCCGAGCACGCCAAACCAAGCGGGACACCGTTCGAGAGCGTGGCGCTCCTGCTGCAGGGCGGCGGCGCCATGGGCGCCTATCAGGCCGGAGTCTACGAGGCGCTGACCGAGGCGGGTGTCGAGCCGACCTGGATCGCCGGTATTTCCATCGGCGCCATCAATTGCGCGATCATCGCCGGCAATAAGCCCGAGGACCGCATCGCCAAACTGCGCACGTTCTGGGAGCGGGTGAGCGCGGGCCCCGATCCTTGGCTGAAACTCTGGGGCGGCCCTTTCGACAACGACTGGACACGCGAGATCGCCGGCCAGCTGGCGGCGGCAGGCACCATGGCGGGCGGGGTCGCGGGATTCTTTACGCCGCGTTTCCCGCCGCCGGTATGGGCGCCGCCCGGAACTGAGAACGCCACCAGCTGGTACAGCACGGCGGCCCTGCGCGAGACCCTGGAAGAGCTGGTGGACTTCGACCGGATCAATACCGGCGGCATGCGCTTCAGCGTCGGGGCGGTCAATGTGCGCACCGGCAACTTCGCCTATTTCGACAGCGAGACCGACACCATCGGGCCGGCGCATATCATGGCCAGCGGCGCGCTGCCGCCCGCCTTCGGCGCGGTGGAGATTGGCGGCGAATATTATTGGGACGGCGGGCTGGTCTCCAACACGCCGCTCGATTGGCTGCTCTCGGCCCGTTCCGGCCTCGACACGCTGATCTTTCAGGTGGATCTGTGGAGCGCGCGCGGCGAACTTCCCCGTGACTTGGCCGAGGTCGCGGTGCGCATGAAGGAGATTCAGTACTCCAGCCGGACGCGCAGCGCGACCGATGCCTTCCGCCAGCTGCAGAAAATGCGCACCGCGTTCAACGAACTTCTGGCGCAGATGCCGCCCGCCTTGGCGGCGACACCCCAGGCGAAGTTGCTGGCGGCGGCGTCGGATCCCGCGGTCTATAACATCGTCCAACTGGTCTACCGCTCGCCCACCTACGAGGGCCAGGCCAAGGACTATGAGTTTTCGCGCCGCGCCATGGAGGACCATTGGCGCGACGGGCGCAACGACGCCCTCAAGACCTTGTCCCATCCGGAAGTGTTGCGGCCGCCCGCGGGAATCAACTCGGTCGCGGTCTACGATTTCCTGACTCCGTCGCCCGGCCACAATGCCGGTCTTCAACCTGAAAAGGACACCCCATGAGCCTTACCAACAACAGCTTGGCCGGCAAGATTGCCGTCATCACCGGCGCCGCCAGCGGCATCGGCAAGGAAATCGCCAAGGAGTTTCTGGCTCACGGCGCCAAGGTGGCGATCGCCGATCTCAACGCCGACGCCGCCACCGCCACGGCGCGGGAGTTCGACCCCACCGGCGCGCGGACCATGGGGGTGGCCATGGATGTCACCGACGAAACGCAGGTCGCCGCCGGGATAGCGGCGGTCGCGGCCAAATTCGGCGGCATCGATATCCTGATCTCCAACGCCGGCATCCAGATCGTCGGGCCGCTGGAAACCTTCAAGTTCGCCGATTGGAAGAAGCTCCTGGCCATCCACCTGGACGGCGCGTTCCTCACCACGCGCGAATGTCTCAAACACATGTACGCCCAAGGCCGCGGCGGCAGCGTCATCTATATGGGATCGGTGCACTCCAAGGAGGCGTCGGTCTTGAAGGCGCCCTATGTCACCGCCAAGCACGGCCTGGAGGGCCTGGCCAAGGTGGTCGCCAAGGAAGGCGCCAAGTACGGCGTGCGCGCCAACGTCATCTGCCCGGGCTTTGTCCGCACGCCCCTGGTCGAGAAGCAGATCCCGGAACAGGCCAAGGCCTTGGGCATCAGCGAGGCGGAGGTCGTCAAGAACGTCATGCTGAGGGAGACCGTCGATGGCGAGTTCACCACCGTGGACGATGTCGCGCGCACGGCGATCTTCCTTGCCGGATTCCCCACCAACGCCCTGACCGGCCAGTCGATCGTGGTCAGCCACGGCTGGTTCATGCAGTAGGCGGGTGCCGGGCGCCCATAGCCGGGGCCGGCGCGAGCGGTTATGCTGCCCGGGTTGAGCTGAAGTGAGGGACATATGAAGACCGGCCTGCGCGTCTGTGCATTCGTGATCGGCTTGGCGGCGTTCTCGGCGCAGGCGGCGGATCCGCCGGCGGACCGGGGCGAGTATGTGGCGCGCGCGGGCAACTGCGTGTCCTGCCATTCCGTTCCGGGTGCGCCGGCGTTGTCGGGCGGGCTCAAGATGGCCACGCCTTTGGGCGCCATCTACAGCACCAATATCACCCCCGATAAAGCCACCGGCATCGGCGATTACACCCTGGAGGATTTCGACCGCGCCATGCGCAAGGGCGTGGCGAAAGACGGCCACCGGCTCTATCCGGCCATGCCGTATCCGTCCTACGCCAAAATGACGCCCGAGGACATCAAGGCCCTGTACGAATTCCTCATGAAGGGCGTGTCGGCGGCCAATGTGCCCAACAAGCCGTCCGAGATTCCTTCGCCCTGGAACATCCGCTGGCCGCTGGCCATCTGGAACGTGCTGTTCGCGGACGATGATACTTACGAGGCGAAGGCGGGCAAGGACGCCGCCTGGAACCGGGGCGCCTACCTGGTGCAGGGGCTGGGCCACTGCGGCGCCTGCCACACGCCGCGCGGGCTCGCGTTCAATGAGAAGGGCTACGACGAGACCGACGGCGATTTCCTCATGGGTGCGCCCCTGGACAATTGGTCGGCGTCGAACCTGCGTCAGGACGTAAACACCGGCCTTGGCCGCTGGAGCAAGGAGGACCTCACCGCCTTCCTCAAGACCGGCCACAACAAATACGGCATCGCCTTCGGCACCATGACCGAGGTGGTCAATAACTCCACCCAGTACATGACCAACGACGATATCGGCGCCATCGCCACTTATCTGATGTCCATCCCCGGCAGCCGCGAGGGCAAGTCCAACCCCTACACGCCCTCCACGGCGACCGCCGACGCCCTCAAGGCGGGAGACTTCAAGGCGCCGGGCGCGCTGGTCTATTCCCAGCAGTGCATGGCCTGCCATCTGCCCACGGGCGCCGCGCAAGGCGAATACCTGCCGTTGCTGGCGGGTAACCCGGTGGTGCTCGATCCCAGCCCGGCGTCGCTCATCAACATCGTGCTGAACGGGTCCCAGGCCGTGGTGATCGACGGCCTGCCGGACGCTTACCGCATGCCGCAGTACCGCGTGCTCCTGAAGGATCAGGAAGTGGCGGACGTGGTGAGCTTCATCCGCTCAAGCTGGGGCAACGCCGCGTCCAAGGTCACGGCGGAAGAGGTCGCGGCCATACGCAAGGCCACCGACCCGGCCTCGGACCAGGTTCACATTCTCAGGATGAAATAGAACGCGAAGCGGGCTTAAACGCCCACTTCGCGCTTGATGATCGGCAGGCTGCGGATGGGCTTGCCGGTGGCCGCCAGCATGGCGTTGACGACGGCGGGCGCCACCGGCGGAGCGCCGGGTTCGCCGATGCCGCCCCAGAAGCCGCCCGAGGGCACCAGCACCACTTCCACCTTCGGCATCTCCGACATCAGCATGATCCGGTAGCGGTCGAAGTTGCCTTGCTCGACGTGGCCGTCCTTGATGGTGATCTGGTCGTAGAGCGCGGCCGTCAGCGCCCAGGCCGTGGCGCCTTCCATCTGCGCGCGCACGGTGTCGGGGTTCACCACATAGCCGCAGTCCACGGCGGTGACGATGCGGTGCACTTTCGGCGTGCCATCGGCCTTGAGCGAGATTTCCGCCACCGCGGCCACATAGCTGCCGTAGCCGTCGATCTGCGCGATGCCGCGGAACTGGCCCGCCGGCAGCGGCTTGCCCCAGTCGGCCGCCTTGGCGCAGGCATCCAGCACCGCCAGGTGCTTGGGTTGCTTGGCCAGCAGCTTGCGGCGGTATTCGTAAGGGTCCTGTTTCGCGGCGAGCGCCATTTCATCGACGAAGCATTCGCGGAAATAGGCGTTCTGGGAATGGTTAACCGAGCGCCAGTACCCCACGGGGACGTGGGTGTTGCTCATGGCGTAGTCGACCTTGATGTTCGGAACGTCGTAGACGTTGTCGGCGAACAGCACCAGGAAGCCCACGTCCATATTGTTCTTGATGGCCGACGGGTTGGCCGAGGCGAGAATGGTGTGCCCGGCGATGCGCGTGTTCCAGGCCACCGGCATGCCGCTCGCGTCCAGGCCCGCGGTCATTTTGGCCGAGGAGATCGGGCGGTAGAAATCGTGCTGGATGTCTTCCTCGCGCGACCAGATCAGCTTCACCGGCTTACCCACCGCCTTGGCGATCAGCACGGCCTGGTCGACGTAGTCGCCCTTGGCGGCGCCGCCGCGCCGGCCGAAGCCGCCGCCGGAGTAGGTGAGGTGCACGGTGATCTTCAAGGGGTCGAGGCCCGATGCCCGCGCCGCCGCGCCCAGGATGGCTTCGGCGTTCTGGGTCGGCGCCCAGACGTCGAGGGTGCCATCGCCGTTGAACCGCACGGTGCAGTTCATGGGCTCCATGGCGGCATGGCTGAGATACGGCACGCGGTATTCGGCCGAGACGGTTTTCACCGCCGTGGGCATGGCCTTGGCCACGTCGCCGTCGTTGCGGGCCACGGGGACCTCGGGCTTGGCGAGGCCTTCGCTCAGGAAGTCGGCGATGGTGGCGCTGCTGACCTTGCCGTTGCCGGCGTCGTCCCATTGGATCGGCAGGGCGCGCACGGCGCGCTGGGCGGTCCAGTAGCTATTGGCGACCACGGCCACCGCGTTCTCCAGGGCGACAACCTGGCTGACGCCTTTAAACTTCTTCAGCACGGTTTCGTCGAAGCCGATGAGCTTGCCGCCGAACACCGGGCATTGGGCGATGGCGGCGTACTGCATGTCGGGCAGGGCAATGTCGATGGCGTAGGCGGCCTTGCCCGTCACCTTGTCCTTCATGTCGAGGCGCATCTTGGGCTGGCCGGCGATGGTCCAGGTGGCGGGGTCCTTGAGCGCCACGTCGGCGGGCGGGGTCAGCTTCGCGGCGGCCTCGGCGACGGCGCCGTACTTGAGCGTGCGCGCGCTGGCGGTGTGAGTGATGACGCCGGTCTTGGCGGTGCATTCGGCGGCTGGCACTTTCCAGCGTTGCGCGGCGGCGCTGACCAGCATCGTACGGGCGCTGGCGCCGGCTTTGCGCACGTATTCGTGCGAGCTACGAATGGCGCGGCTGCCGACGGTCGCCATGCCGCCGTAGACCTTGTTGCGCGTGATGTTGAGGCGCGGATCGACGAACTCGGTCTTCACATTGGCCCAGTCGCAGTCCAGTTCCTCGGCCACGAGCTGGGCGAGGGCGGTCATGGAGCCCTGGCCCATTTCCGAATGCGCCACGCGGATCACGACGCTGTCGTCGGGGTTCACGACGACCCAGGCGTTGATCTCGCTGTCTTTCGCGGGTGCCGCGGCGTTCACCGCCGGGATGTGGAACGCGATCATCAGGCCGCCGCCGGCGGCGGCGCTGGCCTTCAGGAAGTGACGGCGGCCGATATTGGTCATGTCGTTCATGGTCCGCCTCCCTTATGCCTGTGTGATGGAATGGATGGCGTCGCGCACGCGCGCGTAGGTGCCGCAGCGGCAGATATTGGTGATGGCGGCGTCGATCTCGGCGTCGGTGGGTTTCGGCTTGGCTTTGAGCAGCGCGTCCACCGCCATGATCATTCCCGACTGGCAGTAGCCACACTGCGGCACCTGGCTCGCCACCCAGGCGGCTTGCACCGGGGTGCTGCCGTCGTTCGACAGGCCTTCGATGGTGGTGATCTTCGCCGAGGCCACCGCGCTCACCGGCGTGACGCAGGAGCGCTGGGCGACGCCGTTGACCTGCACGGTGCAGGCGCCGCACTGGGCGATGCCGCAGCCGAACTTGGTGCCGGTAAGCCCCACCATTTCCCGCAGGACCCAGAGCAGCGGCATGCCGGGATCGGCATCCACCGTGTGATCCTGACCGTTAATGTTCAGCGTGATCATGGGCGGCTCCTGCGATCATTGGCAAAGGTGCCGGAGTATACGCCGCGGAGCCGTGTTTTCCCAAGAAAACCGGGGCCAAAAATGAAAAAAGGGGGCGGCATCTGGCGCCGCCCCCTTTCCGTTAAACCCCTGCTGGGGCGTTACTTCTTCAGGACCACTTCCTGCATGACCACATGGGACTGGTCGGCGGTCTTGCGGGGCACGAACTTCTGCACCCGGTCGTTGTTGGCGTCGGCGACATAGAGGTTGTTGTCCTGGTCCACGCCCCACTGGTGCGGGTTGTCCATCTGGCCGGGTTCGGCGCCGGTCATGCCCCAGTGATAGAGGTGCTTGCCGTTGGCGTCGAACTTGCCGAAGCGGTTGTAGCCCTGAGACGCGACCCAGTAGGAGCCGTCGGCGGCGGCGTGGATGCGGGTGGCGGCGCGCACGTTGGGCCAGATGTCCAGGAGCTTGCCGCCCAGGTCGAACACCTGGATGCGGTTGTTGGCGCGGTCGGACACCAGCACGCGATTGTCGGCATCCACGGTGACCGCGTGCACCAGGCGGAACTGGCTCGGGCCGTTGCCGGGCGTGCCCCACTCCAGCAGGAATTTTCCGTTTTTGTCGAACTTGATGACGCGGGCGTTCTTATAGCCGTCGGCGATGTAGAACGAGCCGTCGGGCATGAGCGCCATGCCGGCGGGTTCGTCGAAGTGGTTGTGGTCCTTGCCGGCCACGCCGTTCTCGCCGACCTTGAGCAGCAGTTTCTTGCCGTCGTTGCTGAACTTCAGGATCTGCTGGCCGGTGCGGTCCACCACCCACAGCGGGCGGGTCTTATCGTAAGGATCGAACTTGAGGCTGTGCGGGATCGAAATCAGGTCGTTCCACTGGCTCCAGTTCTCGATCATCTTGCCGTCGCCGTTCAGGACCATGAGCTGGTTGACCTGAATCTTGGCCGGTGACATGTCGGTCGGAACGACGGTCTTTTCCTTCATCACCGTGCCGTCGGCGGCCAGCAGCGGATAACCGGCCAGGGTCAGCGAGCGGTCGTTGGCGCCGATGACGATGCGATTGGGCGTGTCGGCCGCGACCGACACCACGCGCTGGTCCCAGCGGTCGATGCCCGGCTTGAACCAGCCGACGACCACATTGTAGGCGCCGGTTTCATCCATGCCGCCTTTGGTGACTTCCTGCGCGGCGGCGGGTGCGGCGAAGCCGGCCGTAAACAGGCAAAGCGCCGCGAAATGTGTGCTGATTTTCATGTCATCCTCCCCAGGTGATCCCCGAAAATAGCGAACCTTCAGGGGGATAGCTAGGGGCGGAGAGGGGCCTGGACGGGTCAGGAAGTGCCGCTGTTGCCCTCGGCATCGGACAGGCGCATCTCCGCGCTGACGTCGCCGCCAAAGGACGAGGCGAGGGTTTCGGCGTAACGCCCGGCATCAATTGCGTCCGCCGCGCTGATGCGCGTGACCTGCAGCACGGCGCCGTTCTCATCCACCAAGGCACAGGTATAAAGCTGGGGCCGCATGAACAACCTCTTTTCCAAGTCCCTGGCATAACGGCGGCTGCCGTCGAATTGTTTCGCGCCGCAGCAAGCCCGGACCTGGCTAAGATGGACGGCCAAGATGGCGGGAATGTGATTGTTTTTCCGCCGCAGGCAGTTGCGCCCGGCGGCGGCGCTCATCACATACCCTTCAGCAAGCGAGCCGCCTGGCCCACACGCCGCGGCAAAGGAAATCCCCCATTCCTGCCTTGCCCGGCGTCCGGTGTCCCCCACACCGGACGCCATTTTCTTGAGTGCGTGCGGAGCGCGAGATGCCCGCCGCACGATGTCCACCGGGCCCCGTGCTACAGCAGCGCCAACGAAGCCAGCCACAACCCGAAGTGATTGCGCCGGTCTATCCGCGGCCGCTAGAACCATATGTAGCGAACGGAGTGTGCGATGGCTGGCAGAGAGATCCGCAAAACCTTCAAAATCCAAGGCGAACTACTGGATGCGTTGCGCCACTTCGCGGAAGACAAGGGGCATACGCTTGATGCCCTCGCCCATGAAGCCTTTGGCCTGTTGCTGCACAAGCATAACCGCCCGCGCAATCTGAAAGAGGCTCTCAAGATGAGCCTGCGCGGCTTCGCGCTCAACGACAACGGCCCGTCGCGCAAGCGCGCGCGTAAATAATGCTGCAAGCGCGCGTAATAGGCCCGCATGCGCGCGTAACAGTTAGCGGCGGACAGCCTTCCGTTTAGGGGCGGCCTTGCGCACCAGTGCGGCAGCCTTGCCTGACGAAGCCAGGCTCTTTTTCAACGCCTGCATCAGGTCCACCACGTTGGAGTCCTTCCCGGGCGCGGCGATGCGCCGCATCTTGTGGCCCTTGCGCTTTTCCTCGATCAGGTCGCGCAGCGCGTCCTCGTAGCGGTCGGTGAATTCGTCGGGATCGAACGGGCCATCCAGTTGATCGATGATCCGCTCGGCGATATCGACCATCTGCTTGTCGGCCTTGCCGGTCGCCACTGACTCAAGCGCGGCGGCGGTGCTCACGACTTCATCCTGCATGCGCAGCGTGGTCGCCAGGAGGCCGCTGTCGCGCGGCTCGATCGCCAGCAGGCGTTCGCGCGTGTGCATCACCACCCGGCCCAAGGCGATGCGGTTGGACTTGAGCATGGCCTGCTGGATCACGCCGTAGGCCTCAACCGCGCTCTTGTCGCGCGGCATGAGCAGGTAAGGCGTATCCCAATAAAGCCGGTCGATGGTGCCGGCATCGACGAAACGTTCGATCTCAAGGGTGGAGGTGGTCTCCAGCTTGACGCTGCGCAGTTCTTCGTCGGTGAACAGTACGAAATTTCCCTTATCCAGTTCATAGCCTTTGGCGAGCTCCGAGCGCTCGATCGTGCCGGTATCAGGGTCGGTGGCGACCATCTTGATGCGGTTGCCGGTCTTGGGGTTGACCAGGTGGAAGGAGATGTCGCTGGCCGTGGTCGTGGCGCGGTACAGGCCCACGGCGCAGGACACCAGCGACAGACGCAAGGTGCCCTGCCACGCCGGGCGCGACGACAGGCCCTCGAACGCAGGGAGGACAGCCGGTTTGCGGGATTGATGCCGCCGCCGCTGGACTTCCGCCATGAGATTCTCCTTTTTGCGTGTGGCAAGCAGAACGGCCGCGCGGTTGCCCGTGTTCCGGACTGAATCATCCACGAGCGGCGGCAACCAATGGCCGTTCTGAACCGGGTTCAGGTCACAACAATGTGTTGAAAGGCGCGTTTGAGGGGGCTCCACGCCGGCAGATTCCCTGCTTTTGGAAAGGCATAGGCATGGTCTAGGCTGAGGGCGGGGGATTGATGCGTTACGTTGACACCATGGCAAACGGCAGGCGCCGCGCGGGAGACACCGCGTGAGCCTGCGCTGCGCCCTTGTTGGTACGGGAAACTGGGCGGCGTCCGCCCTGCTGCCGGCGTTGCGGGCGCAAGCCGGCGTAACGGTCGCGGCCTGCGTCGCCGGAACACCGGCCGAGGCGCAGCAATTCGCGGCCGCCCACCAGATTGCCAAAGCCTATGCCACGCTGGAGGAGATGCTGGCGGGGGAAGCGCTCG
>CANJOI010000126.1 GCA_947475365.1 Fidelibacterota bacterium | reverse complement strand
GTTCATCTGGCTGACGTCGAGCGAGACGCCGCCGAGCGGCGCGGTGATATGGCCTTCCAGCGATGTGCCTGTGCCGAAGGGAATGACCGGCACGCCATAGCGCGCGCAGATTTTCACGATTTCCGCCACATCCTGCGTCGACTGCGCGAAAGCCACGGCGTCGGGCGCGGCCGGCGGCAGGTGAGAGATGTCTCTGCCGTGCTGCTCGCGGACCGCCTGGCCGGTGGAAAGCCGGCTGCCCAAGAGATTGCCGAGCGCGGCGATGGCGTCGGCGAGGAACACAGGAGATGCGGGCACGGCATGCACGGACATGATGCGAGCGATTATAGAGCATCGTGCCGAAAAGTGGCGTCAGCTTTCTTGTCTGGCCGACGCGTACTTCCGCAGGCCGCCGGGAAACTGAAAGACACCGCCGGCGTCGCCCGGACTGGCGAACACGTCACGGCCCAGGAACTGCGTCGCCGGCTGCCGTCCCAGTTCGCACATGCGCGCGTAGCAGGCGTACAGCGCGATCTGGTCCACGCCCCAGGTCCAGCGGTCGTTGGATCGCCAATAGGCGATATAGGCCGCCACGCGGCGCGCATATTCCAGGCCAAGGGCGCTCGGCGCGATCCCGACACAGGCCGCGGCGAACTTCCACGTCGGCTCGAACCATGTCGGGTTGCCGCGCAAGGCTACGTCGAAATCCTTGAAGGCCTTGAACGTGGGCAGCGGTGTGCCCACGAAATTCACATCGGCGTCCAGCAACCAGGTTGCCCGGCCGGTGCGCTTGACCTCCTGATACAGGCGAATGAACCGCACGGCGTGATAGTAGACCCGCGCCTTCAAAATGCCTTGTGCCAGCGCGCCGGAGGCTTCCGCCGACATGCCGATATGCACCGTGCGCGCGAAGGCGAGTTCGGCGGCCGCGGCGGCCCATTGCGCGGTGTCGCCGTCGAGCAGGTGGATCTGCACGTCGGCGCGCACGCCGGCGTCTTCCAGCGACCTGACGTAAGGCACCGTGAAGCGCTTGAAGTAACCATAGTCGCTGGCCAGGAACATGGTGGCGGGCGACTGAGGGCTGAGCCGGAACACATGCCGCACCGGCGCGAGGCCCGCCAGGAGCGCCTCGTCGCTGAGCTGCTCGAGCTGTCCATGGATGACCGACCCGAACGTCGCGCAATCGGCCACCGGATCGCGCATGCCGCGGCGCATATGGGCGAGCGCCACTTCCGCGAAATCCCATTTCTGGTGCGCGAGCGCCACGCAAGCGAGGTCCAGGTAAGCTCCCCCGCGCGCGGCGCCATTGGTGATCTCGGCGAGCAGGGCCTGATGCAAGCGCGCAAGCCCCGGCTGATCCGGCCAGGCGCAGACCTCTTGCCAGGAGGCCGCAACGTCCGGGTCGAGCCCGTCCCTGATGCGGTTGGCGCGCGCCTGGTGCAGCGTGATGCGCTTGATGAGGAATGATGTCCGGTCCGGCGTGTTGGCGACACCGGACAGCATCGCCTCGAACGCCGCGGCGGCGCGCGCGGGCGTGCCGGCGAAGGAATCTCCGTAAGCGCCCATCACATCGACATCATCGGGGGCACGGATCAGCGCCTGACGCAGGACTTCCTGCGCTTCTTCGATTTTGCCCGCCACCATCTTCACCTTGGCGAGCTGCCGGAGTTGGACGGAGGTGGCGGCGTTCATTCTGATCAGGCGCGCGAGCGTGATCTCATAGTCCGTGAAGGCGTTCAGGCGGTAATGCAGATCGGACAGGAAGGTGAGCGAATCCGCGGAAGGTTCGGCGTTGGCGTAGCGTTGCACGATCGGCAGTGCTTCCCGGGGCCGGTTCTGGCGGACCAGAAGGGATGCCATCAGGCGCAGGATCGCGGGATCGTTGGGCTGGGCCGCGAGTAAAGGCGCGAGCGCGGCTTCAGCCGCGGCATCGTCACCGGCACTCAATGCGCTCAAGACAACGTCCATAGTCATGGGCGAGACTAGCGGCGCGGCGCTTGCCATATCCTTAATGCGCGACGCGGACGACGCCCGACGCCACATAGCCCGCGATGACGTCGGCGGCGTAGCCGAGATCCGCGAGCACGACCGCGGTATGCTGACCCGGCTCCGGCAGCGGCCCCGGCGAAGGCGCGGCGGAAGCGAACCGGACGCCCGGCGCCGGTTGGGTATAGCCGCCGGCCCGCACGAAAGCCCCCACCGCCTGCTGCTGGGGATGCAAGGGCGCCGCGTGCATGTCCAGCACGGGCGTCACGCAGGCGTCGGACCCGGAGAACACCGCGCTCCATTCAGATTGCGTGCGCATGCGGAACGCGCGTTCGAGGATCGCGGCGGTGGATGGCCAGGTGGCCTTGTCATGCTGGCGGGCGGGATCGATCTCCGCTTCCAGTTCCATGAGCCGCAGGAACACCGCGTAGAATTTTTTCTCGATCGGCGCCGCGGCCATGTAGCGGCCGTCCCTGGTCTCATAGCAGCGGTAGTACGGCGCGCCGCCGTCCAGGCTGTTGTCGCCGCGCTTCAAGGTCCAGTCACCCGCGGCGTAGCGGCCGTAGATCATCGGCATCAAGGCCACGGCCCCTTGGGCGATGCTGGTGGTGACCACCTGTCCCGCACCGGAGGTGCGTGCGCTCAGAAGTGCTGCCAGTACGCCGGCCGCGAGATGCATGCCCGCGCCGCCGAAATCGCCCACCAGGTTCAAGGGCGGCGGCGGCGGGCCTTCGGCGCCCAGGGCGGCCAGCGCACCGCTCAGCCCCAAGAAGTTGATGTCGTGCCCGGCGGCCTTCGCCCAGGGCCCGGTGTCGCCCCAGCCGCTGCAGCGGCCGAACACCAGCCTGGGATTATCCTGCAGCGCGACGTCGGGGCCGAGCCCAAGCCGCTCCATGGTGCCGGGACGAAAGCCCTCGATCACCGCGTCGGCGCCGGCCATCAGGCGCCGGACCATCGCGAGGCCTTCCGGCCGCTTGAGGTCCACGGCAATCGACTGCTTGCCGCGCGCCATGACGTCGTAGGCGGGCAAGGTGGGGAAGCCCAGGCCGGCGTCCTGCAGCCGGTCCACCCGCACCACCTCCGCCCCCATATCCGCCAGCGTCATGCCGCAGAAGGGCACCGGCCCAATGGCCGCCATTTCAATGACTTTCACGCCCGCGAGCGGTCTGCTCATGGCGCCGCCCTCCGGTTGCAGGGCCCCGCTGCCGAAACGTTCATTGACGCTGTCCTGGGAGGGTGCATAACGTCCGCTTCCAGCGTGTCCAGGAAAAGTGGGTACCGGTTTTCCGTCCGGACACGCGCTAAAATAATAAGCCAGTCTTTAGCTGAGGCCTTTCCCATGACCATATCCACGCCCGCGCATACTGTCTCCAGCCACATCGACGAGCCGTGGTTCCGTGAGGAGCACATCCTGTTCCGCGATCAGGTGCGCCGGTTCGTGGATGAGGAGATAAAGCCCAAAGCCGACGCCTGGGAAGAAACCGGCTTCGTGCCGCGTCCGATCCTGAAGCAAATGGGCGAACTGGGCTTTCTCGGTGTGCGCTATCCCGAGGAATACGGCGGCAGCGCCATGGATACGGTCGCCACGGCCGTGCTGGCCGAGGAACTGGGCAAGAGCACCTTCGGCGGGTTCGCCGTCACCGTGCTGGTGCATACCGACATGGCGTCGCCGCACCTGTTCAACGCCGGCTCCAAGGCGCAGCTCGACAAGTACCTGCCCGACATCATCTCCGGCAAGAAGATCACCGCCGTCGCCGTGACCGAGCCCGACGCCGGGTCCGACGTGGCCGGCATGCGCACCACCGCCAAAAAGGACGGCGGGGACTACGTCATCAACGGCACCAAGATGTACATCACCAACGGCGTGCACGCCGATGTGTATTTCGTCGCGGCCAAGACCGACACTTCGGTCAAAGGCACGCGCGGCATCTCCATGTTCATCGTCGAGAAGGGCACGCCGGGCTTCACCGTGAGCCGCGCCCTCAAGAAGCACGGCTGGCTGTCGTCAGATACCGCCGAGCTGGTGTTCGACAACTGCCGCGTCCCCGCCGCCAATATGCTGGGCGAGGAGAACAAAGGCTTCTACGCGGTGATGAAGAACTTCCAGAACGAGCGCATCGTGCTGGGCGCCCAGGCCATGGGTGAAGCGCAGACCGCGCTCCAACTCACCCTCGATTATGTGCGCACCCGCAAGGCGTTCGGCGCCACCCTGTGGGACAAGCAGGCTATCCGCCAGCGCATCGCCATGCTCTCGGCCAAGGTCGAGGCCGCCCGTCAGCTCCTTTACAAGGCTGCTTGGCTTGACGCTCAAGGCCGCGAGATCGTTAAGGACGTCTCCATGGTCAAGGCGTTGTGCGGCGAGCTGGTGAACGAAGTCATGTACGACTGCCAGCAGTTCCACGGCGGCTTCGGCTACATCCGTGAAAGCGCCATCGAACGCATGGTGCGCGACGCGCGCATTCAAAGCATCGGCGGCGGAGCGACCGAAGTCATGCTTGAAGAGATTGCCAAGCGCCTCTAGATCTTTTAGCGGTGCTTAAAATCAGGAAGGCGCTTTTCGCCATAGGCTTTGACGCCTTCCTGAAAATCTTCCGTCCGGCGCAGCCATTCCTGCTCGAACAATTCCCGTTCGGTGACGGCCTCGACCTGTTCGGCGAGGCCGCGCCGCAAGGTCTCGCGGATGGATGCCACCGCCAGCGGCGCCGATTGGGCAATCTCGGTAGCCAGCGCATGCGCCGCTGTGCGCACCTCCGCCTGCGGTACCAATTGGTCGGCCAACCCCATAGCAAAAGCCTCCTCGCCGGAGATCCTGCGGCCCGTGAGGAACAACAGCGCCGCCTTCTGCGCACCGATCAGACGCGGCAAGGTGTGCGATAAGCCAAACCCCGGATGCAAGCCGAGCCGGCTGAAGTTAGCCGAGAAGCGCGCCTCCTTGCAGGTGACGCGGAAATCCGCGGACACCGCCACACCCAACCCGCCGCCCACCGCCGGACCATGCACCGCCGCCACGACCGGCTTTTTGGTGCGGAACATGCGCAGGGCCTCGCGGTAGAGGTGTTTCACCGGGCCGCTTCCCTCGGAAGCCTTGGCGGTATCAGGACGGTTCTTGAGATCGGCCCCGGCGCAGA
Organism: Fidelibacterota bacterium; assembly: GCA_947475365.1. GTDB lineage: Bacteria > Pseudomonadota > Alphaproteobacteria > Rhodospirillales > Rhodospirillaceae > SHVO01. The sequence goes on along the minus strand of CANJOI010000126.1, from coordinate 5,506 downwards.
AGGATTTACCCTGCGCGCACAAGACGATGGCGCGGCAGTCGTCACGTTTGTCGAGCGCCTCATACGTTTCGGCTAGCTGATGAATCATCACATTGTCGAAGTGATTGTCCGGCGGCCGGCGCATTTCCACCGTCGCCACGAACCCATCAATCCGCACATCCAGATCGGAAAAACCCAGCGTCATCAAACACCCCCTCGCGCGCCACGCGTCCAATCCTCTTTTGTAGCGAGGACCGTGCGGCAATGGCAATTGACCGCGGCGGCGATGTGCCCGTACAAGCGCCCCAAATGTCCGCTTCCGCCAGCATCACCTCTCTGTTCAGCGCCGCCGCCGATACTTATGACGCGGGTGCGGAGCTGCAGCGTGTCGTCGCCGAGACCCTGGCGCGCAAGATCAAGGCCCTGCCCCGGCCCGCGGCATCCAAAGGGCCGCCCAAAATCCTGGAAGTCGGCTGCGGCACCGGTGTGCTGACCCGCGCGCTGGCGGACCAAATCACCGGCGCTTGGACCGTCACGGATATCGCGGCGCCCATGGTGGCGCGCTGCGAACGCGCGCTGGCCGCATCTTTGCCTGGAGCGCGGTTCATGGTTATGGACGGTACGGCGCCCGCGCTGGCGCCGGGGTTCGACGTGATCTGTTCCAGCATGGCGCTGCAATGGTTCGAGGATCCAGGCCGGGCCATCGGCCGGCTGTCGGCGCTGCTCAATCGCGGCGGCCACCTCGCTTTCGCCACCCTGGGCCCGGACACCTTTGAGGAATGGCAGGCGGCCTGCGCGCTGTCCGGCGTGGCCGCGCCGACCAGAAGATTGCCGTCAGCCGAGGATTTCCAGAACAACACACCGCATGGCTTCGCCTTCCGCGCCGAGAAGGCCGTGTTCCGGCGCACCTATGCCAATGGCTGGGATTTCCTGCAGCGCCTGCGCGAGATCGGCGCCCACCGCGCGGTGCCGGAAGCGGAGCCCTTGCCGGCAGGCGCCTTGCGCAAAGTCCTGCGCGCCACCGACGCGCCTTTCACCGTCAGCTACGACGTGATCTACGGCTTCATCAGCCGCTAAGCCTCAGGACGCCAGTACGGTGTGGATGGCGTCCGCCAGGACATCCGCATCCTCCGCCGCCATGTTCAAGGCCGGCGTGAGATAGACGATATTCCCGAAGGGCCGGATCCAGACCCCGGCCTCGACAAAGCGCTTCTTGAGCGCCACGAGATCGTTGATCTTACGCAGCTCTACCACGCCGATCGCGCCTTTGACGCGCACATCCACCACGTCCGCCAGTTTGCGGCACGGCGCGAGGCCAAACTCCAGCTGAGCACTCAGCGCCTTGGCTTGAACCAGCCGCGGCTCCGAGGCAAACACATCAAGCGAGGCATTGGCCGCGGCGCAGGCCAGCGGATTGGCCATGAAGGTCGGGCCGTGCATCAGCGCCTTGTCCGGCGCCTCGCTCAGGAAGGCCGCGAAGACCTTCTCGCTGGCGACGGTGGCGGCCAAGGGCAGTGTGCCGCCGGTGAGCGCTTTTGACAGCGTGACGATGTCCGGGACCACATCGCCACAGGCGAACATGGCGCCTGTCCGCCCGAAGCCGGTAAAAATCTCATCGAAGATTAGGAGCAGGCCGTGGCGGTCTGCTGCCCCGCGCAGGCGCTGCAGCACAGCGGCGTCATGAAACAGCATACCGCCCGCGCCCTGCACCAGAGGCTCGACGATGATGCCGGCAAGTTCCTTGCCATGACGTTCCAGCACCTGTTCGAACGACGCGATACTGGCGTTGTCGCGTGGCAGGTCAACGATATGGTGCTGCCGCAGCAGCCCGGCGAATAGCTTGTGCATGCCCTCGATGGGGTCACTCACCGCCATGGCGCCGGTGGTGTCGCCGTGATAGCCGCCGTTGAAGGCAACAAACTTCGTGCGCCCGCGTTCGCCGCGATTGAGCCAATACTGGGTGGCCATCTTGAGCGCCACTTCCACCGCCACCGAACCTGAATCGGAGAAGAACACGCGGCTGAGATCGCCCGGCAGCATCGCCGCGAGCCGCGTGGCCAAGGTCAGCGCCGGTTCATGGGTGAGGCCGCCGAACATCACGTGGGGCATGGATTCAAGCTGGCGGTTCACCGCCGCGCGGATATGCGGATGGTTGTACCCGTGGCAGGCGGTCCACCAGGAGGCGATGCCATCCACCAGCACGCGACCATCGGCGAGATGGATGCGCGTGCCCTCGGTGCGCGCCACCGGGAGCGGTGGCGGCGTTGTCCGCATCTGCGTGTAGGGCAGCCAGATATGCGCCAGGCCCTCGTCAAACCACGAAGGCATATGTGCGGCCTTAGGCCATCGGGCGCAGGCCGAGCCGGTCCATCAGGCGGCGATCCGCGTCCTGGTCCGGGTTGGCCGTGGTAAGCAGCTTGGGTCCATAGAAGATCGAGTTGGCGCCGGCGACAAAACACAGCGTCTGTGTCTCGTCGCTCATATGCTCGCGGCCCGCCGACAGCCGCACCATGGACTTGGGCATGCAGATGCGCGCGGTCGCGATGGTTCGCACGAATTCGATGGGGTCGAGGGCGTCGCTGCCCCCGGTCGGCGTGCCATCAACCTTCATCAACATGTTGATCGGCACGCTTTCGGGGTGCGCCGGCAACGTGGCAAGCGTATGGATCATGCCGACACGGTCGTTGGCGTCCTCACCCATGCCGACGATGCCGCCGCAGCACACATTGATGCCGGCGTCGCGCACATTGGCCAGCGTATCCAGCCGGTCGCTATAGGTGCGGGTGGTGATGACCTTGCCGTAGTACTCCGGCGAGGTGTCGATGTTGTGATTGTAGTAATCGAGACCGGAGTGCTTGAGCTTCGCGGCTTGGTCAGGCGTGAGCATTCCCAAGGTCGCGCAGGATTCCATGCCCAGCGCCTTGACCCCTTCGACCATGGCGCAGACCGTATCCAGGTCCTTATCCTTGGGCGAGCGCCAGGCGGCGCCCATGCAGAAGCGCGTGGCCCCGGCCGCCTTGGCCGCGCGCGCCTCCGCCAGCACCGCCTCGACTTCCATGAGCTTGGAGGCCTTGAGGCCGGTTTCATTGTGGACGCTCTGGGAGCAGTAACCGCAATCCTCGGGGCAGCCGCCGGTCTTGATGGAGAGCAGGGTCGAAACCTGCACCTCGGTCGGGTCGAAGTGCATGCGGTGCACGGTCTGGGCCTGGAACAACAGGTCCGGCATGGCCTGGGCGAAGACCTGTGCGACCTCCGCGCGGGTCCAATCATGACGCACGGTGCCGAGCGCGTGGCTGGAGAGGGAACTGGTGCGCGGACGGGCGTCTACCGCAATGGACATGAAGACGTGCTTTCCATAAGAAATCCGAAGGGGTTGGGGGTACCATACCCCTGCCCGCTGTCCAAGCCGAAAGCCGCCTTGCGCGTCATGCCGGAAGCCGATTCTCCCGATAATTCAGAAGCTTACAGCCTGGATGCCATGGCGCGGTCCAAGCTGGCGGCGCTCGAAGCGCGGGCGCTGCTGCGCCAGCCCGTCGAGACCGCCCGCGACGGCGTGTGGGTGGAGCGGGGCGGCCGGCGCCTCTTGTCCTTCTCCTGCAATGACTACCTCGACCTCAGCCGCCATCCCGCCGTGAAGCAGGCCGCCGTGGAGGCTACGCAGCGCTACGGCGCGGGTGCCGGCGCGTCGCGGCTGGTGACGGGCAATCATCCGCTTTACGCAGCCCTCGAGGCCAAGCTCGCGGCGCTCAAGGGCACCGCCGCCGCCATGGTGTTCGGTTCCGGTTATCTCGCCAATGTCGGCATCATCTCCACGCTCGCCGGCGCCAACGACGCCGTATTCGTGGATGAGCTGGCGCACAACTGCATCCTCACCGGCGCGGCCGCCAGCGGCGGCGCGGTTCACGCCTTCCGCCACAACGACGTGGAGCATCTCGCGGCGCTGCTCACGGCCGAGCGCAGCAAGCACCGCCACGCGCTGATCGCCACCGACGGCGTGTTCTCCATGGACGGCGACCTGGCGCCGCTGCCCGACCTTGCCGCCCTCGCCGCCGACCATGGCGCCTGGCTGCTGGCGGACGATGCCCACGGCGTCGGTGTGGTCGGCGGCGGGCGCGGATCGTCCTTCGCGTTCACGCCGCACCCGGATGTGCCGCTGCAGATGGGCACTCTCTCCAAGGCGGTAGGGGTTTACGGCGGCTATCTCTGCGCCTCGCAGCCCGTGATCGACCTGCTCAAGAGCCGCGCCGCGAGTTTTGTCTATTCCACAGGCCTGCCGCCCGCCACGGTCGCAGCCGCCAGCGCCGCCCTCGACATCATTGCGAATGACTCCGTGACGGTCGCAAAGCCGCTCGCCAAGGCGAAACTGTTCACGAACGCGCTCGGTCTCGCCCCGGCGCAGAGCGCTATCGTGCCCGTGGTGCTGGGCGACACCAAGAAAGCGCTGGCCGCCGCGGCGCTGTTGGAAGCCGAGGGTTTTCTCGTGGCCGCGATCCGGCCTCCGACGGTGCCGCAGAACAGCGCGCGCCTGCGCGTCACCTTCTCCGCCGCCCATGACGACGCCGATATCCTGCGCCTCGCGGACCTCATCAACACCCGCGTTCTCGTGTCATGACGGCCTATTTCATCACCGGCGCCGGTACCGATGTGGGCAAGACTTTTGTCGCCTGCGGCCTGATCCGCGCGCTCAAAGCGCGCGCCATCAAACCGGTGGCCAGCGGCTTCGACGCCGAAAACCCCGCCGCCAGCGACCCCGGCCAGCTGCTCGCGGCCATGGGCCGCCCCCTCACGCCGGACGAGATCGCCGCCGTCTGCCCATGGCGGTTCGCCGCCGCGCTGTCGCCCGACATGGCCGCCGCCTGCGAAGGCAAGGCCATCGACTTCAATGCCGTGGTGGAGTTTTCCCGGCACACACATCCGGGCGAGACCTTACTGGTGGAGGGCGTCGGCGGTGTCATGGTGCCGCTCGATCATCGCCACACCACCCTGGACTGGATGGTGGCCCTGGGCTTTCCGGTGATCCTGGTGGGCGGCAGCTACCTGGGCGCCATGAGCCACACGCTCAGCGCGTTTGAAGTGCTGCGATCACGGGGGCTAAAGATCGCGGCGCTGGTAACCAGCGAAAGCCCGGACAGCACCGTCTCTCTGGAAGAAACCGCGCGCTCGATCGGAAAGTTCACCCACCCCTTGGCGCCGGTGACGATGCCGCGCGATCCGGCGCTGCAGGAAGCTACTTTTGAGCGGCTAGTCCACGTCCTCGCAGGATAAGCCCATTTCGGAGAGGCCCTCCTCCAGCTCGTCCGCCAGCAATGGCTGGCCCAGGAGGTATTTCCCCACCCGGCGCGGATGCTCCTCGCGCGCCACTTCCACGGCTTCGTCCCAATCGTCGGCGGTATAGGTGCCGCGGCCAATCCAGGTGAGCGCCACCAGTTCGGCCTGTTCGTCGTCGGACAGGTTGTCGATGAACTCCTTGAGCTCGCCGTGGTCACCGCCCTCACGGGGCTCGGGACCATCCTCATCCTCGTTCACG
>CANJOI010000125.1 GCA_947475365.1 Fidelibacterota bacterium | reverse complement strand
CGCGAACTCCGGACGCAACGGCTGTTCCGGCATGGCCGGAAAATGGAACAGCAGATGGTGGGCGAACTCGCGCCACAACAACTCCTTCTGGAATGTCGCGACGCCGGGGGTGGGTTCCACACGGCCGCATTCGGCCCACAGCTGGTGCACCGAAATTTCGCCAAAATGTAAATACGGCGACAGCCGCGATGTTCCCGGGACCGCGGGAAGGTCGCGCGCCTTGGCGTAGCCCATGACGTCCTGGGCGAAAAACGCCGCCCAGCGCTTTTGCGCGCCTGCCTCGCCCGGCGTCCAACTTTCCCGAAGCCCCCCCGCCCAATCAGGCCTCGCCGGGCGCAAATCCCACGACGCCAGCGCATCGCTGGCGAGCGCAACGCCCGTCAATTTCCGGGGCGCCGCGCGCGCGGGGCGCGGCGTCTGTTTGAATGCGGCGTTGGAGAACGGCGTGTACACCTTGAACGGGCCGCCGCTCTGGGTCTTGATCTCCCAGGGCTCGAACAGCAACGCGCTGTTGAAGCTCTCGGCGGCGAGCCCACGCGCGGCCAGATCTTTCTTGATGAGGCTGTCGCGGCGAATCACCGCCGGCTCATAGCAGCGGTTCCAGTAGACACCGCCGGCGCCGGTCTCGGCGATCACCTGGTCCAGCACAGCCGCGGCCTTGCCGCGCCGCAGAACCAGAGACGCGCCGCATTTGGCGAGCGCCGCGCCCAGGCTTTCCAGCGACCCGTGCAGCCACCACCGGCTGGCGCCGCCGGGAGGCCAAGCCAGGCTGTCGTCCCATATATAAAGCAGCACCAACGGCCGGCCGGTCTCGGCAGCGGCGGCCAGGGCGGGATTGTCCGCGAGGCGCAGGTCCTGGCGAAACCAGACGATGAAGGGAGAATCACTCACCCGCGTGTTTTAGAGTGATTCGCGGCATACCGGAAACCTGCTTTAAGGGGTCCTACACCGTCGGCGCCACATGCGCGGCCAGTTGGGAAATCGCCAGGTCGAAATGCGGCGGCACGCCGCCGGTGACGGGCACACCCGCGAAGATGTCCTCGCCCTCCAGCCAGCGCGCCTCGGGGTCGTCAACCGCCAGCGCCGCCAGTACAGCGGCGTTCAATTCATAAGCCGCATCTTTGAGCCCTTTGATGCGGAGCGCGGCGTAGAGCAGCATGCGCACGGCGTAGAGGATATCGGTGTAGCTCGCGGGCATCGGGATGTTGGGCGCGGCGCCGCCCACGAAGGTGGCAAGACAGGCGTTGAGATCCACCGACACGAAACCCCGGCACCCCAGCGGCCGCGCGGCATAGATTGAGCAGGCATCTTCCACCAGAAGCGGGCAGACGATATGGCTCTTGAGCCGTTCGTCCATGGTGAGGCCATGGGTCTGGGCGTCGGCGGCACGCATCTTCTCGACAGACTGCGCCCTGCGGCGGATAGTCGCGGCGACCCATAACGCCTCGGGCGCGGTGACGCTGACCATCTGTGTGCAGCAGGAGGCGCAGCCACGGCGGCAAGCAACCTGCGCCTTGGGCACTGTGCGGCTGTAGAGCTCGCCCAGATGGGCCATGACTTCAGCGCAGGGAGATTCGACCGAAGGCTGTGAAAACAGCCGCGCCACATGCCGGACATGGGCTGCGATCGATCGCGGGTCGGGCCCCAGATTGAGGGGAAGGCCCAGATACTTCTCATCCTCCCTCTGCAAAGCACGGCGTTCCGCGCGCTGCAGCCTGTTGTCCCCGGACGTCACGTCAGCCGTATCCTTGTCTTATCCATCCCCGCGCGCATCCTATCACCGCCCTGTGATTGAGCCACAGCCGGAACGGGAGTACCGTTATCGCATCATCCGCCCCAGGAGACGCGCATGTTCCGTGTTCCGGTCTACACCCCCGCGCGCCGCGACGTGCTCCGCCTCGGCCTGCTCGCCGCCGCCCTTCCCCATCAGAGTTTCGCGGCCGCGCCGCCGCTCAAGATCGCGACCGTCGGCGCGGGCCGCATGGGAAGCGCGCTGGGCGGCCTGCTGGTCAAAGCCGGGCATCCGGTGATGTTCTCCACCCGCCACCCGGAAGAACTTAAGGACATGGTTGCGGGCCTGGGGCCGCTCGCCCAAGCCGGGACGGTGGCCGATGCGGTCAAATACGGCGACGTGGTCGTGCTGCTGGTGCCGTACGGCGCCATGCCCGAACTGGCCCAGGAACACGGCGCCGCGCTCGCAACCAAGGCGTTGGTGCTGGATGTCAGTAATCCGATTGTTCCGCGCGACGGCGAGGTTGGCGTCAAGGCGCGCGAGGAAGGCGCCGGGACATTCCTCGCGAAACTGATGCCGGGCGCGAAGATCGTGCGCGCCTTCAATGCTATCGGCGCCGGCAATCTGGCCGCGGCGGCCAACCGTTCGCCGGAGCGCACCGGCGTGCCGCTGGCCGGCGACGATCAGGGCGCGCTGACCCTCGCCTCTACCCTGGTCCGTGAAATCGGCTTTGATCCCGTGGTGATCGGCTCATTGGCCTTGGGACGCCACCTGATTCCCGGCACGCCGATCGGCGGCGAACACACCGCCGCCGACCTGCGTAAGATTGCCGCGACCTTGAAGTAAGCGCTTATTTCTTCGGCAGCGTGCTTTTGCGGATCTTGGCCGCAACGGTGAAGGCGGGGTCGACAACGTTCGAGACCTCATACTCCCCGGTCTCACCGATGAAGATTTGTGCGCCGCGCTCGCTGAAACCATAGTCATCCTGCAGCATCTTCTGCAGGTCGCTGGTGGCGATCTGGAAAGACTCCAGCAGCGGGCGGGCGCTGCCCATGATCATGACATGAGTGCCGGTTTCCACGCGCGGCCAGGCGATGGTCTTCTTCTTGATGAGTTCCACCTTGAACTCAACGTCCATGGACGTTTCAAGGCCCGATCCCACCGCTTCCGCCTCACCTTGGCGGGCGTGACCGTCGCCGAGGAACAACAGCGCACCCGGCTCAAACACCGGCAAGGTCAGCTTCACGCCCTGCCCCATATAGGCGTAGTCCATGTTGCCGCCGAAGTTCCCCGGCGTTGACGCGGCAATCGCCTCCTTGCGGGCGGGCGCGACACCGATGCAGCCCAGCATGGGGCGCAGCGGCAGGGAGATGCCGCCCGGCTGAATGCTGGCGTCATCGAGGGTGGCGATGCCCTTGGCCTTGTCGATGGTCCAGGTGACGCGCTTGGGCTCGCGGTCGGTGCGCGCGGCGATGCCCTGGGGCGTGGCGGCGTAAGGCGCCAGCAAGCTGCCGGAATAGGCCATGGCGCGGTTGGTTTCGAGCTTGACGATGGTGACGACGATGGAATCGCCGGGCTCCGCGCCCTCGATATAGAACGGGCCGGTTTCGGGATTTCCACCGGGCGCCACGGTCTTGCCCTGGAAATCCACGCCCGCGGCGTCGATGGTCTTGGTGATCACCGTGTCGCCGGACTTGATGCGCAGCGCCACCGGGTGCGCGGCGGAATAGGTGTTGTAGTAGGTGGAGGGCGTGAAGCGATGCGTTTCCGCCTGAGCTGCCGTCGCGGCCAATGTGAGCGCGCCGATCAGACCCGCGTATTTCAATGCCATGGATGTTCTCCCCCGCCGGTGTTGAAGCAAACATCAACTCTGCCCGGCCCTTTCTCCAAGTCAACGTTAATAATGTTGCGTCGCACACTTTATCATTGTGCGGCGCGGGATATTTTTCTTGACGCCCCATGGAATGGGCTTTCACTCTTGAATGCAGCGCACAACATTTTGGGGTGGGACCATGGGACAGCGATTGAATGCACTGGTGGTAGCGGTGGCGCTGGCAAGCGCTTTACCCGCGGCACGCGCGGCGGACGCGCCGTTCCAGGTGGTCGAGGCTTCGGTGGACGACATCCACGCGGCCATGAAGGCCGGCAAACTCACCGCGCGCCAACTGGTGCAGATGTACCTGGACCGCATCGAGGCGCTCGATAAGAAAGGCCCGGCCATCAACTCCGTCATTTCGATCAACCCGCAAGCGTTGGCGGAAGCGGATCGTCTCGACGCCGCTTACAAGGCCTCGGGCTTTACCGGTCCGCTGCACGGCATTCCGATCCTGGTGAAGGACGAGGTCGACGCCGCCGGCATGGCCACGACCCTCGGCACCCTGGTGTTCAAGGACTACAAACCCACGCGCGACGCTTTTCCGGTGGCGCAGCTGCGCAAACAGGGCGCCATCATCCTCGGCAAAACCACGCTGTCGGAATACGCCGCCGGCGACACCTACGGCTCAATGTTCGGCGCGACGCATAACCCCTATGCGCTGGATCGCACGGCCGGCGGCTCCTCGGGCGGGTCGGGCGCGGCGCTGGCCGCCAACTTCTCCACCCTCGCCATCGGCGAAGAGACCTCATCCTCGATCCGCCGCCCTGCCGCGTGGGGCGCACTGGTAAGCGCGCGCCCGACGCCGGGCCTGGTTTCGCGTAGCGGTATGTGGGACGGCTATCCCTCGCCCACCGCGCAGATGGGGCCCATGGCCAAAACCGTGCGCGACCTGGCCCTCATGCTCGACGGCATGGTGGGCTATGACCCGGAAGATCCGGTCAGCGCCCTCGGCGTCGGCAAGTACAATGGCAGCTACACGCAATACCTCGTCAAGGACGGGCTCAAGGGCGCGCGCATCGGCGTATTGCAGGAGCCCATCGGCACCCAGTCCGATCCCACCATGGCGGACTACAAGAAGGTGGATGCCTTGTTCCAGAAGGCCGTTGGTGAACTCAAAGCCGCCGGCGCCACCGTGGTGGACCCCATCGTCATCCCGGATCTGAAAGCGCTGCTGGCCAAGGCATCGCGCGATCCTGAGACCGCCGACAAGGCCCTGCATGTTTATCTCGGCCGCAACCCCAATTCCCCGTTCAAGTCGCACGAGGACATCGGCAAATCGCCGGAGATGAGCAAAAGCATTCCGTCCAGCAAGGCGGACCCCTGGCTGAAGCCGCCCGAGAAAACCGACTGGGCGAAATGGGCGGAGTACCTGCAGGCGCGCGAGCAGCTCACCGTGAACATCGCCAAGATCATGGCCGACAACAAGCTGGACGCCATTGTCCTCAAGACCGTCGAGCACCAGCCCAACCTGATCAAGGAAGGCATGAATCCGCCCTACAAGCCGACGCGCGGCCTGGTGGCGCTCAACACCTTCCTGGTCTACGCGTCGGTGATCACCGTGCCGGCGGGCTTCGACGCCGATAACATCCCCGTGGGCATGACCTTCTTCGGCCTGGCCTACAGCGAGCCCACCTTGTTCAAACTGGCCTATTCCTACGAACAGGCCACCCACCACCGGGTGCCGCCCAAGTCCACGCCCCCTCTGAAAGCCCACTGACCGGAGACTGCATTTATTCTAAGCTTGAAGCCGCCCCGGAACCGCCGGGGCGGCTTTCTTCTTCAGGGGATGTCATGCGCAAGCTGCTCGCCGCTCTGGTCCTGCTTTTTCCCGCCGCGGGGCAAGCCGCCGATGCGGTGGATTTCGCGAAGGTGCAGCCCGAGGCTCTTGCCGGCACGCACGCCCTCTCCAGCGCCTGGGCGGACTACGACAACGACGGCGACCTCGACCTGCTGGTGGCCTATGGGCACGGCGTGCTCAAGCTGTTCCAGAACACCAACGGCGTGTTCACCGACGTGGCGCCGAAAGCCGGCTTGATCACCAACCCCGACGCCAAAGCCATGGAGCTGATGGAGCTGCGCTCCGCCGCCTGGGGCGACTATGACGGCGACGGTAATCTCGACCTTTATGTCGGCACGCGCTTCGCTGGTACGGGTACGCCGCCGCCGGAAAACCGCAGCTACATGTTCCACAACAACGGCAACGGCACGTTCACCGAGGTGGCCCAGAAGCTCGGCGTCGATGCCCCTGGAGCAAGCGTGCGGCAGGCGAGTTTCATCGATCTCGACGGCGACGGCGACCTCGACCTTTATATGGCCGACCGCAACGGCCCCAATCGTATGTTCCGCAACGATGGCGGCAAATTCACCGACATCGCCGCCACAGCCGGCCTCGACGACAAGCGTTTCACCGTGGGCACCTGCTGGTTCGACATGGACAAGGATGGCGATCTCGACGCCTTCGTCGCCAACCAGGACGGCGGTACCGACGCCTTCTACAAAAACGACAAGGGAAAGTTCACCGATGTGGCGCCGCAGCTGGGCATGAACCGGCCGGGCCGCGCCAAGGACGAAGGCGGGGTCGGGTGCTCGGTCGCCGATTTTGACAATGACGGCAATCTCGACATCTTTGTCGCCACGTACGGCGAGAGCCTGCTCTACCACAACAACGGCAACGGCACGTTCACCGACGTCGCCCAGGCGCAAGGCATCACAGGTCACGGCCATATGGTGGGCGCCAGCTGGGCCGACGTTGACAATGACGGCTTGGTCGATGTGTTCGTCGCCGGCTATCACGACAACGAGCCGGACGACCGCCTCTACCGCAACACCGGCAAAGGCTTTGTCAATGTCATCACGCCGGTGATGAACGCCTCCGACCACGGCGTGCAATGGGCCGACTTCGACCAGGACGGCGACCTGGATCTGTCGCTGACCAACGACTTCTCCAAGTCGGTGGCGGTGCATGTTCTGCTCAAAAACAACCTCGGCGAAGCCGCGCGCAAGAAGTCGCTGGAGGTGATGGTGAGAGACGCCAAAGGCAAATTCGCGCCCGGGTCCGAAGTGCGGCTCTACGACCAGACCGGCAAAATCCTGGGTACGCGTCTGGTCAACACCGGCGACGGCTATAATTCCCAGAGCGTCACGCCCGTGCATTTCGGGCTCGCGGCCGACGGTCCGGTGACGGTGGAAGTGACCTACATCACGGCCAAAGGGCGCGTGGCGCAGAAACAGACGGTCAAACCCGCGGATTTCATTGGGAAGGTCCTGACCGTCACACAGAAGCCGTAACCCCGGCGCAGTTGTAACGCCGGAGCGTCTTTCACGCGGATTTTCATGGGTTTGGCAGTCCAGGCTCTGATATAACCGCGAGCCCGGTGAGAATGCGCCCATGAAGATCAATCTCCTGACCATTGAAGACGGCCTGAACAACACCGGCTTCAGGAAGGTCGCGGCCTATATCAAGAGCATCAACCCGGACACACACGTGCATTACGTGGTGACCGGCAATGTGCGGTCCTTCGCTTATCACCTGATGACCCGCGGCGCGAACACGCTCTCGCCCGCCGATGTGGACAAGATCGCCGCCACGGTCGCGGATTGCGATATCGTCGGCTTCTCGTCGATGACCCAATACGCCAACGCCACCATCGACATCATCCGGGCGATCCGCGCGCGCAACCCCAAGGCCTATATCGTCTGGGGCGGCATCCACCCGATCATCCAGCCGGAAGACGCCATTCTGCACGCCGACGCCATCTGCACCGGTGAAGGCGAGTTCGCGTTCGAGAATTTCCTGACCGCGTTCAAGGAAGGCCGGCCGTATTACGACACCAAGAGTTTCTGGTTCAATACGCCGGACGGCGTGAAGAAGAACACCAACCTCCCGCTCATGACGCCGGAAGAAATGGACCGGATGCCGATCCCGATCTATGCGGAAGGCGAACTGCTGTTCCAGTCCGGCCAGGGCTTCGCGCCGATCGTCGCCGACGATTTCCTGTTCTACAACGGGCTCGCCTACAAGACTGTCTGGTCAATCGGCTGCCCGTTCCGCTGCACCTACTGCGGCAACACCAAATTCATCGACTACGACAAGGCGTACCGCAAGATCCGCCACTCCTCGCCGGCGTTGATCATCGCCGAGCTCAAGGACGCCATCACCAAGCATCCGCACATCTCCAGCGTGGTGTTCGACGACGACAGCTTCATGGCGCTGCCCATGCGGGTGATGGAGGATTTCTGCGAACTTTACCGCCGCGAGATCAATCTGCCGTTCGTGATCACCGGCCTGATCCCCAATTACGTGCGCGAGGATAAACTGCGGCTGCTGGTGAACGCCGGCATGAACCGGGTGCGCATGGGCATCCAGTCAGGCAGCGAGGCGATCCTGGAGTTCTACGACCGGCCGACACCCATCGCCCGCGTCAAGGAGGCCTGCACCATCCTCAACGCCTTCAAGGATCACATGATTCCGCCGGCGTTCGACATCATCCTCGACAATCCCATCGAGACCATCGAAGACAACCACGCCACGCTGGATCTGATCCACACCATGCCGCGGCCGTTCACGCTCAACGTGTTCTCGCTGCGCATCATCCCCAACACGCAGATGGCCGCGGCCTTCGAAAAGCGCGGCGTCAGCATCGACGATATCCGCAAGCCCTATACCAAGCCGCGGCCCACGATCTCGAACATGCTGGTGTTCGCCATGATCGCTCTCCCGATGCCGGACGCCGTGTTCCGCTTCTTCAAGAAGCGCGCCCTGCCCACCCACATGCCCCAGCGCATGTATCCCACGCTGATGCTGCTGATGCGCCTCCTCTACCTGATGAAGCGCGCCAGCGATCATCTGCTTTACTTTGACCTCACCGTGGCCAGCGGCCGTTCAGCGGTTTGGGCTTGGCGGCTCGGCGTGCTGAAGCTCTGGCAGAAAACCATGCTGCCCCGGTTCGCGGCCAAGCGCGCGCAGATCGAGCGCCCGCCCCCGGCGCGGCGCAACGCTCCGGTTCCGGCGGAATAGCGGCGCTGACGCGCGCCACCGCCTTTCGGTCGCATCAGCGCGGGGTCAGTCCTGGACCGTGAAGCCGGCCGGCGCGTTCCCGGCCCGCCAGTTCGCCACCATCGTCTCATAAGCGCTCTCGATGCGGCGGCGGAAGCGCTCGGTGTCGAACAGCGCACAGGTGGCGCGATTGTCGGCGAGCTTCTTGCGCAGGGCGGCGAGCGCGTCCTTGTCGCGGGCGAGCTTAAGCGCGAGCGCGGTGTAGTCTTCCATGGTCTCCGTCACCAGCTCCGGCATGCCCGCGGCGGTGAGCACGCTGGCGGCGACGCGGCCGGGGAAAGCCGTTCCGCGGCAGGTGATCAGGGGCAGGCCCGCCCATAGCGCGTCGCTGGCGGTGGTGTGGGCATTATAGGGCCGTGAATCCAGGAACAGATCGGCGAGCGGCAGACGCGCGAGGTGATGCTCGGCCGGCACATGCTTGGCGAAGATCAGGCGGTCGGAGTTAATACCGAAGCGCGCCGCTTCCTTGCGCAGGTTCGTCGCAAAAGCCGCGCTGGGTTGCAGGATCCAGAGCACGCTGCCATCCACCTCACCGAGGATCTTCATCCAGGCGGCGAAGGCCGGCGGCGTGAGCTTGTAGCTCTGGTTGAAGTTACAGAACACGAAGGCGTTCTCGGGCAGGCCCTGAGAGGCGCGGGTCGGACTCTCGGGAGCGATGGCGCGCTTTGAGTCGTTCACCTGATAGCTGTCGGGCAGGTAGACCACCTTCTCGGTGTAGTAGCCCTGCTCGGTTTCGGGAATCACCGTGGCGTCGGCGACAATGTAGTCCATGAAGGTCGCGCCGAGGGTGGCCGGGAAGCCGAGGTAGTTGACCTGGATCGGCGCCGGCTTGCGGGCGAAAATACCCATGCGCGGGTGGCCGAAGTAACCGCTGAGATTCACCAATATGTCGATGTTCTCATTGCGAATTCGTTCCGCGGCTTCATCGTCGGTGAGTCGCACCACGTCGATGAACTTGTCGAATGCGGCGATCAGCCGCTTGCGCATCGGCCGGCCGTCGTCACCGCCGTTGTCGAGCGCGATGATCTCGAACTTGTTGCGGTCGTGGGCCTCGAACAAGCCCGCCATGAGATAGGCCGTGGCCTGGTCGCGGAATTCCGCCGAGAGATAGCCGACTTTAATCTTGCCGCCCGCCGGGCGCGGCGCGATCGGTGCGGCCGGCAAGGCCGGAAAGTTCAGCGCTGTATAGGTCACCGAACACAGCTGCAGATCGGCGGGCGATTCCGATAGGGCCTGATAGACGAAGGGGCGCACCACGGGTTTTCCGGCCCTCAGGCCCGCATCGATGGCCGCCATATCGCGCGCGTAAGTGTCCCATTCGCCCACCTGCATCCGCATATGCAGAAGATCCCCGAGCGCATAAGGATAATCCGGGTTGAGCGCGAGCGCCCGCTCCAGATCGCGGATGGCCTGGAGGTCGCCCTTGTTCTTCACCCAGCGCAGGTAGGAGCGGTTGTAATACCCTTCGGCGTAGTTCGGCGCGAGGGCGACGACTTTCTCGAATACCGCCAGGGCTTCGTCGTGGCGCGCGAAGAACTGCAGGATCACGCCCTTGTTGTTGAGCGCTTCGGCATGGCTGGGCGCCAGCGCCAGGACCCGCTCGAAGCCTCTGAGCGCATCGTCCCAGCGATGCAGGCTCTGCAGCACCAGGGCGCCGTTGTAGAGCGCGTCGATATGATCGGGCTTGAGATTGATGGCCGCGCCATAGTTTCCGAGCGCCTCGTTGAAGCGCCCGGCTTCGCTCAAGGCAACGCCGCGATTGAAGTAGCCTTCCGGGTTACGGGGCTCTAGCGCGATCACTTTATCGTAGTCGGCGAGCGCCGCGTCCAGGCGGCCCGCCGCCTTCAGCAGGTTCGCGCGGTTGGTGATGGCCGGCGTGAAGTTCGGGGCCAAGGCCAGCGCCTGGTCGTAGCTCGCCAGCGCCTCGTCAAGCCGCCCCATGTCGTTCAGCGTCACGCCGCGGTTATAGAAAGCGTTGGGATTGCGG
>CANJOI010000124.1 GCA_947475365.1 Fidelibacterota bacterium | reverse complement strand
TGCTCGCCTTCGCCTCCATCTGGAGCTGGGCGATCATCTTCGACAAGTCCTTGCGGCTGCGCTCACTGTTCCGGCAGGCGGAGCAGTTTGAGGAGAAATTCTGGTCGGGCGGTTCGCTTGAGGAACTGTTCGAGCGCATCGGTCAACGCCCCAAGGACCCCATGTCCTCGATCTTCGTGGCGGCCATGCGCGAGTGGCGCCGGTCTTCGGGCAAGGGCGGCATTCCTGCCGCGGGCCCCGCGCTCGGCGAGCGCATCGACCGGGTGATGAAAATCACCCTGGAGCGCGAAATGGACATCCTCAACCGCCGCATGATCTTCCTGGCGTCCACCGGTTCGGTGTCGCCGTTCCTCGGCCTGTTTGGCACGGTATGGGGGATCATGAGCACTTTCACCGCCATCGGCGCGGCGTCCGACACCAGCCTTGCGACCGTCGCGCCCGGGATCGCCGAAGCGCTGTTCGCCACCGCTCTCGGCCTCGTGGCCGCGATCCCGGCGGTGGTGGCCTTCAACAAGATCTCCAGCGATCTGTCGCGCTACGCCCTGCGCCTTGAAAACTTCGCCGGCGAGTTCGGCGCGATCCTGTCGCGCCAGCTCGACATCACCAAGCGTCCTGAGCCGTCTCTGCAGTAGGAAGGGAGAAGCCGGTGGCTGTTTTCATTAAGCCCTCCAGCGGCGCCAAGACCAGCCGCCGTGCGTTCACGCCCATGGCGGAAATCAACGTCACGCCCATGGTCGATGTGATGCTGGTGCTGCTGGTGATCTTCATCGTCACCGCGCCGCTGCTCACCACCGGGGTCAACGTCAAGCTGCCCCAGACCAGCAAGACCAAGTCGCTGCCCCAGGACAACAAAGCCCTGACGCTCTACGTCGAGCGCGACGGCACCTTGACCCTGAACGAGGCCAAGCTGGACATGGACGCCCTGACCGCGCGTCTGGAAGGCGTGCGGGAAGCCAACCCGGAAGTGCGCGTGTATGTGAAGGGCGACAAGGATGTCGCTTACGGCCAGATGATGCAGGTGATGGCGGCCGTGACCGCCGCGGGAATCACGCAGGTGGCGTTCGTCACAGAACCGCCCAAAAGCAGCGCTAAGAAGAAATAGTAGGCGAGGGGACGAGAGGAAGTCGCGGTGTCTGCGCTCGCGGTCAAAGATACGTCCAATCAGGGCTTCGTGCTGTCGTTCCTGCTGCACGCCGGCATCATCGCGGCTGCGTGGGTGGGCATGCCGTTCCTCAAGACCAATATCCCGACCGAGACGCCGCCGCTGATCGTCGACCTGGTGCCCATCGAGGAAATCGCCTCGGCCCCGCCGCCGCCGTCAAAAGAAGAAGCACCGGTCGCGCCGGTTGCGCCGCCGGAACCGCCGGCGCCGGTGCAGGCCGCGGCCCCGCCCGCCGATGCCATGCCGCCACCGCCCAAGGAAGAGGTGCCGGTGAAGGAGCCTGAAAAGGCGCCCCAGCCCAAAGTGCGCCCGACCTCCAAGCCGACGCCGCCGCCCGATAAGAAGCGCGACGTGGCGATGCTGCAGGACCTGCTCAAGGACATGCAGAAGAAGGCGCCGCCGCCCGCGCCCCAGGCCAAGTCCGCGAGCACAACGCCGTCCAACAATATCGCGCCCAATATCACCGACCGCGCGAGCATGACCGAGCTCGACGCCATCCGCCGTCATATCGAGGGCTGCTGGCGCATCGATCCCGGCACCGAAGGCATGGAGGGCATGTCGGCGGAAGTGCAGGTGATGATCAATCCGGACGGATCGGTGCGCGACGCCAAGATCCTCGACATGGCGCGCTATTTCGCCGACTCAGCGTTCCGGCGTTTCGCCACCAGCGCCCGCACCGCGATCCTGGGCTGCGGCAACATCCCGATTTCCCAGGAGCGCTACAACATCCTGAAGGACATCACCTTCAACTTCTCGCCCCAAGGACGCCTGAATTAGGCGCCTGAACAGGGCCGCCTGCGTGAGCGAACAACCCAGGCCTCCGGGCGTTAAAGCATCGCCCCGAAAAGTGGGCGCCGGTTGTCGGATAAGGCGATGCGTCCAAATCATAAATCCGCCGCAACCTTGAATTCGTGACACGGCATCGCCACAATCGGCCCGCAGGATACGCTGTCCTCACTGTCATATTCGGCCCGCCAGTTCATCGTTGGGCCGCAAGAACACGGAATTTCTGTATGTTTGAAGACTTGAAGCTCTCGTCCCTGCCGCGCCGGCGCCTGATGTCAGCCGCCGCCACGGGCGCGCTGGGCGCCGCCGCTTATGCCGCGGGCGCGCGCGCCGACGTACGCATCGACATCACCCGTGGCCGGGTCGAGCCCATGCCTATCGCCATCCCGGCGTTCCCCGGCACCACGCCCGAATCCACCCAGGTCGGCAAAGACGCCGCGGCGGTCATCACCGCCGATCTGGAGCATTCCGGCCTGTTCCGGCCCCTGGACCCCAAGGGCTTCCTGCAGGAAATGAGTTCGCTCGACGTGCAGCCGCGCTTCACCGATTGGCGCGCGCTCGGTGCGCAGGCGCTCGTGCAGGGCGTGGTCGAAGGCCAGCCCACCGGCCAGATGCGCATCGCCTTCCGTCCCTGGGATGTGTTCGGCGGCCAGCAGATCAACAACGGCAAAGCCTACGGCACGCAGCCGGAGAACTGGCGCCGCGTCTCGCATATCATCGCCGACGAGATCTATACCGCTATCACCGGCGAAAGCGGTTACTTCGACACGCGCGTGGTCTACATCGCCGAGAGCGGCCCCGCGATCAATCGCCTGAAGCGCCTCGCGATCATGGATCAGGACGGCGCCAATCACCGCTATCTCACCGACGGCGCCAATCTGGTGCTGACGCCGCGGTTCTCGCCGACCGCGCAGGAGATCACCTATCTCTCGTTCTTCCGCAACGTGCCGCGCGTCTATCTGTTCAATATCGACAGCGGTCGCCAGGAAGTGCTCGGCGATTTCCCCGGCATGTCCTATGCCCCGCGATTCTCGCCCGACGGCAACAAGGTTGTGCTGTCGGCGGCACTCAACGGCAACTCCGACATCTACGAGATGGACCTGCGCACGCGCTCAAGCCGCAGGCTCACCGACAATCCCTCCATTGACACCACGCCGTGCTACAGCCCGCGCGGCGACCAGATCTGCTTCGCCTCGGACCGTGGCGGCACACAGCAGCTGTATGTGATGAACACCGACGGGTCCGGCCAGCAGCGCATCAGCTTCGGCCAGAACCGCGCCCGTTACGCGACGCCGGTGTGGTCACCCCGTGGTGACCTGATCGCCTTTACCCGCTACGCGGGCAATGACGGCAACTTCTATATCGGCGTTATGAAGCCTGACGGCTCTGGCGAACGGTTGCTGGCGCAGGGCTTCTCGGTGGAAGGCCCGACCTGGGCGCCCAACGGCCGCGTGCTGATGTATTTCGCCCAGTCTCCCAACGGCGGCCGCGTGCGGCTCTATTCGATTGACCTAACCGGTTACAATCAATGGGAAATATTGACTCCGGGCGACGCGTCCGACCCGGCGTGGTCGCCCTTGATCCCGTAGAATACAGCCGGTACGGGGCCTCCCGCGGCCAGTTAGGACCTGCGTGCATATGTGGCATGCGGGCAACCTGGGGCCAAAATGTCTTATTTTTGATGGGCGTAACAGCATTTTGCGCTTGCGAAGGTATTGCTTTGTGCGCGTTTGCTGGTAAAAGATGGGCCGACTGGGCGTGGGTCCCATACACTTTTGCCACAATCGCTCCAACACACCACACTCCAACAAACCTCAAGGAAACCTAGGGGAAGAAGAATGAAGCTCCGAATTCTAACTGCGGTCGCGGTCGCCGGCCTGATGCTCGCCGGTTGCAGCACGCCCAAAAAGCAGGAAGCCGCCGCTGTTGCTCAGGCGCAGACTCAGACCCCGCCGCCCGCCGCTCCGCGTGGTCCCGCTCCGGACTCGATCGAGTACTTCAACACAGTCGTGGGCAACATGGTCCACTTCGATTTCGACAAGTACGACGTCACCGCCGCCGATCAGGGCGTTCTCCGTGGCCAGGCCCAGTGGCTGAACCAGTACCCCGCCCGCACCGTGACCATCGAAGGTCACTGCGATGAGCGCGGCACCCGCGAATACAACCTTGGCCTCGGTGATCGCCGCGCCAATGCCGTGAAGGCCTACCTGGTGTCGCTGGGCGTCAACGCCAGCCGCATCAAGACCATCTCTTACGGCAAAGAGCGCCCGACCTGCGTGGTCTCGGCTGAAGATTGCTGGGGCAAGAACCGCCGCGGCGTCTCGACCGTTCAGTAAGCCTTCCGGGCGCTCAAGCCCGAGGTTCACTGCCTGAAACGACACTGCGCCGGCTCAATGCCGGCGCAGTTTTTTTATGCCCAAAGGCTTTCGTGAGCCTGTATTTTTGGACACTGATTTCGAGCAATGCCACATTCCCGCCCGCTTAGCGGCGTATGTGTGCTGGTCCCACCCCTAGTTGCGCGGTTGTTTCCTCATGATGGCATTCACGACCTTCACCCGCCGCCTTGCCTTCACCGCACTCGCGGTTGTGGTCGCCTGCGGCACGGCCCAGGCCCAAAGCGCCGGTGACCGCCTCACCAAGCTTGAGCAGCAGGTGCAGGCGCTCCAGACCGGGCCCAAGCCCGCGGATGTTGAGAGCCGGCTGCTCGCCATGGAGCGCGCCATCGAACTGCTCACCGGCCAGGTGGAAGAAGCGCGCTTTCGCGCCGAACGCAGCGCCGAGCAGCTGCGCGTCCTGAGCGAAGACCTCAATTTGCGGATCGCGACCTTAGAGCAGTCCATCGGCGCCCAGCCTGGCGCTCTGACTCCCGCGCCGACCGCCGCCGCGCCGGCCGCCCCGGCGCCACGCGCCGCCGCGTCCTCACAGACACCGGCATCGCAGCGCTTCTCCCTCGACGCGCCGGCCTCGGCGCCGATGAATGCGCCGCGCGCAAGCGCTCCAGCGCCGGCCGTCCCTCAAGCAGCGCCCCAAGCCGCAACCGCCGGCGGCGATGCCGCCGTGGACGCCAACGGCGGATTCGTGGTGCGCACCGACGCCGCCGGTAAGCCGCTTGCGGCCGATCCCAACGCGCCCGCGCCGGTACAACAGGCCAATGCCGCACCGCAGGCGCCGCCCGCGCCGCGCGCTTCTCCCGCCGCGCCGGGCGCCACGGGCCAGCAACTCGCCGCGCTGCCGGTGGACGTGAAGCTCCCGGCCGGCGCCCCTAAGGATCAGTACGACTACGCCTTCGATTTCCTGAAGCGCAACGATTACGCCCGCGGCGAGGCCGCGCTGCGCCAGTTCCTGGAGAAGAACCCGAAGGACCAGCTGGCGGGCAATGCCCAGTACTGGCTGGGCGAGGCCTTCTACGTGCGCGCCAATTACCAGGAAGCCGCTGTCGAGTTCATGAAGGGCTATCAGACCTATCCCAAGAACGCCAAAGGGCCTGACAACCTGCTCAAGCTCGGCATGGCGCTGGAAAAGCTGAACCAGACCGACGGCGCCTGCAAAGCCTTCGGCCTGATCGCCAAGGAATACCCGACCGCGCCCGACCAGGTCAAAAACGCCACCAAGGCCGCGCGCACCAAGCTGAAGTGCAAGTGAGCGCCCGAGCGAAATAAGCCCGGTGTCCGCCGAACTCACGTCCGTTGAAAGCCGCCTCGATGCCGGGGCGTTCGCGGGCGCCATGGCGCCCTTTGCCCTGGAACGCGGCGCGCGGATTGCGCTAGCGGTTTCCGGCGGCGCCGACAGCATGGCGTTGGCCCGCCTGCTTGCGGCGTGGGCGCGTGACAACGGCGCCGACCTGACGGCCATTACCGTCGATCACCGCCTGCGCGCCGAGGCCGCGGCCGAAGCGCGGCAGGTGGCGGAATGGCTCGCGCCCTATTGCCCGCATGTGACTCTGGCGTGGGAGGAGGGGACGCAACAGCCCCAGGGCCGCAGCCCCCAGAAAGCCGCCCGCGAGGCGCGCTACGGCCTCATGGCCGCGTGGTGCGCGCGTGAGAACCGCAGCCACCTGTTTCTCGCCCACCATGCCGACGATCAGGTGGAAACCTTCCTGATCCGCCTGACCCGTGGCAGTGGCATCAACGGCTTGGCCGCCATGGCGCCGCTCACGCGACTGCGCGCGGCCGCGGGCGAAGTGCTGCTGGCCCGACCGCTCCTGGCCTTCACCAAGGCCGATGTGGCCGATGTTTGCCGCCGTTTCGCTCAGCCCTGGCTGGAAGACCCGTCCAATGAGAACCGGGCCGCGGCGCGTATCCGGTTCCGCCAGGCCGCGCGCCTTCTGGAAGACGAGGGGTTCTCCCGGGACCGTCTCCTGGAAACCGTGGGGCATATGCAAAGAGCGCGCGCAGCCCTTGATCACGCCACGCACCAGCTGTTGCGCACCGCCACCGCCTGGGATCAGTACGGCGCCGTGCGGGTGAGTCTGCAGGCCTGGAGCGCCGCACCCGAAGAGATCGCGCTACGCGCGTTGAGTGCTCTTCTGACCGCGGCCGGCGGGCATGTGTACGGGCCGCGTTTTGAGTCGCTGACACGCATCGCCGCGCAGATGCGCAAAGGCCCGTGGCGCGACTCAACGCTGCACGGATGCTTCATCGCCCGTGACGCTGATTGCTTCTTGATCCACCGGGAAGCCGCCGCGATCGATCACGCCGTGGCCGTCCAGGCTGGAACGCCGGTGCTGTGGGACGGCCGCTTCCGGGTCACCCTGCCGCAGGGCATGACCGGCGGCCCGTTCCGAATCGCCGCCTGGACTGGCGCCGAATTGCCGGTTTCGGGCCCCGATGTGCCGGTACGGCTGCGCGCCAGCTTGCCTGCGATTTATGACTCAGCTGGGCTGGCGGCGCTTCCCCATGCCGGCTACCTGCGCGCCGATCTTGCGCAGCAGGGGGCGGAACAGCCCGATGTGACGTGCATTCAGGCCCTTTCGACGCTGCTCGGCCTGCCGGCGGCGGACGAGAGCGCTTTTTTCACCTGATGCCGAATTGTTACAGGTGTGACAGCCGCGCTGGCTTTTGGGTCACAAACGCTTTGCTTGCACTAACCCTTTGGCGCACTATTTAACGTTAACGGGCAAACCGGCCCACGGGAGAAAGAGTTCCCGGCAGGTTCGCAGTGAGATGAAAACTCCATAACCCGCATAGGGGTCTGTTTTGAATATCAGCCGCAACTTGATGCTCTGGGCCATCATCCTGGTGTGCGTGGTCGCGCTGTTTAACCTGTTTCAAAGCGCGAGCCCGCGCAGCGCCAGCCGCGAGATTTATTTCTCCGACTTCATGGCCGCGGTTGAACGCACCGAAGTGCAGGAAGTCACCATCCAGGGCAACAACATCACCGGCACCTTCAAGTCGGGCGGGGATTTCCGCACCTATTCGCCGGAAGACGCCTCGGTGGTGCCGACGCTGCGCGAACATAACGTCACGATCAAAGTCGTGCCCAAGACCGAGGGCGAAGTCTCCTTCTGGAGCATCATTATTTCCTGGTTCCCGATGCTGCTGCTCATCGGCGTATGGATATTCTTCATGCGCCAAATGCAGTCCGGCGGCGGCAAGGCCATGGGCTTCGGCAAGTCCCGCGCCAAGCTGCTGACCGAAAAGCAGGGCCGCGTGACCTTCGACGACGTGGCCGGGGTCGATGAAGCCAAGCAGGAATTGGAAGAAATCGTGGAATTCCTGCGCGATCCGCAGAAGTTCCAGCGCCTGGGCGGCAAGATCCCCAAGGGCGTGCTGCTGGTCGGTCCTCCCGGTACCGGCAAGACCCTGCTGGCGCGCTCCATCGCCGGCGAAGCCAACGTGCCGTTCTTCACGATCTCGGGCTCCGACTTCGTGGAAATGTTCGTGGGTGTGGGCGCATCGCGCGTCCGCGACATGTTCGAACAGGGCAAGAAGAACGCGCCCTGCATTATCTTCATCGATGAAATCGACGCTGTCGGCCGTCATCGCGGCGCCGGTCTGGGCGGCGGTAACGACGAGCGCGAGCAGACCCTCAACCAGTTGCTGGTTGAGATGGACGGCTTTGAAGCCAATGAAGGCGTGATCCTGATCGCCGCCACCAACCGTCCGGACGTGTTGGACCCGGCGCTGTTGCGCCCGGGCCGCTTCGACCGCCAGGTGGTGGTGCCGAATCCCGACATCCTGGGCCGCGAAAAAATCCTCTCGGTGCATTCCAAAAAGACCCCGCTGGCTTCCGACGTGGACCTCAAGGTCATCGCCCGGGGCACGCCTGGATTCTCGGGCGCGGACCTCGCCAACCTCGTCAACGAAGCGGCGCTGCTGGCCGCCCGCAAGGCCAAGCGCGTGGTCGGCATGCTTGAGCTGGAAGAAGCCAAGGACAAGGTGCTTATGGGCGCGGAACGCCGCTCCATGGTCATGAACGAAGACGAGAAGCGCCTCACCGCCTATCACGAAGGCGGCCACGCCCTGGTGATGCTGCACGTGCCGAGCCACGAGCCGCTGCACAAGGTCACCATCATCCCGCGCGGCCGCGCGCTGGGTGTGACCATGTGGCTGCCGGAACGGGACAAGTACTCCATGTCCAAGATCGAGCTGCAGGCGCAGGTAGCCAGCCTGTTCGGCGGCCGTGTCGCCGAAGAGATCACCTTTGGTCCGGACAAGGTCACCACCGGCGCCTCCGATGATATCCGCCGCGCCACCGACATCGCCCGGCGCATGGTCACCGAATACGGCTTCTCCGACAAACTCGGTCCGCTGCGCTATACCGATAACCAGGGCGAAGTCTTCCTGGGCCATTCGGTGACCCAGCAGAAGAACGTCTCCGACGCCACCGCGCGCGTGATCGACGAGGAAGTGCGCAGCTTCGTCGAAGCCGGCGAAGCCACGGCCCGTAAGATCATCGAGGATCACATCGACCAGCTCGAGATCATCGCGCAGGGCCTCCTGGAGCATGAGACGCTGTCACGCGACGAGATCGACGCGCTGCTGCGCGGCGAGAAGATCGACAAGACCGAGAAGAGCCCGCCCAAGCCCCGCGATCCGGGCCGGCGCTCGTCCGTGCCGACCTCCGGCGATGGCCGCAGGACGCCGCCCTTCGGTCAGGAACCGACGCCGCAGCCTGGTGCCTAAGCGGGCGGGCGCATAAGATAAAAAAGGCCGCTGCAAAGCGGCCTTTTTTATAACTTCAGTTTCATCCCCACGTGCGAGGCCTCAAACCCAAGCGCCAGGTAGAACCGGTGGGCGTCGGTCCTGCTGGTGTCCGTGGACAACTGAATGATCCCGCAACCACGCGCCCGGCAATCCTCGATCGCCCACAGGAAAAAGGCTCGCCCGAGGCCCTGGCCGCGCCACATGCCTTTGCGCGACAGGCCGGGGAGATAGGAGATCTGCATGCAGCCGATGATCCGCCCATTGGCCTCCATCACCGCGATCTTCTGGTTGGGATCGCGCTCAATGGCCGCGAAGGCCGCCCCATAGGCCGGATCGAGCGCCCCGGCCAGCGTATCGCGGCCGGCGCCCAGGACATCATCCACCAGTAGGCCGATGACGGCCTCCAGGTCGGCGCGGGTCGCGGTGCGGATGATGTGGTTCATGGTTCGTGATGATATCATCGCTGGATTATACGTGTCTAAAGAGGGTGCCGGGGTGCAGCGGACCTACATCACGCCGCGCGGGATTTTGCGAGGGGTCGCGGCGCGGGCGGGGCTCGCCCATGGTCAGGCCTGGCCCATGCCCGGATCGGCCCCCGGCGGGCAGGCGTTCACCGCCGCCATTGTCTCCCGGCGCGCCGGCGCCGTGGTCAGCCAAAGCCTGATCACGCGCATCGAATATGACGCCGGTAAACCCGACCCCGATATCGACCGCGAACTGCTGGGCATCGGCGCCCCGCGCGGGCCTTTCGCCGGCCATAGCCTTTCCCGGCCGCTCATTATGGGCGTCCTCAATGTCACCCCGGACAGCTTTTCGGACGGGGGCAAGTTCTCCGATCTCGGCGCCGCGGTTACCCATGGCCGGGCCATGGCCGCCGCCGGCGCGACGCTGGTGGACGTGGGCGGCGAGTCCACCCGGCCGGGCGCGGCGCCCGTGGACGCGGGAGAAGAGGTCATGCGCACCGCCGGCGTGGTCAAGGCATTGACCAGCGACGGCGTCGCTATCTCCATCGACACCCGCCACGCCAGCGTCATGAGCGCGGGCGTCAGCGCCGGCGCCAGGGTGATCAACGATATCACCGCGCTTGCCGATCCGCTTGCGCTGGAAGTCGCCGCCAAGTCCGGCGTGGACGTGATCCTGATGCACATGCAGGGCGAGCCGCGCACCATGCAGGACGATCCGGTCTATGCCTGGGCGCCGGGCGACGTGCACGACTTCCTGCGCGCCCGCGTCGATGCGTGCCGCGCGGCCGGCATTCCCTTGAGCCGCATCGCCATCGATATCGGCTTGGGCTTCGGCAAAACCGCCGCCCACAATGCCGAACTGCTCGACCACCTCGGCATGTTCCACAGTTTGGGCTGTCCCTTGGTGGTCGGAGCATCGCGCAAAAGCTTCATCGGCCGGCTATCGGCGGGAGAGGGGAGCCACGACCGCCTCCCTGGTTCCTTGGCCTCGGCTTTGGTGGCCGTCGCTCAAGGGGCCCAGATTCTCAGGGTCCATGACGTGGCCGAAACCCGCCAGGCCCTGGCGCTCCAAGCCGCCGCCTATACGCCGGGCGCCTGAAACCGGAACCAGACCGAGCCCCCGGCCGTTCAGGACGCGGCTGCAACGTAACGGCTGGCTTGATTCAGGGGCCGGGTAAGCTCAAAACTCATGGAAATCAGAG
>CANJOI010000123.1 GCA_947475365.1 Fidelibacterota bacterium | reverse complement strand
CCCTACACATCCGGACAGGGACGCAGCTGCGCGGGATGCACCCTGTGCTGCAAGCTTCCGGCCATTCCGGAAATCGCCAAGCCGCTCCAGACCTGGTGCAAGGACTGCGCCATCGGCACCGGCTGCAGGATCTACGAAACCCGGCCCAATACCTGCCGTAAATTCGAGTGCGTATATTTGACCAGCCCGCAGTTGGGAGAACACTGGCGCCCTGTGACGAGCCACATGGTGATCACCCATCTACCGCATGTGAACCGCGTGGTTGTCCATGTGGACGATGAGCACGCCGGCGTCTGGACACACGAGCCCCACTACGGCGACATCCAGCGCATGGCGGCCGCGATTTATCCCAAGAACGGTCAGGTGATCGTGCTGGATCAAGGCGTGGCCACGGCGGTGCTGCCCGACCGGCACAAACCGCTGGGGCCTTTGAGCGACGATAAAGTGTTCGTCACCACCCAGACCGCCGGCCCCAACGGCCCGGTCTACGACGTCTTCCTCTACGCGCAGAGTGACCCGGCGCTGGAGACCCTCAAAAAGCAAACGGGCGCGGTGATCGATCGCACCGCGCCCGTCAAATAGCGCCGAGACTTACTTCCCCGGAACTTCGATAGCGCCGCCCGGCAGCGCCGGTGTTGTCACCGGCCGGCGGATGGCGTGGGTGGCCTGCTCGAAGGCATAGCCCAGCGCCAGGATGCGCGATTCCGTGAAGGCCTTGCCCAGGAACGACACCGTCACCGGCAGATCGTCGGTGGTGAAGCCCGCGGGAACCACCAGGTCCGGGAACCCGGCGAGATTGGCGATGCCGAGCGCGGCGGGACCAGAGCCGAGGTTTGTGCCCAGCGGTTCGGCGATAAACGACGGCCGCTTGGAGCCTGTCGGGTAGATGATGGCGTCGAGCTTATTCTTGTCGATGATCCCGCCGATCAAGGCCGAGGTCATGGGCTGATAATATTCATGCAGCGCGATATAGCCCGGATCGGTGAGCGCATCGGCGGGCTTCTCGATCTGCACCATGAACTGCCAGCGCGAGAGGTTCGGCCCCGCGCCGTCCGCTCCGAGGCTGCGGTAGTTGCGTCCGCCTTCGATCAGATCGTCGAGGGTCTTGGGATACTTGGGTCCCGTGGTCTTCAGGTAGTCGGCGATCTGCACCTTGAACTCGGCCGGGTAGAGCGTGAACACCGCCATGTTGGAGGAGTCCACGAACCACTTCGGATACTTCAGGTCGATGACCGTGGCGCCCGCCTTCTTCATGGCGATGATGGCGGATTCGATCTGCCAGTCCACGTCCGGGTCGGCGCCCATGTAATCGCGCGCCACACCGATGCGGGCCCCCTTGAGCGCGTCGGCCTTCAGGAACTTGGTGTAGTCCTTCTCGAACTTGCCTTCGCTGCGTTTGGTCATGGGATCGGCGGGATCGACGCCGGTCATGATGCCCAGTGACACCGCCACGTCGTAGACGCTGCGCGCCATGGGCCCGCCGGTGTCGAGCGACAACGCCAGCGGAATGATGCCGTCGCGGCTGACCAGGCCGTTGGAGGGCTTCAAGCCGACGATGCCGTTGACGTTGGACGGCCCGCGGATCGACCCGCCGGTATCGGTGCCAAGACCCAGCGGCGTGTAACCCGCCGCGATGGCGACACCGGTGCCGCCGGAAGAGCCGCCGGGCGAGCGGGTCAGGTCGTGCGGGTTGTGCGACTGGCCGCCGAGGGAGCTTTGGTAGCCGTTGGCGAACTCGCCCAGGTTCACCTTCGCCAGCATGATGGCGCCGGCGTCGCGCAGCTTCTTCACCATGAAGGCGTCGTCGGGCGGGATGTTGCCTTCCAGCAGCACCGATCCGCCGGTGGTGGGCATTTCCACGGTGTCGAAGTTGTCCTTTAGCACCACGGGGATACCGTGCAACGGACCGCGCACCTTGCCGGCCTTGCGTTCGGCGTCCAGCGCGCGCGCTTCTTCCAGCGCCTTGGGATTGAGAGCCATGACGGCGTGCAGTTTCGGCCCTTCGCGGTCGAAGGCCTTGATGCGCGCGAGGCACAGCTCCACCAGTTTCTCCGCCGTGAGCGTACCGGCGGCGAAGGCGGCGTTGAGGTCGGCGATGGTGGCCTGGTCGAACTCCACCTGTTTGGCGGAGACTGGGGCCGCGGTCGAGAGCAACGCGGCGGTGAGCGCGACGACGGATGCGATCTTTGTAAAGCGGTTCATGGTCATGCCCTCCTACGGCACTTCGATCATGCTGCCGTCCAGGGCCGGGGTGGTGACCGGACGGCGGATGGCGTGGGTGGCTTGTTCAAAACTGTAGCCCAGAGCAATCAGCTTGGGTTCGCTGAACACGGTACCGAAGAACGACACCGACACCGGCAAGTCGTCGGTGGTGAAGCCCGCCGGCACAATCAAATCAGGCGAGCCCGAAAGGTTGGCGATCCCCGTGGGCGAGGTGCCGGTGGGCGTGGCAGGGCCGGGCGGCTCGGCGATCAGGCCGGGACGGCGCATGCCGGTGGGATAGATGATGGCGTCCAGCTTGTCCTTGGCCATGGTGGCCTCCACCAGCCTCTTGGTCATAGGCATGAAGTAGTCGCGCAGCGCGAGATAACCGGGATCGGTGAGCGTGCCATTGGCTTTGTCACGATCGATGAAAGCGCGCCACCGGAGCGGGTTCGGGCCCTGCCCGTCTTCGCCCATGCTGCGGTAATCCTTGGCCCGTTCGATCAACTGATCGAGGGTCTTCGGATAACTGGGGCCGGTCTTGGCCTTGAGGTAATCGCCGATCTGCGCCTCAAACTCCGGCGAGAACAGCGTGTAGAGCGCCTGGGTGCTGGCCTGCAGGAACCACTTCGGATAGCGCACATCAACGACTGTGGCGCCGGCCTTTTTCATGGCCATGACGGCGCTTTCCACGATCCAATCCACATCGGGATCGGCGCCCTGGAAATCCCGCGCCCAGCCGATACGCGCGCCTTTGAGCGCGTCCGCCTTCAGGAACTTGGTGTAGTCCTTCTCGAACTTGCCTTCGCTTTTCTTGGTGGCGGGGTCTTTGGGATCGACGCCCGTCATGGTGCCGAGGGACACGGCGATATCCGAGACGCTGCGCGTCATGGGGCCGCCGGTGTCGAGCGAGAGGCCGAGCGGGATGATGCCGTCGCGGCTCACCAGGCCGTGGGTGGGCTTCAAGCCGACGATGCCGTTGACCGACGAAGGGCCGCGGATCGAACCGCCGGTATCGGTGCCGAGGCCGAGGGGCGCATAGCCCGCGGCGATCGCAACGCCGGTGCCGCCGGAAGATCCAGCCGGTCCGCGCGCGAGATCGTGGGGGTTGTGAGACTGGCCGCCCATGGAGGACTGACCGCCGTTGGCGAACTCGCCCATATTGACCTTGGCGAGGATGATGGCGCCGCCATCTCTGAGTTTCTTCACCATATAAGCGTCATCGGGCGGCACGTTGCCCGCCAGCAGCACCGAGCCGCCGGTGGTCTGCATATCGAAGGTGTCGTAGTTGTCCTTCAGCACCACGGGGATGCCGTGCAGCGGCCCGCGCACCTTGCCGGCCTTGCGCTCGGCGTCCATGGCCTTGGCTTGTTCCATGGCCTTAGGGTTGAGGGTGATGACCGCATGCAGTATGGGCCCGGCGCGGTCGTAGGCCTTGATACGCGCGAGGCACAGCTCCATCAGCTTTTCCGCTGTCAGCGTGCCCTTGGCCATGGCGGCCTCCAGCTCGGCGATGGTGGCTTGGTCGAACGGAACTTGTTTGGCCGACGCCGGCGCCGCGGAGCCCAGCAAGGCGGCGCTCAGCGCCGCGATACAGGCGAACTTGGTGGCTTTGATCATCTACGGTCCCCTCGTGAGAAATGCCCCTTCACGCCAAAAGCCTACCGCGTTCGCTTGCGGTGCAGCAATGCACAGAGCGCCTCCGGCACACGGCTGGGAAACAAACCATTCGCCTGGGCAAAGGTTATTGGAATAAGGCATCATCCCAACCCCTTCCGGGTCTAGATTGCCGCCCTATGCACTATATCCCCCACCCCACTTGTCAAATTCCCGTCCTCGGGTCGCTCCTGGAGGGCCTGTTGGGCTTTCGGCGCCAGGGCACATTCGTCGAGGTCGGCGCCTTCGATGGACAGACTTACAGCAACACCAGTTTCCTCGCCGACCTTGGTTGGCGCGGCGTATACGTCGAGCCGGTGCCACATTTCGCCGCGCTGTGTGCGGCGCGCCACGCCGCCAGCACCACCATCACCGTCGTCGAATGCGCTGTAGGAACGGACGACAAGATGATAACCTTGCAGCTCGGCGGGGCACTGACTACCGGCGACGCCTCCATGGCGCAGGCCTATGATAAGATCGTATGGGCTCAGGGAGTACTCGGCGGCGAAACTGTCGACGTGCAGCAACGGCGCCTGGAGGATGTCCTCGCGGATACGGGCGTACCACTGGGTTTCGACTTGCTCGTGGTGGATGTAGAAGGCGGAGAGGACGGCGTGTTTGCTTCCTTCGATCTCTCGGTATGGCGTCCCAAGGTCCTGATCGTAGAGATCGAGGACGAACACCCGTCTATGACCCCTTACCCGGAGATCACAGCGCGGGCGCGGGGAGTCCGGCAGCACATTGAGGCTGTGGGATACCGGCCGCTATATCGCGATAACATCAACACCGTGTTCGCGGCGCCGTGAGGCTTAGGCGCGCGCGATCTGCCCGAATTTGCCGCTGTTGAAGTCGTCCACCGCCTGGCGGATTTCCTGCTGGGTGTTCATGACGAACGGCCCATAGCCCACCACCGGCTCGGCGATCGGCTCGCCGGTCATGACCAGCAGCACCGCATCACCATCGGCCTTCACCCGCACGGCGCCGCCGGTGCGGGTGAAGCGCGCGATCTCGGCTTCACCGAAGCCTTGGCCGCCAATGGTCACATGGCCCGCCAGCACCGCGATCATGGCGGTGTGGCCTTCCGGCAGATCGAACGTCGCGTCCGCACCGGCCGTCAGCCGCACATCCCAGAGATTGATGGGCGTGGCGGTACGCGCGGGGCCTTTAGCCGCCCCAAACTGGCCGGCGATGATGCGCGCGGTGCCGGCATTGTCCGGTAAGGTCACCACCGGAATGTCGCCCTCGGTGATGCCCTGGTAGCCGGGCGCGCTCATCTTCACCTTGGCCGGCAAGTTGACCCACAGCTGCACCATGCGGAACGGCCCGCCGGTTTTTGCGAAGGCGGGCGAGTGGAATTCCTCATGGATGATGCCGCCGGCGGCGGTCATCCACTGCACATCTCCAGGACCGATGACGCCGCCCTGGCCGGTGGAATCCTTATGAGCGACCTCACCGTCATAAACGATGGTCACGGTCTCGAACCCGCGATGCGGATGCTGGCCGACGCCGCGTTGACCACGAGCGGGTTCAAAGAGGTGCGGCCCCGCATAATCGAACAGCAGGAACGGGCTGGTATCCGCAGCACCCCGGTCATAGGAAAACAGCGTGCGCACCGGAAAGCCGTCCCCCACCCAATGCTGGGACAGAGGCCGTTTGGTTTCGACGATTTCGCGCGTTTGCTGGCTCATGCTGACTTCACTCATGGGTCACCTTCCTTGCCCGCTTAGGTGTGGTGGTAGGGAGCAAAAGGCAAGGGACGCGGCCAGCACCCTACTTGTCAGGCACCTCGATCATTCCGCCCGGTAACACAGGTGTATTTACCGGCCGCCGAAGTGCATGGGTGGTCTGCTCAAAGCTGTAGCCCAGCGCCAGCAGCTTTGGCTCGCTGAACGCCTGGCCGAAGAACGAAATCGTCACCGGCAAATCATCGGTGGTGAAACCCGCCGGCACGATCAGGTCGGGGAAACCGGAAAGGTTTGCCAGGCTGCGCGGCGATTTCACCGAGCCCAGGGGCGGCGCCGGCGGTGCGGCGATCTGCTCCGGGCGCGTGGTGGTGGTGGGATAGACAAAGGCGTCCAGCTTGTCCTTGGCGAAAGTGCCGTCGAGCAGCGCGCGCGTCATGGGCAGGTAGTAATCGTGCATCGCTTTATATGAGGGGTCGTCGAGCGACACCGCCTTGGCCTCGACGTCGGTGAAATAGCGCCAGCGGGTGAGGTTGGGTCCCGTACCGTCCGGGCGCAGATCGTTATACGCGTGCGCGCGTTCGATCAGCTGGTCCAGGTTCTTGGGATACTTCGGCCCCGTGGTCTTCAGGTAATCGGCGATCTGCACCTTGAATTCCGCCGGGTAGAGCGTGAACACCACCTGGGTCGCGGAATCCAGGAACCACTTGGGCAGGCGCACATCGACCACGGTGGCGCCCTCCTTCTTCATCGCCATGGCGGCGCTTTCGATGATCCAGTCCACATCCGGATCGGCGCCCATGTAATCGCGCGCCACGCCGATGCGCGCGCCCTTCAGGCTGCCGGGCTTCAGATACTGCGTGTAGTCCTTCTGGAATTTGCCTTCGCTCTTCTTGGTGAATTCATCGGCCGGGTCGATGCCGGTCATGGCGCCCAGCGACACCGCGATATCCTGAACATTGCGCGCCATGGGCCCGCCCATGTCCAAGGTCAGCGCGAGCGGGATGATGCCGTCGTGGCTCAGCAAACCATGCGTGGGCTTCAGGCCGACGATGCCGTTCACCGACGACGGCCCGCGGATGGAACCGCCGGTATCGGTGCCGAGGCCCAGCGGCGCATAGCCCGCCGCGATCGCCACACCCGTGCCGCCCGACGAGCCCGCCGGCGTGCGGGTAAGATCATGGGGATTGAGCGACTGGCCGCCCATGGACGACTGGTTGCCGTTGGCGAATTCGCCCAGGTTCACCTTGGCGAAGATGATGGCGCCGGCGTCGCGCAGGCGCTTCACCATATTGGCGTCGTCGGGGGCCATGTTGCCCTCCAGCAGTACCGAGCCGCCGGTGGTGGGCATATCCACCGTGTCGTAGTTGTCCTTCAGCACCACCGGAATGCCATGCAGCGGCCCGCGCACTTTGCCGGCCTTGCGCTCCGCATCCAGCGCGCGGGCGATCTCCAGCGCCTTCGGGTTGAGCGCGATCACCGCATGCAGCTTCGGCCCCGCGTGGTCAAACGCCTGAATGCGCGCGAGGCACAGTTCGGTGAGTTTCTCGGCGGTGAGCGTGCCCGCCTTCATCGCCGCGGCCAGCTCCGCGATGGTGGCCTGGTCGAAGGGAATCTGCTTGGCGGCGGCGGGCGCGGCAGAACTCAGCAGCGCGGCCAGCAGCGCGGCGGCGCAGGCGATTTTTGACATCGGACATCCCCCAGATGGCTGTGACCGGGCCATGATCCCGGCCGGGAAAGCCTAACCGGGGGCCCGGGCCGCAGCAACCGGCGGGACGCTTCGCGGCGTCAGGGTGTTTTGCAGGTGGAGACGCCGAACACCACATAGGCCGGGCAGAAGCTGACCAGCGCCGTCAGCAGCGGCACGATGCCGATCCAGCCGACCCAGTTCCAGCCCGTGGCGGGGAAGCCCACGGGAATGGCGTAAGCGATCAGGGCCAGACCGACGAGCGCACGGAGGACGCGGTCGACGGCGCCGATATTCTTGTCCATGGCGGGCTCTCCTGTTCCGGTGTGCGGACGCACTTTAATTTCGGCGGCGCTCAGGCCCCGGGCATTGATGCGGATCAATCGCCCCTGCGCCCGGCGGCGGGAAAATGCCGCCATGACCCGCGCACCTCTCCTGATCCCCCTCGCCGCCCTGGCTTTCCTGACCGCAGCCTCCGCGCCGGAAGCGCCCCGGCCCGATCCCATTGCCGCCCTGAAAGCGCGCCTGGAAAAGGGCCTTGATCACCTGAAATTCGAGGACAACGCCTTTGGCTATCTCAAAGACCTGCTCGCGCATCTCGGCGTCAATCCGGACAGCCAGATGCTGGTGTATTCGAAAACCAGTTTCCAAAGCGACCTGATCGGCCCGGACAAGCCGCGCTCGGTGTTCTTCAACGATACGGTTGCGGTGGGCTATGTGCAGGGCTCGCGCACCCTGGAACTGATGACCGCCACCGCCGCCGAGGGCTATGCGTTCTACTCGCTCGACAACGACCCCGCCGCGCCGCGCTTTGTGCGCTATCAGGATTCCACCTGCGGCCGGTGCCACGGCGCCGACAACTACGCGCCCGGCCTGATCGTCGCCAGCTCACCCGTGGCGGCCGACGGCACGCCGGTGTTCATCCCCTCCGACGGGCCGCCGCGCCTGTTCAACTTCACCGACCAGACCACGCCCTTCGCGGAGCGCTGGAGCGGCTGGTACGTCACCGGCACCCACGGCGCCGCCACGCACCAGGGCAACGGCGCGGTGGTCTACAGCGAGGACGGCCAGCGCCGCCCCGGCGCGGCCAACACCCAGAACCTGATGTCGCTGGCGGATAAGTTCGACACCCGCACCTACCTCTCGCCGCACGCCGACATCGTGGCGCTGATGACCTTCGAGCACCAGGCGCGCATGACCAACATGCTGCTGGGCGCGGGCGCCGCGGCAAGGCGCGGCGGATTCCCGCGCACACAACTGGAGGACCTGCTCGCCTATATGCTGTTTGTGGATGAGGCGCCGTTCCCCGCGCCCGTGGCCGGCACCTCCGGCTTCACCCAGAGCTTCCCCGCCAAGGCCCCGCGCGACGCCAAGGGCCGCGCGCTGCGCGATTTCGACCTGACCACGCGCCTGTTCAAATATCCCCTGAGCTACATGATCTACAGCGCGTCCTTCGACGCCCTGCCGGCGGACGCCAGGACCGAGATCTACACGGCGCTGTACGCCATTTTGACCGGCGCCGACACCAGCCCCCGTTTCGCCCGCCTCACGCGCGACGACCGCAAGGCCATATTGGAAATCCTGCAGACCACCAAGAGCGACCTGCCGCCGGCGTGGAAGAAGGCGGCGCTCTAGGTCCCGCGCCGCCGCGCAATGTTTCACGTGAAACCTAAACTACCGCTATCTCCCGTTATCAACGCCTGCACCTTGGCCTATAAATAGGCGCTGCTGTTCCGTTGGGGAGGACCACACGTGAAGACACTGCTCGCCGCCGCGCTCCTGCTGAGCCTTGCCGCGCCTGCCTTGGGCGCCGAGCCCGCCGTGCCCACCTTCCAGGTGGACCCGTTCTGGCCCAAGGCGCTGCCCAACCAGTATCTCAACGGCGATCCGGGCGGCGTGTTTGTGGATGCGCAGGACCATGTGTGGATGATCCACCGGCCCAAGACCATCGCCAAGGATATGGGCACCGTGGGCGATGCGAAAAACCCGGCCGAGGCCGAATGCTGCCGCCCCGCGCCCTCGGTGATCGAGTTCGACGCCGACGGCAAATTCATCCAGGCCTGGGGCGGCCCCAGCCCCGAGGGCAAGTACGACTGGCCCCAGCCGGAACACGGCATCTTCGTGGACTACAAGAATAACGTCTGGCTGTGCGGCAACGGCGGCAACCAGTGCCTGAAGTTCACCCGCGACGGCAAATTCCTGCTGCAGATCGGCAAGGCCGGCCAGACCAAGGGCAGCCTGGACGAAACCAGCCTCAACCACCCCGCCGACGCCGCCGTGTGGCCCGCCACCAACGAAGTGTTCATTGCGGATGGGTATGCCAACCGCCGCGTCATCGTGTTCGACGCCGACACCGGCAAGTTCAAGCGCATGTGGGGCGCCTACGGCAACAAGCCCGACGATTCAGCCCCGCGCGCCGAGCCGGAAAAGCGCGCCAGCGGCCCCGCGCCGCAGCAGTTCGACCTGGTGCATTGCCTGAAAATCGCGAAGGACGGCCTGGTCTATGTGTGCGACCGGCGCAACAACCGCATCCAGGTGTTCACCATCGACGGCAAGTTCGTGAAGGAAGGCTTCGTCGCCAAGGCGACGCTGTCCTCCGGCGGCACCGTGTACAACCTCGGCTTCTCCGGCGACGCCAAGCAGAGCTACCTGATGGTCGGCGACCTCGCCAACGGCCACATCCGCATCCTGAACCGCCAGACCCTGGAAGAAGTACCCAACAGCGCGTTTGGGCAGACAGGCCACGGCACCGGCCAATTCAACGGCCTGCACGCGCTGGCGACGGATTCAAAGGGGAACGTGTATGTGGCCGAGACACGGGCGGCGCGGTTGCAGAAGTTTGTGATGAAGGGTGGGGCTCGATAAGAGCGCAGCCCCAGCTTAACGCACAATATCACTCGGCCGAGCAGCACTGGGGAAAGCGATGGCGACCAGCTTCAGGCTCTTGCACGCGAAAGGAGCTTTCGAACGCTCCGACATATTCAACGCCGCTGAGCATCGCAACAAAGAGTCCTTGAGTGTCCAATTTTCGGATACGAGTTTGTCCGAAACTTCAGCATGGGTATCTGTAATCATCGGAAAGAATGGTGTCGGGAAAAGTCGGCTGCTTGCGGGGATTGCCAACCGATTCGATTGGTTGGATCGTGGATTAAGCGCTCGCAAGTCTGACGATCTATCGGTGTCGAGCATTACCTACTTCTGTGATGGGCAGGTCTGTTCGATAGAAACGGGTCCGAACGCAAGACCTGCGTACGGGACAATTAACGGGCAGCGCTGCAAGCTGGAGGATTTGCCCACTCCGACTAAAATCATCGCATTGACCACCACCCCGTTTGACAAATTCCGGGTCCCTCCTTCTGTTGTCCTCGGGCGGCCCGCCGGAGGGGCCGAACGCTATTCTTATTTGGGGCTTAGAGATAGGAGCGGCAGAGCCTCCACTACCGCTGCCATTTTTCGCGCAATCGAGGGATTATTTGAGGCATCCGGCTCACAGGAGTCTCGGCGCGAGCGAATGTGCGTCGTCAGATCATTTGGGACAGATGCGGGCGTGATTTAGTGGAGTGTTGGCCTCATCTGGTTGGTCGATCTTAGGCGGCGAGCTTGCGGTGAAGCAAGCGACGATGCTCGATGGTTTTCTGTTT
>CANJOI010000122.1 GCA_947475365.1 Fidelibacterota bacterium | reverse complement strand
TGGGGCCAGACCGGCACCGCCGCCGTCACCGCCATTACCGCGGCGATCTCGGCCATCGACTCCGCTCTCGTGACCGTCCGCCAGGCGTCGCAGCAGTTCGGCACCAACGCCGCGCTGCTCCAGATCCGCGCGGATTTCACCACCAACCTGATCAACACCCTGAAGGGCGGCGCCTCCGAGCTGGTGAACGCGGACCTCAACGAAGAGTCCGCCAACCTGCTGTCGCTCCAGACCCGCCAGCAGTTGGGCACGATCTCCCTGTCGATCGCCCAGCGCTCCGAACAGTCGATCCTGCGCCTGTTCTAGGCGCTCATCCCGTCCTAAAAAGCCCGGCAGGCCCTTTGGCTTGCCGGGCTTTTCTTTTGGGGCGGCTAGGCCGGGCTCCAGCCCTTTTCGTCCCGCGCGAAGGCGGCGCGGCCCGCGGGTTGAAACACGCCGCCGCTCTCCCGCCAGGTGAAGTGTTCAACGTCGATTCGGTGCCGCGCAATGCGGATCACGTTGAACGCATTGGCCTCGCCCCGCCCGCGGGTCGAGGTGGTCGTGCCCGCCTGCACCACAAGCGCCTTGTATCCCGCGAGCGCGTGGTGATCCGCGCTGGCGGCGCTGCTCTGGTGATGATGGCCGGACAGCAGCAGGTCGACGCCGCAGGTGGCGAACATGTTCAGCGCCATGCCCGCGCGGCCCACCAGAACCGTGTCCCGCGCCGCGCCCGGCATATCGAACGGGTGATGGGTGACGACGATCTTGACGAGGTCTTTGGGCAGATCGCAGAAGCGCGCGCGCAGGGACGCTACCTGCGTGTGATTGACCCGGCCATCCTTGATGGTCAGGGAGCGCGCGGTATTGACGCCGAGCACGGCGATCTCGTCGTCAATGAAACTGGGATCGAGGTCGCGGGTGATGTAGCGGCGGTACCCGGCCAGCGGCCACAGGAACCGCGCCGGCAGATTGAACAAGGGAACATCGTGGTTCCCTGGCACCACGATCACCGGCTGGGGCAGGCGGTCCAGAAATGCGCGCGCTTGCTTGAACTGCGAGGCCCGCGCCCGCTGCGTGAGGTCGCCTGAAACAGCCACCACGTGGGGCGAGATGGCGTGAACCAGGGTGAGTAGCGGCGCCAGCAGGGCGTCATTCACCCGCCCGAAGTGAAGATCAGACAGGTGAACCAGCGTGCGCATCACACCCCGCCCGTGCCGGGCCGCGCCGGCGCGAGGACTCGCAAGGCGCGGGGGCGGATACGATAACGCAGGGGCGTCGGCATGAGAGAAACCTCGCCATCGGTGGCGACCTGCAGGTGATCCGATGCGGAATCGATCACGATATCCTTCGCCGGCCGCGACTCAATCTCCTTACCCTGGCCCAGCCGGCCGAGAAGCGCGAGCAGGGCGAGCCACAGGAGCGCGCCGTGCCCGCAATGCCGGGGCGCATAAAGTGTCAGATGACCGGCATCGAGGCGTTTGCGTTCGCCAAAGTGATAGCCATCCATGCCGTATTCATTGTTGCCGATCATCATGAGCGAGGTGCGGCGTTGCTCGTCCGCGCCGTCAATGCGGATGCGGAACCGCGCGAGCGGTGTGAGCCGCAGGACAGTGAGGGTGGCAACGAGCAGGGCCAGCCATTTGGCGCGCCCGGTATGGCGCATCTGTCCGTCGCGATGGCGGACGATCCGGGGATACAGTCCAACGCTCGAATTGTTGAGGAAGATGCGCCCGCCGACCTCGCCGACATCGACCGTGATCGTATGGCCGGCGCAGACGGTTTCCACCGCCTCATCCAACGCGCGCGGGATGCCGGCGTCCTTGGCGAAGTGATTGAGGGTGCCCAGCGGCAGGACGCCCAGGGTAATCCCGGCCGCGAGGGCGGCCTGGGCGACCGCACTGATGGTGCCGTCGCCACCCCCCGCGACAATCGCATCGGGTTTGGCGGCGCAGGCCGCGGCGATGGCGTCGGTCATCTCCGGCCCGCCGCGGGCGAAGACGATCCGCGCCACCGCCCCGCGCTGACGAAAGGCCTTTTCAAGAGTCTCCCGCAGGTCAGGAGCTTGCGCCGTTCCCGCGCAAGCATTGACGACAACATGCAGGAGGCGGTCGGTGGTCGCAGGGACTGAGTCTGTCAGGATGTACCTCCCCGGCAATCACGCCGGGCCAGCACCCTGAACTATGGCGGGACAGGAATGTTCCGCGGAGGGCCGCCGGGACCTGCGATCCCCGTGGCCAGAGCGTCGCGCTGCTATAACTAAGTGCCTGGTCTTCCAGGGCTTCGTCCCGAGGCTTTTGCGCTTGGCTCCGATTGGGGTGAGACTCTGCCCCGCGCCCTCGCCGGGGGCGCTTTCACCACCGCTGGCGGGCAATTGGACGGTGGACAATGCCGGAGTCATTGAAAACGCCATGCGCCGCGCAGGTCGTTGGCGGCGTCGCCGTCAGGGTAATCACCGCTCCGCTATGGTAGACATGCCCCCGATGAAAATCAGGACATGCGGAGCCAGTGCATGACACTCCAAGCCATCAACCCCATGACGGGTGCGCTCGTTGCCACCTATACCGCCATGGCCGCGGATCAGGCCGCGGCTATCGTCACGCAGGCGCATGAGGCTTTCACCGCGTGGCGCCGCCTCGGCTTCGCGGAACGTGCCCAGCCGATGCGCTCCGCCGCGGCGATTCTGCGCCATAACGCCAGCGACTACGCCGCCCTCATGGCGCGTGAGATGGGCAAACCGGTCAAGGACGGCATGGCCGAAATCGGTAAATGCGCCGACGTTTGCGAATTCTTCGCCGAACACGCGGCCCAGTTCCTGGCGCCGGAGCCGGTCAAGACCGAGGCGCGCAAAAGCTTTGTCACCTTCCAGCCGCTGGGCGTGGTGCTGGCGGTGATGCCGTGGAATTTTCCGTTCTGGCAGGTGTTCCGGTTCGCGGCCCCCGCGCTCATGGCCGGCAACGGCGGTGTGCTCAAGCACGCATCCAATGTCCCGGGCGCCGCCCTCGCCATCGAACAGGTGTTCAAGCAAGCCGGCTTCCCGGAGAACCTGTTCCGCACCCTGATGATCGGCAGCAAGGAGGTGGATGCCGTCATCGCGCACCCGCGCGTCGCCGCGGTCACGTTGACCGGCAGCACCGGCGCGGGCAGGGCGGTGGCGCGTAAGGCGGGCGAGATGCTGAAGAAGACCGTCCTGGAACTGGGCGGCAGCGACCCATACCTGATCCTGGGTGACGCCGATCTCGACCTGGCGGCCAAAGTCAGCGCCAAGGGCCGCATGGTCAACGGCGGCCAGAGCTGTATCGCCGCCAAGCGCTTCATTGTGGTGGAGAGCGTGCGCAAGGATTTCGAGACCCGGTTCACCCAGGCCATGGCGGCGGTGAAGATGGGCGACCCCCTGGCGGAGGACACGCAACTCGGCCCCCAGGCGCGCCACGACCTGCGCGACGAACTCCATGCCCAGGTGGAACAGAGCATCGCCAAGGGCGCGACGCTGCTTCTGGGCGGGCAGGTCCCCCCAGGGCCGGGCGCGTTCTATCCCCCCACCATCCTGACGGACGTGAAACCCGGCATGCCCGCCTACGAGGAGGAACTGTTCGGGCCGGTAGCCGCCATTATCCCTGTGGCCAATGAGGCCGAAGCCATCGCCGCGGCCAACGATTCGGTGTTCGGGCTTGGGGCAGCGGTGCTGACCCAGGACCTGGAGCGGGCCGAGACCATCGCGGCGCAGTTCATCGACAGCGGCTGCGTTTTTGTCAACGCGGCGGTCCGGTCGGACCAGCGCATGCCGTTCGGCGGGGTCAAGGACAGCGGCTACGGCCGCGAGCTATCCGCTTACGGCATCAAGGAGTTCGTGAACATCAAGGGCGTTTATATCGCCTGAAAGATCGCCGGCGAGGGACCGCCCGCTCCGGCTGTGAACCCGCGCGGGTTGCGCGTCTGACCCGCGATTATGACAGCGCAAATCAAGCTCTTAGCGGGCATATCCTGATGCATTGATGAAGTTGCTGTGACATATTGCCCGCAGCATAATACCGGCTTGGGGTAGGGAAACCGCCCGGATCAGGGCGGTCAATATTCGGGGGTTAGCTGTATGGCCAAAGTACGTGTTGCTGTTGTCGGGGTTGGAAACTGCGCGAGCTCGTTGATCCAGGGACTTCATTATTATCGTTCTAAAAAGCCGCAGGACGCCATCGGCGTCATGCACTGGAACATCGGTCCCTACAGTGTGACCGACCTCGAGATCGTGGCGGCCTTCGATATCGATTCCCGCAAGGTCGGCAAGGACGTGGCCGAGGCGATCTATTCGCTGCCCAACTGCACCACGGTGTTCGAGCCCAATGTGCCCAAGATCGGCGTCAACGTGTCGATGGGCAATATCCTCGACGGCTACTCCGAACACATGGCGAACTATGACGCCAAGCGCACCTTCCTGCCGGCGGACCTGCCGCAGCCCACCAAGGAGCAGGTGGTCAAGATACTGAAGGACGCCAAGGCCGAGGTCATGGTGAACTACCTGCCGGTAGGCTCGCAGAAGGCCACCGAGTTTTACGCCGAATGCTGCCTTGAGGCAGGTCTTGGCCTGGTCAACTGCATCCCGGTGTTCATCGGCTCCAACCCGGCCTGGGCAGCCCGCTTTGAAGAAAAGGGCCTGCCGGTGGTGGGCGACGACATCAAGTCGCAGGTGGGCGCCACCATCGTGCACCGTGTGCTGACCGACCTGTTCGCCAAGCGCGGCGTCGCGCTCAACCGCACCTATCAGCTCAACACCGGCGGCAACACCGACTTCCTGAACATGCTGAACCGGTCGCGGCTCTTGTCCAAGAAGATCTCCAAGACCCAGGCCGTCCAGTCGGTGACCGCGGAAACGCTGGCCGACGAGAATATCCACATCGGCCCCAGCGACTATGTGCCCTGGCAGAACGACAACAAGCTCTGCTTCCTGCGCATGGAAGGCCGCCTGTTCGGCGACGTGCCCATGAACATCGAGCTGCGCCTGTCGGTGGAAGATTCACCGAACTCGGCCGGTGTGGCGATTGATATGATCCGCTGCTGCAAGCTCGGCCTCGACCGCGGCATTGGCGGCTCTTTGGAAGGCCCGTCCTCGTACTTCTGCAAGCACCCCGCGATCCAGCATCCGGACGACATCTGTCACGACCTGACGGAAGCGTTCATCGCCGCCGACGGCAGCAGCCCGGCGCCGGTGCGGGCGCTGATCCTCGCCGCCGGCTTGGGCTCACGCCTGCGCGAACTCGGCAACTCCAAGCCGCTGACGCAGCTGGAAGGCGTGCCGCTGATCGAACGCATCGTCTCGTCGGCCAAGGACGCGGGCGTGTCGGAGTTCGTGGTGGTCGTCGGTTACATGGGTGACGCGGTCACCGGCTTCATGACCGATCTCGCCCAGCGCCTCGGCGTTTCGATCAAGTGCGTGGTCAACGACGCCTGGAACAAGGGCAACGGCCGCTCGGTTCTTGCGGCCAAGCACCTGCTCGGCGGCGGTCCGTTCCATCTGATGATGGCTGACCACATCTTTGAACCCGCGATCCTGCGCATGCTGCGCGAGCAGCCCCTGGCCGACGGCCATGTGCGCCTCGCGGTCGACAGCAACCTCAAGAACCCGCTGGTAGATCTCGACGACGTCACCAAGACCC
Organism: Fidelibacterota bacterium; assembly: GCA_947475365.1. GTDB lineage: Bacteria > Pseudomonadota > Alphaproteobacteria > Rhodospirillales > Rhodospirillaceae > SHVO01. The sequence continues at coordinate 5,259 of CANJOI010000122.1, read as the reverse complement.
AGCTGCGCGGCCACCATATCATCGACATCGGCAAGGCCATCCCCAGCTACAACGCGTTCGACACCGGCTTCTTCTACTGCACGCCGTCGCTGTTCAAGGCGATCGAGCGTTCGATCCGCGACCATGGCGATGACTCGCTGTCGGGCGGCATCCGTGAACTGGCCCGCCAGGGCGCCGCGGAAGCGCTCGATATCGGCTCGCTCGAATGGATCGACATCGACGACCCGAAGGCGTTCGGCCATTCGAAGAAGATGGTCACGGCGACGACCGCGACCGCCTAAGCGGCGCCGTCCGGATAGTCAAAGGGCGCGGCCTGTCAGGCCGCGCCCTTTTTCATTTCAGTTGTGGGCAGGTTCCCAGCGCGCGAGGCGCCGTCCGAGCGCGGCGTTCATCCCAACCAATGCCGCCAGGATGATATTGAGGGCCACCAGCTCAAACCACGGATAGCCTTGCGGCAGGCCCACCAGGAAGGTGACGAAGATCACGAGGGTGCGGTTATTGGCCGAGAGCAGGGACCACATCAACACGGCGGGCCGGTAGAGCGCACGGTAGAGCGTGGCGACCTCCGCCGCATGGCCCGACCGCACTTCCGTCCTAAGCCGGCGCTCGGCCTCCAGCGGGATCGGCAGGAACGGCCGCTGAAGGGCATCATTAAAGGACATGAGGCCGCGCAAGGCGGAAGAGCCCGGCGCCTCGGTCTTGGCGTCGAAGGCTTTTTCCACCTGTTCCGGACTCATGGCCGGGACTTTTGACGTCCAGAAGATATAGCTCGCGCGCTGGCGCTCGAAGGCGGCCGACTGGAAGGCATGGCTGAGGCCCGCCAACGCCACCAGCAGCCAGGCGCTGGCGCCCCAGCCCGGCATGAGCTGCAGGCCGATGGAGACGTAGAGCGCGCCGAAGGTGGCGTAGTCGCAGACCCCGTCGATGACGAAGCCCGACGGCGTAACCTTGCCGGTGAGACGCGCGAGCTGGCCGTCGGCGCCGTCTAAAATGTGCCACACAATCATCAGGCCCAGGCCGGCGAACACCATGCCCTCGGTCTGGTGAAAGTAATAGGCGACCGCCGCCAGCATCCCGGCGGCGGCGCCCGCCAGGGACACGGTATTGGGATGAATCCCGGCGCGCGCGAAAATCGGCACCAGCCACGAGCTGATGGGGTGGATGAAATAGAGGTTAGTGGCTTCTTCTATCTCGGTATTGCGGCGGATGCCGGCGGGGGGAGGAGTCGAGACCAAGGGCTTCAGTTTCTACGGACGGATCACTACAGGGTGCCACGGGTAATACAGCCGCGGTGCAAGCTGCATCCAGTCCGGGCGCTTGCCCGGAATACCCGCTCGGTTAACCCATGATATCGGATCGATTTCTAGGGCGAAATGGTTTATCCCGGGGCACTTATCGTCCGCAACCGGGGGTATGGTGGACACACCGAAGATTCTTGACCGCCGCTATATTACCCGCGGCACCTGGGTCTACCTGACCGGGCTGCTGGTGCGGCTGGGCGCGCGAATTCCCCTGCTGTTCATTGCCGGCCGTGCTTACGGCCCGGCGCTCTACGGCGAGTTCATGATCGCGGCGGGCCTGGCCGAAACCGCGGCCGCCATCGCCACGCTCGGCTTCAAGCGCACCCTGTTCACCTACATGAACGAAGCCCGTGAAGAGGAGGCCGGAATCGCCGTGCGCCATGCGCTGGCCATCGGCCTCGGGCTGGGGTGTCTCTTGAGCGCCGTCCTCATGGCGCTGGCGCCGGTCCTGGCGCCGCTGTTCGGCGTTCCCGAAGCCGCGGACAAGATCGCCGTGTTTGCCTGGATCACACCGGTGATCGTCGCCACGGAGCTTTTACTGACCGCGACCATCTTCAACAGGCGGCTGCGCTATGATGTCTGGGCGCGCTGTGTGGCCGAGCCCGGCACCCAGACCGTGGTCGCGGGCGCGTTCTACCTGATGGGCATGACCCAGGTTGGCCTGCTCGCCTCTTATGCCGCGGCGCTGACGGCGGCCTGCCTGACGGCGCTGTGGGGTTACGGCGAACAGTTCGGCCTGAAGTCCCTGTGGGGCAGGGTCGCCTTCGCGCGCGCGGCGGACATGACCCGGCGCTCCGCCTCCACCGGCGTGTTCGACATCCTCACCATGGTCATGGCGCGCATCGACATGTTCGTGGTGGGGCATTTCTTCTCGGCTGAAGGCGTCGGTCTCTACGGCATGGCGCAGCAGTTCCTGACCTTGCCCGACAAGATCGGCAAGAGCTTCGCCCCGGTGGTGATGCCGGTGCTCTCGGAGGCCCTGCATGCGGGTGACCTCAAGCGCGCGCGCAGCGCCCTGGCGGCCATGATCCCGCGCCAGGCGGCGCTGGAGGGTGCTCTGGTGTTCGCCTTCATCGTCGCCGGATCGTTCCTGCTCACGTTCTTTGGCGGTGACAAATTCGAAGCGGCGGCGCCGGTGCTGGCGATCCTGTCGGCGGGCATTCTTGTGAATGACCTCCTGGCGATCGCGGGTCTGCCGCTGGTGGTGGCGCGCCCGATGGTCAATCCGGGCGCGGGCGTGGTGACGCTGGCGGTTTATCTGGCGGCGGTCGCCGCCGTGGAATCGTCTTATGGCATCGAGGGCATCGCCGTAATCTCGGTGTTCGCCGCGCTGATCGGCAATCTCTGGCGCCTTCAGGCCGCCTATCAGGTATTATTCCAGGATGCGCCAGGTGCGGCGTCCGTGGCCAAAAGTGCAGCCGAGTAGGAGGAAACATGTCGAAGAAACCGAGTCCGGCCGTGCTGGCCGCCATCGTTGCCGCCGCGGCGGGCGCCGCATCCATCGCATTGATGCCCAAGGCCCCCATGCCGATCGACCACGGCTCCGACCCAGGGGTGGCCCTGGCGACGTCCGCGGCCGCGCCGGCCGCTGAAGCCGCGGCGATGCCGCCGGCGGACGCGGGCAAGGAAGAATGCTTCGGCGTGGCGAAAGCCGGCGAGAACGATTGCGCCGCCTCCAATGGCGCCCACACCTGCGGCGGCATGGCCAAGACCGACTACAGCGGCTTCGAGTTCAAGAACGTGGACGCCGGCACTTGCGTCAAGATGGGCGGCAAGCTGGAAGCGTTCGACAACACCGCCAATCCCCAGCCGCCGAAGGCGGAATAATAAAAAGAGCCGCACAAGGCGCAGTCGCAGATTTACTCCGCGGCCTGCGCTTTGCTTCTGGCGTAGTCTTGCGTGCCGCGGTGAATCACGCTGTCGGTCCTGTCCACGTGGCCGGGGACCAACGGCGCTTTACCTTGCGCGGCCTTGAACAGCGGCAGGAAGTCCTGGAAGGACTCCGCGCGCAAGGCATCGAAGCTTTCCAGCACGAAGTAGGTCTCCTGGAAATCATCGATGCGGTAATCGGTGTTCATCACTCTTGGCAGGTTGAATGCGATGCGGTTGGGTGACTCGCTCTCCAGCGCGAACAGGGTCTCGGTGCGCGACGATACGATGCCCGAGCCATAGACACGCAAGCCCTGGGGCGACCGCACCAGGCCGAACTCCACCGTGTACCAGTAGAGCCGCGCGACCATCTTGAGGCCGTCGTATCGCAGGGCGCGGATGCCGGCCTTGCCGTAGTCCTGCATATGGTCGGCGAACACCGGCAGCGCCAGCATCGGCACATGGCCGAAGACGTCGTGGAACACATCCGGTTCCTGGATGTAGTCGATCTGATCAGCGCCGCGGATGAAGCGCCCCGCCGGGAAGCGTCGGTTGGCCAGATGCTCGAAGAAGATCTCGTCGGGCACCAGATGCGGTACCGCGACCACGGTCCAGCCGGTGAGGGCGTGGAGTTTCTGGTTCATGCGGCGGAAGTCTGGGATGCCGCCTTCGTTGAGGTTCAGGGCCGCGAGGCCCGCCAGGAATTCGTCGCAGGCGCGCCCCGGCAGCAGCTTGGCCTGGCGCTCATAGAGCATGTTCCAGCGCGCGTGCTCCTCGGACGTATAGCCCTCCCAGTTCTGGGGGATGGTGAAGTCGGGATTTTGCGCCGGCCGGTCCATGCGTTTTCCTCACGCGGCCGGCGGTGGCCCCGTCAGGTCGGCGGGGCGGTCTCCGCGAAGGCCGGTCGTTCTCTCAGGCGGGCGTCGATCTCCACCAGACGGGCGAGAGGCGCGAGGTCACAGGCATAGCGCCGCGCGTTCACCATCTGAGGCACGAGGACCACGTCCGCCAGCGTGACGTCGTCCCCGTAGGAACAGCTTCCGGGGGGAAGCATGGCCTGGAAGGCCGCCAGCCCGGTTTCGATCCAGCGCCGGTGCCAGGCGAGGACCTGGTCATCGTTCGCGCCAAAATCCTGCCGAAGGGCGTTCCCAGTTCGAAGGTTTTGCAGCGGATGGACGTCCGCTGCAATAGTTAATGCTAGTGCGCGCACCTGAGCGCATGCAAAAGGCTCATGGGGTAGCAGCGGCGGGGTGGGGTGGATTTGGTCGATATATTCAATGATCGCAAGGGATTGGGTAAGGATTCCCTGATCCACAGCCAAGGCCGGCACCAAGCCCTGCGGATTGATGGCCTTATAAGCGGCGCCGTGTTGCTCGCCGCCGTCCTTGAGGAGATGGATCTCGGCCTTATCGGGCGTCAGGCCTTTCAGGGCCAGGGCGATACGGACGCGGTAGGCGGCCGAGGAGCGGGGGTAGTCGTAAAGCTTAAGCAAGAGGCACCACTTTCTGATCGATGGCGCCGAATATGGAGGCGCCGGTAGCGTCGCGCATCTCGATCCGCACTGTGTCGCCGTAGGTCAGGAACGGGGTCGAAGGTTTGCCGTCCTTGAGGGTTTCGATGGTGCGTACTTCGGCGAGACAGGACGAGCCCACCTCGGCGTGGTTGCGGTTCGCCACGGTGCCCGAGCCGATGATGGTGCCCGCACCGAGCTTGCGGGTCTTGGTGACATGGCCGATGAGCTGGCGGAAATCGAAGGTGAGATCCTGGCCGGCGTTAGGGGTGCCGAGCGGCTTGCCGTTGACGAAGCTGAGGAGCGGTAGAGACAGCTTGCCGCCGTCCCAGGCGTCGCCCAGTTCATCGGGCGTCACGGCCACCGGCGAGAACGCGGTCGAGGGTTTGCCGACATAGAACCCGAAGCCTTTGGCCAGTTCGGCCGGGATCAGGTTGCGCAAGGTCACGTCGTTGACCAGCATCACCAGCTTGATGTGTTTCGCCGCGTCGTCCGGCGATGTGCCCAGCGGCACGTCGTTGGTGATTACCGCCACTTCCGCTTCCAGGTCGAGGCCCATCTCGGCGGCGGGCAGGGGGA
>CANJOI010000121.1 GCA_947475365.1 Fidelibacterota bacterium | reverse complement strand
TTGGAGAACTTGATGATCTGGTGATTGTCGCGGTCGATCACCCACACCGGGCGGTCCTTGTCGTAGGGATTGATGTGGATGCTATGGGGAATGGCGATCATCTCGTCCCATTGCTTCCAGTCCTCGACCACCTTGCCGTCGGCATCCAGAACCAGGATCTGGTGCACATGGGTCTTCTGCTCAGGCGGCAGCGTGGAGGTGGTGCTCTTCTCCGGGTAGACCGTGCCGTCGGCACGGAACATCAGCGAGTTGGGCTGGGTGTTCTTCTGATCGGCGTTGCCGATGATGATGCGGTTGTCGCCGTCGAGCGCGACCGCGATCACCGGCTGGTCCCAGCGATCGATGCCGGGCTTGAACCAGCCGGCCTGCGCCTGGTAAGGGCCGGTGTCGCCCAGGCCGCCCTTTTCCTGCGCGCCCGCCGGCAGCGCCATGCCGAGCGCGGCGGCAAGCGAAAGGCATCCGAGTTTGAAGCTGAATTTCATGTGGTCCCTCCCGTGAATCAGGTGGGCAGACGTTACCCCGCAGGCACGCCCGCAGGGAAGGGCTTCCGGCGTGTTTAGGCCAGGGATTCGAGGTCCGGGACCGCTTCCAGGATCGCGGCTTTGGCCCGCCGCACGCTCTCGTCCAGGCGCGGCAGCATGGCCTTGACGCTGTCCGCGTCGGGCGATTCGTCCTCGATCCAGGCGGCGAGCCGGGTCACTTCCTCGGCGCCCATTTGCCCGCACTGGCCCTTCAGGGTGTGGGCGGTGCGCCGGGCGGTGGCGTGGTCGCCGGCGGCCACCTCTTCGCCGATACGTGCGCGGAGGGTTTCCACCGAGGTCATGAACTGGCGCACAAGGTCCTCGAAATCCCGGGGCGTCAACACCTCCCGCAGGCCATCCAGCATTTCGGCGTTGAACACGGGCGGGCGGATATCGCGCGCCGGACCCGGCGCCGCCATCACCGCATCGCCGCCATGGCCGGTGAGCGCGCGGAGCTGGTGGGCCAGGGCCGCCCAGACCACGGGTTTGGTCAGCACCACGTCGCAGCCGGCATCGAGATAACGCCGGTGGTGGTCAGTGATGCCGTCGGCGGTGAGCGCTACGATAGGTGCGTCAGCCGAGGCGCCGCCGTCACGGATCTTGCGTGTGGCCTCGTCGCCGTCCATCACCGGCATCTGCATATCCATCAGAATAATGTCGAACCGTTCCTGCGCGGCGCGATGAACCGCGGCGCGGCCGTCACCGACGGCCGTTACGGTCTGTCCCCACAGGGTGAGCATGCGGGTAATGATGAACTGCGTGGTGAGGTTGTCCTCGGCCAGCAGGATGTTGAGCGCGAGGCCGGACAGTTCGTCCCCGGCCCGCGCCGGCACCGCATCGGCTGCCGCCGTGACGGCATTGGGGTCGCCGCGCGTCACCAGCACCTGCACCGTGAAGGTGGAGCCCAGACCTTTTTTGCTCTCGACAGTGATGTCGCCGCCCATTGCCTCGGACAGCTGCTTGCAGATCGCAAGCCCCAGGCCGGTGCCGCCGTAGCGCCGCGAGGTGGAGCTTTCTTCCTGCTCGAACTTGCGGAACAGGCGCGTCAGGCCTTCCTCCGAGATGCCGACGCCGGTGTCGGCGACGGCAAAGGTCAGGATAATCCCGTCCGCGACGTCCTTCTGGCGGTAACTGACCTTCACGCTGCCGCTGTCGGTGAATTTCAGCGCGTTGCCCACCAGGTTGCAGAGGATCTGGCGGATATGTTTCGGGTCGCCGCGGAAAACCGCCTCGTGCCCGCCCACGCCTTCGCCGGCGCCCTCCACGGTGAACGCGATGCCTTTTTCCGACATGCCGGGATCGAACAGATTGCGCACGTCGGCGAGCAGGGCGCCCAGGTCGAAGTCGATGGACTCCAGCGACATGCGTCCGGCCTCGATCTTCGCAAGGTCGAGAATGTCGTTGAGCAGGTCCAGCAGGATCTGCGCCGATTGGCGCAGCATGCGGGTCATCTTGGCCTGTTCAGGCGACTGCGGGCTGGAGGTGAGCAGGTCGCAGATGCCCATGATGCCGGTCATGGGCGTGCGCAGTTCGTGGCTCATGTTGGAAAGAAACGCGGTCTTGGCGGCATTAGCGTGTTGCGCGGCGCGGCGGGCGACACTGGCGCGCCGTGAATGGTCCAGGACTTCTTCCACATAGCTCGAGACCTTGCCCACGAGAGGGCGGAACACGAACAGGGCCTCGGCAACGAGGGTGAGCAGGATCACCGCGAGTGTGATGTATTGATAGGTCTGCAGCCGCTCGATCGGGGCATCGGAATCCTTGGCGTATTCGGTGCTGACCGAGGTCAGCGCGGTCAGCAGCGGGCCGTAGGCCTCGGCCACGATCGCGCTCATATGCTCGGCGACGACCTGCTCCTGGTTGCTCTCGCCGGGGGTTATCTCGGTCGCGGCGATGACCCGGGCATGGGCCAGGAAGGCGCGCAGACGGGTGGTGATGTTCTGGTCGGCATAGACCTTGGCGACAGGGGCGGGCATGCCGGCATCGCTGGCGCCGCGCAACGTATCGGCGGTGACCGCCAGATCGGTGATGGCCGCCTGCAACTGCTGGCGCGCGAATTGCTCACCTCGGTCGCTGTAGCGGTCGGCCAGCCAGGCGATACGCTGGGCCAGCATGCTCTGGCGGCCGGTCATCTCCACCGCCGCCGGCACTTTGCGCTGTTCCTCGATGGCCCGTCCCAGCAGCACGTTGGCCCCCACGAACATGATCGCGATCACCAATAAGGCGATCGCGTACGAGGAGGTGAGCGCGAGATAGGGCGATTGGGCTTTGGAGCGGCTCATGAATGGCGCCCATCCTAGCCTACCCCGTGGCGAAACAAAAACCGTGCCGGTGCTACAGGCGGTTGAGGTCGGGCGGCTTCGGACCAAACCAGGCGTTCTTGAAGAGACGCCCGTAGGCCGCGGCGGCGACTTTATCACCAAGGGCCGCCGAGGTATCCCGCAGGGCTGCCAGCGCCGCGCCATCGTTGGGCGCCTGGATCAGCGCCTTGCGCAGGGAATCCGCGGCGTCGCGGTATTTTCCAGCCTTGAACTGCGCGATCCCCAGGGACTGCCGCAGGGGCACGTCCCACCACGGCGGGTCGCCGGTCCAGCCGAGTTCGTCCTCCGCCGTGACGGCGCGGGTCAGCGGCGCGACAGCGTCGTCCCATTTGCCTTGCCCCGCCTTGATGCGGGCATCGAGCACCAGTTCGGCCACTTCCAGGATTTTGGGAATTGATTTGGTCACCGACCCCAACACCCGGATGTCCATGGAGTCCCGGAACGCGGCCAAGGTCTTCAGCTCCGCCGAGGCCTGCTCGGTATCGCCCTTGGCGGCGAAGGCGGCGCCGCGCGCGTAGTGCCAGACCGCAACCAGGAACGTGAAATCCCGGTCCGGCTCGGGCAAGGCGAGCACCGCGTCCGGGCTCGCGAAACGCACCTGGGCCAGGGTTACGGCCGCGGCGTTGCGCTGCAGGGCGAGCTTGGCGCGCAGCAGGTCGGGCGCCAAAAGCCCGCTCAGTTTCGCGGCCAAGGCGAGGGAGGTTTTGCCGTCACCGGCCATGGACGCGGACTGTAAGCCGAAATGCAGGTTATGCGCGAACAGCGCGAAGTAGTTGACGTCGAAAGAGTCGACACCGGCGAAATAGTCCTCATCGGCTTTGATGGCGGCGAGGTTGGCGTTCAGCGCATCTTTGTAGCGGCCCAACGGGAAATAGAGATGCGAGGGCATATGCACCATATGTCCCGCGGCGGGCATCAGCGCCGCGAGGCGGTCGGCGTAAGGCGCCGCGGCTTCCATCCAGGCGCTGCCTTCCATGATGTGGAGATAGAAGTGGATCGCACCGGGGTGATCTGGCCGCGCGTGCAGGGCGGCCTCCAGAGCCGGGATCGCGTCCGCCATCAGGCCGTTGGGCACGCGTCCGCCGGATGTCCACCATGGGCGGACCGAGTCCATGGCGGCCTCGGCGAACCAAGCGGCGATATCGGCGTCTCCTGGATAGGTTTCGTGCACCTTCTTCATCGCCTCCGCATAGGAAGCGTCCAGTTGCGCGCGGGTCAGCTTGGCGTCGGCGGAATAGCGTTGTTTCGCGGCCTCGATCAGCGCCCGTTCTTTCGGTGTGGTTTGATCGATAATTTTATTGGCGCCGGCGATGGCGATCAGCGCCTGAAGGTGGGCGCGGCCCGACATCTCGAAATTGATGTTGGGGCCGAGGGCAATGGATTCCCCCCACAGGCACATGGCGCAGGCAGGATCCAGCCGCTGCGCCTCGCGGAAGGAGTCCACCGCGGCGCCATAGTTGAAGGCGTACATCAGCCGCAGGCCCTGATCGAAATAAGCCTGCGATTGGGGATTCTTTGTGGAAATGGGGTAGGTGAGGGCGCCGTAGCCCTTCAGCAGCGGGACCGGCGCGCTCTGGCGCGGCTGCGGCGGCGCCAGAGACGCGAGCTGCACATAGTTGTTTTTGGTTTGTGCATCGGACGCACCGGTGCAGATATTGCGCCGGAGCGCCGCCGGATCGAACAGGTCGGTGACATCCGCCCGCGGGGTCGCGAAGGTGGCGCCGGCGCCAAGCAGCACCGGCACCCACAATAAAGCCGCGCATGTTGCCAGCCGTCTCATAAGGCTTTCTCCCGAAGAGTCGCAGTTTAGGCCGTTAGGGCGGCGCGCCGCTACTGGCTCAGTTCCGCTGCGAGACGGGCGATCACGCTGTCCCAGTCCCCGGGTTCCGGCTGGCGTAACAGCCTGGCTGTGGGGTACCAGGGCGTCGTATCGCCAGCGATGCCCCAGCGCCAGTCAACGCCGATATACGGAAGCAGGATGTAGACCGGCTTGCCCATGGCCCCGGCCAGATGCGCCGCCGCGGTGTCAACTGTGACCACCACATCCATCGCACTGATGAGCGCCGCGGTGTCGGCGAAGTCGTGGAGGTCCGCGCCATAGTGCGCGATGCGTCCGGCGGCAAAAGCCGCATCTTCCGGGCGCAGGTCTTTTTGCACGCTGATGATGCTGGGTCCGGTCAGGAGCGGCGCGAAACGCGCCAGCGCAATGGAACGGTGGCGGTCGTTCTTGAGGGCGGGGTTGCCGCTCCAGGAGAGGCCGATGCGCTTCCCTGGCGGCAACGGCGTGGCCCAGCCGGAGGGAGGCGTTTTTATATAGGGCACATCGTGGGGAATCCCGCCCAGCGCCAGCGGCAGGCTCATCAGCGGGCAGTGCAGGTCGAACGCCGGCAGGGCATCACCCTGGGCGACAATGGCGGCCACCCCTTCCAGAGACGACAGCAGGCGCACCAGCGGCTTTTGGACCTCCAGCACCACGCGTGCACCGCGCCGGGCCGCGACCGCGGCATACCGGCAGAAGTGCAGCGTATCTCCCAGACCCTGCTCGGCGTGCAGCAGCAAGGTTTTCCCGGCGATGTCTTCGCTCCCCAGCCACAAGGGCTGCGCGAAACCCCGCGCCCAGTCGCTGTTGGGCGGATTGCGCCAGCGCCATTCATACCCCGCGAACCCCCGCGCCAGATCGCCCGCCAGCAGATCGCGGATCGCGGCGTTGAGGTGCGCCTTCGGGTGATCCGGCGCCAGCGCCAGGGCGTGATCGAGGTTCACCTTGGCTTCGTCCAGGCGGTGCAGGTCAACCGACGCCAGACCGCGCGCGATGAGCGCATCCACATAATTCGGCTGGAGCGCGAGCGCCCGGTCATAGGCGGCGAGGGCCTCGACGGTCCGGTCGAGGGTGCGCAGGACGTTGCCGAAATTGTGCTGTGTGGTGGCGTTGCCGGGATCAAGCCGCGCGGCGGTGCCGAGGCTTTGGGCGGCATCCTGATGCCGGCCCATCTCGGTGAGGACCGCGCCGCGATTGGCGTGGAGCAGGGGATTGCCGGGGGCAAGCGCCACCGCGCGCTCAAAATCCGCCAACGCCCGATCGCGACGCTCCAGCATCTGCAGGGCGATGCCACGGCTGTTGAGAAGATCGGGATGGTCGCCCACGGCCTGCAGCGCGGCGTCGAAATCCGCCAGCGCCTCGGCCGGCCGGCCTTGCGCCAGAAAATCGTTGCCGCGCCGGTAAAGAGTTGAGGGATCGGGCACCGTTACGCCGTCCAAGCCGAAGCCAGCTCTATAGCTGTCAGAAGCCGCGGGCCAGCTCAAGAGCCCTTGGCGGATCCCGCCGTGCGACATCGCTATTTTTGCCGAAAAATACAATGTCTTGACGTCGACTCGCTCTGAATCCGGGCCTATTCTCAGGACTGGGTTACGGGGGCAAGGAGATGAAAATGCGCAAGGGATTTGTTCGCGCGGTTATGCTCGGGGTCATAGCCGCTTCTTCGGTCACGGGCGCCGAAGCGGCGACGGCGCTCCGCTTCAAAGCCATGGCCGATGGCACAGGCAAGGCGGTCAGCGATGCCGTCATCGTTGTGGACGGCGACAAGATCGTCAGCGTGGGTAGCGGCGCCGGCGCGATCCCGGCCGGCGCGGCCGTCATCGATCTGCGCAAATATACCGCCATTCCCGGCCTGATCGACGCGCACACACATATCAGCTGGGTGTGGGATGAGGAGCCGGGAACCACGCCTTACCGGCAAAGCACCCGCACGGTCGGTGAGAATGTGTTCCTTGCCCAGAAGAATCTGCGCCGCACACTGGAAACCGGCGTGACCACGGTGCGCGATCTCAACGCACAGCAGGAAGGCGCGGATATCGCGCTGCGCAACCTCATCAACCGCGGCGCCATGGTGGGGCCGCGCCTGTTCGTCGCCACGCACGGCATCTTCGCGTCGCCGCGTCCGGTAGGCGGGGTCAGCGGTCCGGACGACATGATCCGCGCCGTGCGCGAGGTGATCGCGCTGGGCGCGGACTGGGTCAAGCTGTTCGCCTCCACCGGCGGCACGCAGAACCTGACGGGCGACGCGACGCTCACCGTTGAGGAAATCAAGGCGGCCGTCGAGATCGCCCATCCCCTCGGCAAGAAAGTCGCGGTGCATTCCTACGGTCCGGAGGGCGCCAAACGCGCGGCGCTCGCGGGCGTAGATACGATCGAACACGCCGTCGATATGGATGATGGCACCCTGGCCATGATGAAGGCCAAGGGGATCACTTACATCCCAACCATAGACCACAATCGCTTTTATGCCGACAACGCGATCCCCTTTGAGTTCCGCAAAGGTATTGGCGACGAATACCATGAGTTCATCGCCAAAAATCTCGAGACGGCACGGCGGGCGCTGAAGGCGGGCGTTAAGATCGGCATGGGTTCAGACGCGGTCTACACCATGGCGGGCGAGAACACCCGCGAGCTCGGCGCGCTGGTAAAGGCAGGTATGACCCCGGCCCAAGCGCTCGCGGCGGCCACGACCACCAACGCCGCGATGCTCGGGAAGGAGAAAAGCTTAGGCGCGATCACGCCAGGATATTTCGCCGATATCGTCGCGGTTGAGGGCGACCCATTGGCCGACGTCAATGTCACCGTCAACAATGTCCGCTGGGTGATGAAGGGGGGCGCCGTGGTGGTGGATAAGACAGGCACAGCCGGGCCGAAGTGAGCGATCCGCGCAAGCGGGACGCCGGAGCTTTGGGCGAAAGGAACCCTGACGGCGCGCGAAGTCTGTCATCCATTTCGCGGCATTTGCGTTAACCGGTCCCGGTGATTGTTGAGGAGCGCGTGCGTATCCCGCAGAACCGCGGCGAGAGCTTCGGCCAACGCGGTATTTTGCTGGAGTGTCAAATCTTTGGTTTCGATGTCTTGGGCAATCCGCGCGGCGCGGACGGCGCCAAACTGGCTGAGGACCCCTTTGAGGGTGTGAGCAACACGCCGCGCCTGCGGAAGATTTCCAGAGGCGAGAGCGTTGGCGAGGTCGATCTGGAGTTGCCTGACATTCGCATCAAGCGCGGTCAGAAGAGAGATCCAGGAGCCGTGGGGCAGGCCGGCCTTCAGCGAAAATAGCAACTCCTCGTCAATCAGCGGCGCTCCATCCGTCCCCGTATCGTCATTGGCCGCTGCGGCCTTCGGCAACCGGTCCTCGGCTGTGGAAACCACCGGTTCCTCCTCCAGCAAGGCCAGCAGGGCGTTCCAGTCGATCGGCTTTGTGATAACGCGGTTGAAGCCCGGCTTGGAAAAGAGGGAGTGCTGCTCCGCTGTGACATCGGCCGTCAGAGCAACGATCACCAGGTCATTTCCGACATCCACGGCGCGGATGGCTTGCGCGGCCTCTATGCCATTCATCACCGGCATATGAATGTCCATCAGGACGATATCGAAGCTCCGCGCCTGAACGGCTTGCAGGGCCAGATAACCGTTGCTCACGGTCTCCACGACGTGGCCGCGATGCGTAAGGGCTAATTCGACAAGGTGGCGAATGGTCTCGTTGTCGTCCGCCAGCAATATGCGCCGCGGCTTTGTTGGCTTTAGAGCGTCCAGGCCGTCGTGTGCGCGACCGCGGAGCGCGCTACTGACGGCGGCGCCCTCCTGAAGCGGAATCTCGAACGCAAAACGCGAACCCACCTCCGGCGTGGAGGATGCGCTGATACGGCCCCCCATGAGCGTGACCAGCCTTTGACTGATCGCCAAGCCCAGCCCGGTTCCGCCAAACCGGCGGGCAATGGTGGCGTCGCCCTGCACGAACGGCTGGAAGAGCGTTTCCAGCTGATCCGGCGCGATGCCAATGCCGGTATCCTGAACCTCCACGGACAAGAGTGCCTCGTGTTGGCCGGTGACAGTCACGCCGACGCGAACGCTGACGGCGCCGATCTCGGTGAATTTGATAGCGTTGCCGACGAGGTTGAGGATCACCTGACGCAATCTTGTCGGATCGCCCAGGAACGCATCCGGGCCGTTGGCCGGCCCAAGGATGTCGAGCCGCAGCCCCTTCTTTACAGCCAGCGGGGCGCACAATTCCTGGGCTTCCTCAAGAATTTCGCTGAGGCTGAAGGGGATGCGCTCGATGTTGACGCCGTTCTGCTCGATCTTTGAAAAGTCGAGAAGGTTGTCCAGCATCCCGAGCAGCCATTTTCCGGCTTTGTTGATGCGCGATAGCCGATCGGCCATGTCCGCCGCCGCCGCTCCTCCCATCATCGGATCCGACAGGCCCAGAATGCCGGTCATGGGGGTTCTCAGCTCATGACTGATGGTCGCGAGGAAGTTCGACTTGGCGCGATTGGCGGTTTCCGCGCGGCTGCGTTCGGCGTTCAGCTGGGTCACGAGCGTGGAGATGGCGATGATGGGGCCAATCGCGGTGATAACCACGCCCCCCGCGTTCGAAAGCCAGCTTGCGCCGGACAGCGTGATGCGGCCGAGGCCGGCGGGGTTCAAAATCCCCAGACGGAAGCTCCAGAACGTGGCCAGGATTGTCGCCAGGGCAAGGGCGACGGCAATGATCCCCGCGCGGCGGCCGAACAGCACCGCGGCCATCACGGCGGAGCCGACAAAGTGCTGCAATCCCGCCGGCGAACCAAAGGATATGAGCGCGCCGCAGGCGTTCAGGAAGAGCAGTCCGACGATGACATTCGCCTTGAGCCGGTAGGGCAATCGCAGCCTGAAGGCCGCGCACAGCAAGACCGTCACCGTTACCGCCGCGTAGACGCCGATAACCGGCCGCCAGCCAACTTCTAAGCCTCGATAGATGTTGATCGAGAAGGCGGGGATGGCGAGCAGCGCCAGCCACACCATGGTCGTGTCGCAGACCTGTGCGCGAATTTCCGACAGCGATTTTGTAGTCTGCGGCATCTGCGAGTCTCGCATCCTTGCTTCCACGACGATTCAGCGTCTGTGGCCTGCGCTTCTCTTGAGACAGGGGCCAACCCATGTTGGACCCCAGATGAGTGCTTTCCTGATTTCGGGATTAATGGGCCGCAGCCAGAGGCAACTGGACCCAGCGCTGCTCAAGGATCGCGCGCACCTGGGACCCGGTTTCACCATACTGGAGGCCCGTTCCCGGAATGAGCATCCACACGGCGCAGGGCCGTCCGTCGGTGCGCGCGTACGGCATGGCAAACGCGAGCACCTCAAGTTCCCTGCCAGTCGATGTCGAGCACACGGCCAGGTGAAATTTTCCGACAAGATCCCGGGTCATGCGCCGATGAGCGGCGACGAATATTTTGCGGAGGTCCGGGGTAACGGTTTGAAGAAAGTCGTATCCAGTAGCGTCAAAGCCAAAGAAGTCGGCGATGCCTGTGCCGACCAGCCGGATGGCCTGGGTGTCTTCCTGCTCGGTATCGATGACGACCAGCCACGGTTGAATCACGGGGTCCGACGCGGCGAAGAGGTCGGACAGACACGGCGCACCACGATCGCGTCTCAGCTTCTGCCAAAGCTCAAGATGCCGGCGGAAAGGCCCCGGCAGGACCCTGCCGATGTCCCGCGAGAGCGCGTCAAAGGAGGTCGTTGGGATGGTGTCGTGAGGTTCAGATGTGCTTTCCAAAGCGCGTTCCTGGCTAGCTATCCCGGCGGTTTATAGGGCCTACCGTATCTTTGCGGCTCCAAGTCCGCCAAGAAAAACGCCCCGCAGTGACGGTTCTGCGGGGCGTTAGACTCAGATTAGAAAAGTGCGGTTTTACCTGGGTTTGGCGGTTCGCTTTCCGCCAAAAAGTCTAACCCATACTCTGTCTAACCCTCTGAACAGGAACGATATCTAGCTTAGACCGAGTAGTACATCTCATATTCAGCCGGGTGCGGCGTGATTTCGATGCGCTTCACTTCCGGCATCTTCAGGTCGATCCAGCCGTCGATGAAGTCGTCGGTGAACACGTCGCCGGCCTTCAGGAAGGCGCGGTCGGCGTTGAGGTTCTCGAGGGCTTCACGCAAGCTACCGCACACCGTCGGCACCTTGGCGAGTTCCTGCGGCGGCAGTTCGTACAGGTTCTTGTCCATCGGGTCGCCGGGATGGATCTTGTTCTTGATGCCGTCGAGGCCGGCCAGCAGCATGGCGGCGTAGGCGAGGTAGGGGTTGGCGCCCGGATCGGGGAAACGCACTTCGACGCGCTTGC
>CANJOI010000120.1 GCA_947475365.1 Fidelibacterota bacterium | reverse complement strand
GGGGTGTGCCATGTGGAAGCGTTCTTCGATCCCCAGGCCCACACCGCGCGCGGCGTTCCTTTCGCCGTCGCCATCGACGGGATCCTGGCGGCGCTCAAGGAGGCCGCCACCGATGGCCTGACCTCGCGGCTGATCATGTGCTTCCTGCGCCATCTGGATGAGGACGATGCGCTCGCCACCTTCAAGGCGGCGGAGCCCTACTTCGGCTGTATCGCGGGCGTGGGCTTGGACTCCTCCGAGCGCGGCCATCCGCCGTCAAAGTTCCAGCGCGTGTTCGCGGCGGCCGGCGCCGCAGGCCTGAAACGCGTGGCTCACGCGGGCGAGGAGGGGCCGCCGGAGTATGTGTGGGAGGCCCTCGACGTCCTCAAGGTCGATCGCATCGACCACGGCAACCGCGCGCTTGAGGATCCGAAGCTGGTGGCGCGTCTGGCGGCTGAGAAAATGACCCTCACCGTGTGTCCGCTCTCCAATCTCAAACTCTGTGTGGTGCCGGAGATGGGCGCGCATCCGATCAAGGTCATGCTTGACCAGGGGCTGCGCGCCACCATCAATTCCGATGACCCGGCCTACTTCGGCGGCTATGTGGCGGACAACTATGCCGCCGTCGCGCAGCTGCTGACCGAGGCGGAGATCGTCGAACTGGCGCGCAACAGCTTCCGTGGGTCATTCCTGGATGACGCCGGTAAAGCGCGCCATCTTGCCGCGATCGACGCCTACGCCGCTTAACCCGCGGCCAGATAAGCGAAGCGGACAACGAACAGTACCGCCAGCACATAGAGCAACCAGTCGCCCTTGCGGATATTGCCCGACAAGATCTGCAGCGCGACGTAGCTCGTAATCCCGAACGCCAGACCATTGGCGATGGAATAGGTCAACGGGATCATGATGAGCGTGAGAAAGGCGGGCAGGCCGGTGCGGATGTCGGACCATTCGATCTCCGCGAGGCCGCTCATCATCAGGGCGCCCACCAGGATCAGGGACGGGGCGGTGGCGGCCGTGGGCACGGCCTGGATCAAGGGTGCGAAGAACAGGCACAGGAGAAACAGGACGCCCACCACCACACTCACCAGGCCCGTGCGTCCGCCCGCGGAAACGCCCGAGGCGCTTTCGATGTAGCTGGTGACGGTGCTGGTACCTGCGAGCGCGCCGATCATGGCGGCCGACGAGTCCGCGTAGAGAATGCGGTTCAGGCGCGGGATCGATCCATCCGGCGCCATAAGGCCGGCGCGCTTGGTGACCGCCACCAGGGTGCCGACATTGTCGAACAGGTCCACGAACAGGAACACGAAGGTCACTTCCAGCAGCGCGCTGCCGAGAGTGCCACCGAGGTGGAACGGCGCGGCGAGGTCGAGTTTGAAGGCGGTCGCCCCTAAGTCCGCGAGGCTGTAGCTGCCGGGCGTGAAGCTGACCATGCCCGCGGCCCAGGCGATCACGCTCATGGCGGCGATACCGATGAGCATGGCGGCGCGGATGCGCCAGAACTGCAGCGCGCCGATCAGGAGCAGCCCGCCCATGCACAACAGCGCATTGGGCGCGGTCAGGTCGCCGAGCGTCACCTTGGTGGCGGGATGCGCCACCACCAGACCGGCGTCCGAGAG
This sequence comes from Fidelibacterota bacterium, assembly GCA_947475365.1. Lineage (GTDB taxonomy): Bacteria > Pseudomonadota > Alphaproteobacteria > Rhodospirillales > Rhodospirillaceae > SHVO01. Next base: position 9,413 of record CANJOI010000120.1, on the reverse strand, counting down.
GCCGATGAAGGCGATGAACAGGCCGATGCCGCCGGCCACGGCCGCGAACAGAGACCGCGGAATCGCTTCCACGATCAACTGGCGCAGGCCGGCGACCGTGAGGATCAGGAAGATCACGCCCGACAGAAACACGCATCCGAGGGCGGTTTCCCATGGGATGCCCGTGCCCTTGACCACCGTGTAGGTAAAATAGGCGTTGAGCCCCATGCCGGGCGCGAGCGCCAGAGGATAGTTGGAGAGCAGGCCCATGAGGATGCTGCCCAGGCCCGCGGCCAGGCAGGTGGCGGCTGCCACCGCCGCCACCGGCATGCCGGCATTCCCCAGGATCGCGGGGTTCACCACCACGATATACGCCATGGTCAGGAAGGTGGTGACGCCCGCCAGCACCTCGACGCGGACGGTGGTGCCGTGTTCCTGGAGCTTGAAGAGGCGTTCGAGCATCACTGTACCTTTCCGATGTAGGGCAGCGCGCGGAATGTGCCGGCGTCATCCATGCCATAGCCGACGATGAACTCCTGCACGCCTGTGAAGAGCGCGTAGTCGGCTTTGGCGATAGCGTCGTGGTTGAGCTTGTCCACGGCCACCACGGTCTTCACCGAGGCCGCGCCGGCTTCCAGCAGCAGCTTGGTCGCCCGCGAAACGGTGTTGCCCTTGTCCAGCACGCCATCCACCAGCAACACATGCTTGCCCTTCACGTGGTCAGTAGGCGCGGCGAGAACCGATAGCGACGCGCCGGTGCGGGCGTTGCCATAGGAGCGCAGCCAGATCATCTCGGTGGTGAGATGCACGCCTTCCTCGGCCATGGCGCGCACCAGGTCGGCGGCGAACACGAAGGCGCCCACCAGCACGGGCGCGGCCACCTGCGGCGTGTCGGGCAGGGCGGCCAGCTGTTTGACCAAAAGGCGCAGGCGGCGGTCGATTTCGGCCTGGGAAAACAGCACTTCAGGCAGGCTCATGGCGGCTTAGCTCCAGGCAGATGTGCGGCCGGCGCCGGCCGCGGTGGCCGCACAGGACAGCAACGAGGCGAAAGACGCGGCAATGACTCGCGTCAAGAAGTCCCCCAAATGACGCCCCCAAGTATAGCCGCCGCCCGATTCGATACAAATTTTCGCGAAAATTCGACCCGAATCCCCAAATTAGGTGTTGGGGGTAGGCCCCCGGCTTAGGTACTTTCCCGGGCCGATTGAGAGTTCTTTTGGAGAATCATGAATAAGCTCAACCCGTCGTTCAACGACCGTCAGAAGGCGTCCCAGGACGCCAAGAAAGCCCTCCTCGAAAAAATGCGCAGCTTGAACCCGGCCAACCAGCCTGGGTTCGCCGAACGTCAGGCGGAGCGCGCCAAAGTCGCCGAGGAGCGCGAGAAGCGCCACGCCGAGCGCGACGCCCGTAAAGCCGCCGAGGCCGCCCGCATCGCCGAGGAAAAGCGCGAAGCCAAACTCGCCGCCGAAAAGGCCGCGGAAGAGGCCCGCGCGGCTGAGGAATATGAAAAGAACCGCGCCCTGATCGAGCTGGCCGAGCGCCGCGCGGCCGGGAAGGCCAAACGCGACGCGGCCTATGCCGCCCGCAAGGCCCGCCGCGACGAGAAGGCGGTGTCCAAGATCGAGCTCAAGACCTCGTCCCGCAAAAACTGAAGAAAAGGCGCCGGAGGAATCCTCCGGCGCCTTTTTTTATTTGCTGGCGACGGCGCCGCCGCTTTTTGCGGCGCGCGCCATGGCCGCGAAGTCCAGCTTGTTCCAGGGATCGTTGAACACCTGGGTGCCGGCCACGAAAGCCGGGCCGGAGGTGACCTTCAGGCTTGCGGCCAGTTTGACGTTGGCGTCCACGGCCTCGCCGACCTTGGGGTCGTCCAGATCCTTGGCGAGTCTGTCCCAGTCCAATCCGTGCGCGAAAGACAGATCCCGGAGTGAGAGGTACGTGTGCGAGCCGGGGTCGTTCATGATCGCGGCGTGAAAGGCCGCGAACTTGCCCTGGCGCTCGGCGGCATAGGCGGCCTTGGCCGAAAGCCGCGACAGCGGCCCGTACGAAGCCCAGGGCTTCACCACCAGCTTGATGTCCTTATTGCTCTTGCTGAAGGCGGCGAGTTTGTCGCGAAGCAATTGGGCGGACGGGTCCTCGTAGTCGATCAGGGCCACCAGGCTTGCGCCGCCGTCCGGGTTGGCCGCAACCAAGGGCGGTCCGGGCGAGGGGTCTGCCTTGGGCGCGGCCTTGGCGGCAGGCGCTTCGGCGGCCTGGGACGTGAAAACGGGAACGGCGGACATAGCGAACACTGCGCCGAAAGCGGCAAGAATGAAGACGCGGACCATAATGACCTTTCTCCCTGGCCAGAATTGAACCCGTGATGACCCGCCGGGGCGGGCGCGAAATTTTTAAGAAGCCGGCGAAAGTTTTCAAGCCCCCTGCGCTTCGCTTCACCAGCCTGTTACAGTCCGGGGCATGTCGTCCCCTGTTATCCTTCTGATCTGGATTGCCGTGGTCGCTGCCGTCCACGCGGCGATCACGCGGCCCTGGAAGAGTGTGCCCGCGCGCGCGCCGCTTGCGGTTATTCCGGCGAGCCTGATGGCGGCCTGGGTGCTGGGAACCGGGATATTGTCCTACAACGAGGCTATCGCCGCGGGGGGATGGACCGCGGCCTCCGTGACCCTGGGGTTTATACCGCTCAAGGCCATCATCTTGTCGCTGGCGGCCCACGGCGCAGGCCGCGCGGCGCTCAAGGCGCGCGCGACGGGCTTGACGAGCCACTGGGCGCTGGCCGCGGTGTTGGGGGTGTTTTGTCTCTACGCCGTCGGTGCCGATATTTCCGCGCGTCGCGCCGCGGCCCTGGAAAAACACGCTGCCGACGAAAGTCTTTCCGCGGAGGCCGTGACGGCCTTGGCGGCCAAGGCGCGGGCCAATGCCATGGACGAGGGCGAACTGGGGGTGTTTCTCGGCAACAGGCTTTGTCCCGAAGACCTTGTCCTCGAGGCCGTGGCGTCGGCGGACCGCCGGCTGAGAACAGCCGCGGCGCGCAATAGCGCCCTACCGGCCGCCAGCGCCGATCGCCTCGCGGGCGACCCCGACGAACAGGTGCGCTACTATCTTGCCTTCAATACGGGGCTGACGCCCGAGCAACTGGCGCGCCTTGCACGGGATGTCAGTCCCATGGTCCGCGGCATCGTCGCCCGCCGGGAGCAATTGCCCGATGCGGCCTTCGCGGCGCTCGTGGACGATCCCGACGCCAAGGTGCGCAGCGTGGTGGCTCTACAGTCCCGGATCAACGCCGAAGCCCTCGAAAAGCTGCGCAACGACCCCGACGCGCGGGTGCGGGACGCCGCCAACCGGTGGGCCAGGTAAGCGCCGTTGCGCGGTTGTCCCGGCCGGCGGTACTGTTCCGGCGAAGATGTGAAGCAGGGGGTTGTCATGCGTGTATCTCTGACGGCGGCGTGTGTTTTCGCCGGACTGGCGTGGGGCGCCAGTGCCTGGGCGGCGGACGCGGGGCGATATCCGAAATTCGAGATCGACCCGTCCTGGCCGAAGCAGTTGCCCAACAACATGATCTACGGCGATCCCGCCGGCGTGACAGTGGACGCCAAGGATCACGTTTGGATCTACACCCGCCAGCGTTCGGTGAACCCCGAGTTTCTCGGCCTCACCAAGAACCCGCCCACGTCGGTGTGCTGCACCTACGCGCCGGCGGTGATGGAACTCGATAACGACGGCAATTACATCCAAGGCTGGGGCGGGCCGTTCACACCCACCGCCGATGTCGCCAAATACGAATGGCCCGAGGGCGAGCACGGCATCACCGTGGACTATAAGGACAACGTCTGGCTGTGCGGCTACGTCAAGAACGCCGAGGCCAAGAAGGACGACAACCAGTGCCTCAAATTCACCAAGGACGGAAAATTCCTGATGCAGATCGGGCATTCCGGCCAGAGCAAGGGCAGCCTCGACACCGAGAACCTCAACCACGCCACCAAGGTCTGGGTCTGGCCCAAGACCAACGAGGCCTTCATCTCCGACGGTTACGTGAACCGCCGCGTCATCGTGTTCGACGCGGACAACGGCAAGTTCAAACGCATGTGGGGCGCTTACGGCAAGAAGCCCGATGACTCCGTGCCGCGCACCCGCAGCTTCGAGGGCGAACCGCCGCAGCAGTTCAACAATGTGCATGGCATCGCCATCGCCAACGACGGTCTGGTCTATGTGAACGACCGCCAGAACAACCGCGTGCAGGTGTTTGACCTCCAGGGCAAATACCTGAACGAGGTGTTCATCGACCGCGACACCAAGAGCAACTTCGGCACCTCGTTCAGCTCCGCCTTCTCGGCGGACCCTGAACAGCGCTTTCTGTATGTGGCGGACCTCGCCAACTTCCGGGTCACGGTTCTGGAGCGCAAGACGCTCAAGATCATTCCCGAAGCGGCCTTCGGTCACGCCGGCCTCTATCCCGGCCAGTTCCTGCGCCTGCACCTGATCGCCACGGACTCCAAAGGCAACGTCTACACGTCGGAAGCCAACGGCGCGCGGGTGCAAAAGTGGAAATATGTGGGGATGGCGAACTAGCCCCCGCCGTCGTCGCGCCAAGATAGCGCCATCCGGTTGAGTCCGCGGCCTGCCTCCCGGCGGGCGCGGCAATCGCGGCCAGGCCTTTTAGCCTTCAGGCCTTTTGCCATCGGGCCTTTTAAAAGTGTGGCGGCGGGGAACTCTCGCGCGCCATGCGAGTTATTGCCTTGTTGCAGCGGCGAACCCGGCCAAACGGCCGGCGGCGCCGGTGGACAAGGGGATAGCCAGGGCGCCTACCATCGTGCACCGACAGGTCGATATCAGCGCCGTCATGGCCGCGTATAACGCTGACAGGTTCATCCTGGAGAGCATCCAGAGCATTCTGGCCCAGACCCATATCAATTTCGAATTGATCGTCGTCGACGACGGCTCCGCCGACCGCACCGCCGAGATTGTGTTGTCCCTGGCAGACCCGCGCATCCGCTTGCTCCGGCAATCCCGCAACCTCGGCGTGGTGGCGGTGCGCAATGCCGCGGCCGCCGTGGCGCGCGGCCGCTACATCGCTATTCTCGACGCCGACGATCTTGCCCATCCCACGCGGTTCGCCCAGCAGAAGGCCTTCCTCGACGCCCGCCCCGAGATCCAGATGGTGGGCTCCGAGATGTCGCTGCTGGAGAGAGGCCGGGTGATCGCCCGGCGCGATCCGCCGCGGCCCGATCCTGTGCACCTTCATTGGATGCTCCATCACGGCAATCCCATCGGCCATTCCTCCATGATGTTCCGCGCGTCCGCGCTGGACCGCCTTGGATGCTACCTGCGCGAGGACATGAAATACGCCGAGGACTTCGACTTCGCCCACCGCGTCGCCCGCCTTGGCGGCATCTCGGTGCTGCCGGAGCGTCTCATCATCTACCGGGTTCATGACCGGAATCTCACCCGCGTGCGGCGTGCCGAAATGATAGCGCGGGCCGCCGCGGTGCTGGAAGAAGCCTATGCGGCTCTCGCCATCAGCGATGCCGGGGATGCCGCGAGCCTGATCGCCCGCCATCTGGTCGCCGGCGACGCCGCGGCCTCGGATCAGGAACTGGCGCGGTTGGGCGCGGCCCTTGACGCGGTGCTCGCGGGTTATCTCGAGTCCCGCGTCCCCACGAACGCGCAGGCCTGTGAGATTCGCCGTGACGCCGCGCGCGCCTGGTGGCGTGCGGTGCTGGCCGCCGTCAGCGCCGGCACGGTCAGCCGCCGCGCGGATTTCAACGCGTTCTCCGCCGCCGGGGCGGAAACGCCGCCAGTGGTGCGCCGCCTGCGGGCGACGGCCGCCCGCCTGTTGCCCGCCAAGGCTTTGCTGCAGGAACTGCGCCGCCGCGCGCGCGAACGTAAGGTCGCCGCCGCGCGGCCTGTGACCCTGCGCAATGGCCTGCGGCTCACGCCCGCCAAAGTCGCCGACGAAGTGCCGCGGCTGTATGTGACCATTGACGCCGAAGCCGAGTTCGATTGGAGCGCCCCTTTCGCGCGCGACATGACCGGCGTGCGGGCCATGGGGTTTCAGGGACCGGCCCAGGACATTTTCGGGCAATTCGGCATCTGTCCGATTTACCTCGTGGACCATGCCGTGGCCACGCAACCCGAAGGCTGTGGCCCGATCCGCGCCTTTCTCCAGGACCGCCGCTGCGTGGTGGGCGCGCATCTGCATCCCTGGACCACGCCGCCGTTTGATGAAGCCCTGTCCACGCACCACTCCTACGGCTGCAACCTCACGCCCGATCTCGAATACGGGAAGCTCGCCGCGCTGACGCGGTCGGTGCAGGAAGGCTTTGGCGTGCAGCCCCTATTCTTCAAGGCCGGACGCTATGGGGCAGGGGCCAACACCGTGAAGGCGCTGAGCGCGCTTGGCTACGATGTCGATTTCACCGTTATGCCCGGCGCCGACTACCGGCCCTCGGGTGGGCCGGACTTCAAACCGGCGGAAGCGTCGCCCTACCGCTATGCCGATACCGGCATTCTCGCCGTTCCCATGACCCGCGCGCAGATGGGGCCCGTGGGTGACTACGCGCCGGCGCTGGGCCGCGCTCTGCCGTGGACATCCTGGGGCCGGCGCCTGCGCGGCGCCCTGGCCCGCGCGGGGCTGCTCAACACTGTAACCCTGACGCCGGAAGGCGTGGAGACGGACGAACAGAAAGCGCTCATCGCCTGCATGCTGAAGCGCGGTCACCGCACCTTTGTGATGCACTATCACAGCCCGTCCCTGATGCCGGGCAACACGCCCTATGTGCGCAACCAGCAGGATCTCGCGCGGTTCCTGGGACGCATTGAAGACGTGTCACGCTTTTTTGTCCGCGACCTCGGCGGCTTGGCCGGTTCGCCGGCGGATTTCCTGGCGCCGGCGCGCCGCCACCTGCTGTGGCGAGGACGCGCGGCGCAGCTCTCCATCGCGGAAGAAGTCCCGGTGTTTGCGGCGGCGGGTTGACCCCATGGCGGAGGCCGCCGTTATCGCTCCCGTCCCTGAACCTGGCGTTACACGCCAAATGGCCGCAGGCGCCGCCTGGGTGATCCTCCAGCGTCTCGCGGTGAGGGTGATCGGCCTTGCCAGCACCTTGATCCTGGTGCGGCTGCTGGTGCCGGCTGACTTCGGCATCGTGGCCCTGGCCACCGCGTTCTCCACCGGCCTCGATGTGATCATGGAGCTGGGCTTCGACTTCGCGCTCATCAACGAGCGCGACGCCAAGCGCGAGCGCTACGACGCCGCCTGGACGCTCTCGGTGCTGCGCGGCCTTTTGGTGGGCGGGCTGCTGGCGGGGGCGGCCTGGCCGCTGGCGCAGTTTTACGGCGATCCGCGGCTGTTCGAGGTGATGCTGTGGCTGGGCCTCGCGTTCTTCCTTTCGGGACTGCAGAACATCGGCGTGGTGGATTTCCGCAAGGACTTCCGTCTCGACAAGGAATTCAGCCTGCTGGTGTGGAGCAAGGTGATCTCTTTCGCGGTCACCATCGCACTGGCGTGGATCTGGCGCGATTACCGCGCGCTGGTGATCGGCATTCTGGTCAACAAGTCCGCATCGGTGATCCTCAGCTACACCATGCATCCCTTTCGTCCGCGCTTGCGGTTCGCGGGGATCGGCGGCTTCCTGCATTTCTCGAAGTGGCTGATGGTGGTGAACCTGGTGAATCTGGTCAACGCGCGCGTCGACCGGGTGATTCTGGGCAAGATGGCGGGCACGGCGTCGGTCGGTATCTTCTCCGTGGCCCATGAGATTTCGACGCTCGCCACCACCGAGCTGATCTGGCCCATCGCGCGCGCGCTGTTCCCCGGCTATGCTAAGATCGCGGCGGAGCCGCAGAAACTGGCCCCGGCTTTCCTCGACGCTACCGGCCTGATCATGTTGCTCGCGGCGCCCATCACCGCGGGGATCGCACTCATGGCCGAGCCGATTGTGCGCATCGCCCTTGGTCCTGATTGGCTGGCGGCGATTCCGGTGATCCAGATTCTGGCGCTGTACGGCTTCCTCGATATGCCCACGGCCAATGTCAAAGCGCTGTTCCTGGCCCTGGGCCGCCCCGACCTGGTGGCGTGGCGCGATATCCCTTCGGCCGTTGTACTGGTGCCGGCGTTGATCGCGGGTGCGACCCTGGCGGGCGCCGTCGGCGCCGCCTGGGCGCTGGTGGCCAGCGCCGCGGTGACATTTATCGTCGCATTCGCGTTCCTGCGCCGCTCCATTGCCGTGGGTGTGACCGATATCATGCGCGTATGCTGGCGGCCGTTCGTGGCGGCGCTGCTGATGGGCGGTGCGGTGATGGGGCTCGATATGCGGGCGCCGGACGCGAGCACGCTCCTGCTATTGGCGGAAACCGTCGTGCGCGGACTGTTCGGCGCGGCGATCTATATCGCGGCCTGTCTTGGCCTGTGGTGGTTGTCGGGTAGGCCCGCCGGCGCCGAAGCCAGCGTCGTGGCCTTCGCCGCCGCCAAGTGCGGCTTTCTTCCCCGCAAACCGGCCTAAAGCGCGAAGGCAAAGGAACGCCGGTCGCAAAGAAGGGCCGGCTGCTTTACACCCGGACGCGCGCCGCCATGGCGGCAGATTTTTTCAGAAGGGGCCTTTAGGAAAATTGGCTGGTGCGCTTCGCGGTTTGCGGCCACCATTGGTCACGAGACGCTGCTCTTTTGGGGAATCTCTATGATCGCTCTTTCCGGCCGTGCTTTCGCGCTGGCGCTGGCTTTGTTGTTCTCTCCGCCGGCTATCGCGGCGGATCTGCCCGCGCCGCAGTTCAAGCTCGACACCAGTTGGCCGAAGCTGCCGCTGCCCCGTGAATGGGCGCTGGCGTCCATCGGCGGCATCTATGCCGACGCCAGGGATCATATTTGGGTCTATCACAGCCCCCGTATCCTCGCGAACAACGTGCTGGGCGCCGCAGCGACGCCGAAGCGCGGCAATTGCTGCGTGCCCGGCCCGTTCGTGATCGAGTTCGACAAGATCGGCAATGTGGTGCAGGCCTGGGGCGGGCCCGGTGAAGGCTACGACTGGCCCTCGTTCGAACACGGCATTCATGTCGACTACAAAGGCAATGTCTGGATCGGCGGCAGCCAGACACGCGCGGGGCGCAACGGCGAGCCCGCCGACGGCATGGTGCTCAAGTTCACCAACGACGGCAAATTCCTGATGCAGATCGGCGGCCGTGGCCCGTCCAAGGGCAATCTTGACCCGACCCAGCTGTCGGGTGCCGCGAATTTCGTCGTCGACCAGTCGTCCAACGAGGTGTTCATCGCCGACGGCTACGGCAATCACCGCGTGATCGTGTTCGACGCCGACACCGGCAAGTTCAAGCGCCTGTGGGGCGCCTACGGCAAGCCGCCCACGGACGACGCGCGACCTGCCTATGATCCGAAGGCCCCGCCGTCGACCCAGTTCGCCCTGGTGCACGGCATCCGCATCGCCCGGGACGGG
>CANJOI010000119.1 GCA_947475365.1 Fidelibacterota bacterium | reverse complement strand
TCAGCGCCAGGGGTGCGCGCTCCTGGGGCGGCGCCCCCTCCTGCGGCGAGGTCATGCGCAGGATCTCGGGCGCGGAGAACAATGTGTCCGCGGCGAAGAACGCATCATCCACCGGCTGAAACCGTGGCGACGCCGCCAGGCCCTCCTTCATCAAGCCATACCAGGTGCCGTCAGGCCGGGCGCGGCGTGTGTGCCAGCCGCAGATATAAAGCCGGTCCTCGGCGCGGGTCATGGCGACGTAGAGCAGGCGGCGATATTCCTGCTCCTGGGCGGTGAGGGCGATTTCGCGCAAACGCTGGGTGAGCGGATCCTGCGCGTCGACCGCCGGCGCCCATAGCAGCAGCGAATCTTCCGACGTGGTCCAGAACAAGCGATCCTGCAGCGTGGGCGCCTGGCAAGTATCGGGCAGGAACACGATCGGCGCCTGCAGGCCTTTGGCGCCGTGAGCCGTGAGCACGCGCACCGCATCGGCGCCGCTTTGGTCGAGGTCGCGTTTGATCTCGGTCTTGCCCGCGGTCAGCCAGTGCAAAAATCCTTGAAGCGACGGCACATGCTGGCGCTGATAGGCCAGCGCGAGGTTGAGGAATTCATCGATCGGGTCCTCGGCTTCGGTCCCGAGGCGCGCCAGCAGCTTCTTGCGCCCGTCCAGCGCCACCAGGATGTGGCCGTAAAGTTCGGCGGGCGAAAAGTAATCGGTTTTCGCGAGCAGGCCGGACAGGAACGCCTGGGCCTCGCCGAAGCGGGACGCCGCGCCGGAATGGGCGTTCAACACATCCCACAGGGACTTCGGGCCGCGCCCATGGGCGAGGACGAACAGCTCGTCTTCGGTGAGGCCTACCAGCGGACCTTTAAGCACCGTTGCGAGCGTCAGTTCATCGTCCGGCAGCAGCAGGAACTGCCCTAAGGCGATCAGATCCATGACCGCGAGCTGTTCGGTGAGCTGCATGCGGTCAACGCCGGCGACCGCGACGTCCTGGATCTTGAACTGGCGCACCAACTCGCGCACGAACGCGGTTCTGCGGCGCACCAGCACCATGATGTCGCCGGGCCGGATCGGCCGCCCCTTGGCCGCGAGCATCTCTGCGTTCCGGATCATATGGGCGATGCGGCGCGCGATCAGCGCCGCCAGGCGGTGCGGCGGCGAGTCCGCCTCGGTACGCTCCACCGGTGGCTTCCAGCTGGGGGTTTCGTCCTGGGCCGCCGGCTCCACCGGCGGCCACAGTTCCACCAGGCCGCCGTGTCCGGCGCGCGCGGCGAGATGCTGGATCTGGTCCTCGCCCAGGCCGTCGCGGGCGCCGCTTTGGCTGAACACCGTGTCCACGGCCTCGAGTACAGCGGCGGTCGAGCGGAAGGACACGTTGAGAGAGATATCTTGCCAGGGCTGGTTCACCGTCGCCGCGCTGTCGCGCAGCGCCGTGCGTACGATATCGAACTGGGCCGGGTCCGCGCCCTGGAAGCCATAGATCGACTGCTTGCGGTCGCCCACCACGAACACCGTGCGCGCCAGGGCGGCCTTCTCCTCATAACGTCCGGCGCCGGCGAAGAACTCGGCGGTCAGCGCCCGCACGATCGCCCATTGTTCTGGGTTGGTGTCCTGGGCCTCGTCGATCAGCACATGGTCGATGCCGCCGTCCAGTTTGTAGAGCACCCAGGCGGCGCTGCCGGGGCGTTCCAGGAGACGCCGCGTGCGGTCGATCAGATCGTCGTAGTCCATCAGGCCGCGCCGCGCCTTGTCCGCGCCGTATAGCTCCAGCATGTGCGCGCCGAGGCGCACCAGGGCCGCCGTATTGGCCAGCACGCGCGCGGCCTTGAGTTTCTGGCGTACCTCCGCGAGGCGCTCGGCTTCCTCCTGCATCGTGGCTAGAACTTGGGGATTCGCCTTTTGGGCCTCCTTGGTGGCAAGGTTCCGGTCGGCTTTGGGAACGTCCTTCTGCGTCAGAAAGACACTGTAATAGTCCGCGAAGGTGGCGATGCGATCGCCGGCAATCCATCCGCCGATCTCCGACGCGCGCTCCTGGTCGCTGGCCGAGCCTTGCGCCAGCGCATCGGCCGCCGCGCGGAGTTTATCTGCATCGAACGCCGTATCGGCGCAGGCGGCGGCAATGAGCCCGTCTTCGGTATCACCCGGGGCGAGGCCGAGCGCGGCGCCGGTGGCGGACACGATGCGATCAACGCTGCCATGGCGGTCGAGCGCCTTGGCGAGCTTGCCGCGGTTGGCGATCAACCCAGCCAGTACGCCGGTGAAACTCGTCTCGTGTACGCGCGCGGTCACCAGCGCCAAGGCCTCGGCCAACGCGCGGTCGGCGCCTTGGGCGGCGGCGATGGTGGCTTCCTGGGCGGCCTTCAGCGCCTCGGCGCTGTCGCGGTCGTCCATGACCGTGAACTGCGGCGGCACGCCGGCTTCCAGCGGAAAGCGCCGCAGTACCGACTGACAGAAGGCGTGGATGGTCAGGATATGCAGGCCGCCCGGCGCGTCCAGCACGCGCGCGAACAGGCGCCGCGCGGCCCTGAGGACGTCGGCATCGGGCGTGGTGAAGCGCGCGACCTCGTCAACCAGCGCGCTGTCATCGAGGATCGCCCAGCGCGCCAGGCGATCGGCGATACGGTTGCTCATTTCCGCCGCCGCCGCCTTGGTGAAGGTCAGGCACAGGACCCGCTCGGGCGGAACACCGGCCAGCAAGAGGGTCAGCACGCGGTCGGTGAGCACCTTGGTTTTGCCGGAGCCCGCCGACGCGCTCACCCAGACGCTGGCGCCGGGATGGATCGCCTTCTTCTGTTCGGCTTCGGCGATGGCGATGGCGTCTATGCCCAGGGAGGATGGAGCGCTCATGACTCATCCTCGTCGCCGGCCCATTCCTTGACCCGCGCCAGGTGGAGGTAGTCGCTATACACCGGCGCCATGTCGGGATTGGGCCGCGCGGCGTAGCCGGTGTTGGGGTCGTCGAAGACCCTGATCAGACCCAGCAGCCCGTCGCGCGCGGTGGCGGTAATCTCGTCCAGATCGCCTTTGACGGACGCGATCCGGCCGCCGGCGTCGCGGCCATGCAGTTGCCAGAAGGACAGCGCGCTCACACTTTTCGCCGGGATGTCCTTAAACCCGCCGGCGGCTGCGATCACCGCTTCCAGCGGCAGCTGCGGGGAATAGCCGCCCAGCACTTCGGTGTTGGACGGCGGCGCGCCGGTTTTGTAGTCGAGGATGCCGAGTGTGCCGTCGGCCAGCAGATCGATGCGGTCGGCGCGCGCGACCAGGGTAAAGGGCGCGCCGCCGGTGGGCAGCGTCAGTTCGCCCGCCACTTCCACGTAGGATTGGCGGAGCATGTGCCGCCGCGCGGCCTCTTCATTCAGGAACCAGGCGGCGATGCGCTCGAACCGTGGCCACCAGAAGGCCATGATGGAAGGCCGCAGCGCGGCGCCGGCGAACAGCCCGCGGCCCAGGGCGCGGAGTTCGTCATAGCCGTTCGGCGGCAGCGGACCCGCGGGATAGCGCGCGATGAAAGCCTGCAACGCCTTGTGGATCACCTGACCGTAGTCGGCGGCGCTGACGTCCTGGTCCAGTTCGTCCAGCGGCCGAAGCTTGAGGATGTGCCTGGCGTAGATGCTGTAGGGATCGCGCATCCACTTTTCGATTTCGGTTACCGATAGCCGCCGTGGGCGCGCCGCCACCGGCGGTTTGGGTTCCGGCGGGCCCATGGGCGGCAGTGGTTTGGATTCGTTGAGCGCGCGCGCCCAGGCCAGCCAGGGAAGCTGTTCGTTGGAAAACGCCTGGGCGAGACCGGCCGCCGCGACAACCTGTTCCAAACGGCGCAGCCAGCGCGACGGCACGGTGGGTGTGCCGTCCACCTTGACGGCGCGGGTCATCACCACGCGCGGCGCGTTGAACGCCTGGGCGATGTCGTGGGCCGCCAGGCCGATACGCCGTTCATGGGACGGCAAGCCAAAGGCCTGGCGCATGGGCCGGCTCATCCACGGATCGGGCGCGGCCTCGGCGGGCCAGGCGCCTTCGTTCAAGCCGCCCAGGATGGTGACGTCAAACCGCTGCAACCGGGCTTCCAGGGGCCCCAGGATCGACAGGCGCGGATGGCGCCCATAGCGCGGGCGCACCACCAGCCCTTGCAACAAGGCTTCGAACAACGCGGGATAAGATCCGGGCGCGAGATCCCGCAGCACGCCGGCGCCCTCGGCCAGTTCCGCCGCGAACGCCGCCGCGGCCTCCCCCGCATCACCGGCCCAGAGGCGCAAAGGCCCCGGCAGATCGGCGGTATCCGCCAGCGCTTCCGCCGCCGCCATATGGGCCTCGAGCAGCACGGACAGCGGCGCGGCGGGTTCGGCCATGACGCGCGCGAAATCTCCGCAGCATTTCTCCAGGGCGCCGATCCATTGTTCCAGACTTTCGCGCTGGGGGCTCAACGCGGCCAGCGCGCGCAGCGCTGCCAATCCCGGCGCCGGGCGCGGACCGCGGAATAGCTCCACCTCCGCGGCGCGGGTGAGGGAGCGGAACACCACCGGGTCGAATCCGGCACAGGCCAGCGGATGTTTGCACAGCGCCAGCGTTGCCACCGGCGCGAAGTTCTCCGCCACCGCCGCGGCCAGCAGGCGCAGGAACGCGCCGGGTGGTGTCTGCGACAATGGCTTGCCGGCGGAATCGTCGATGTCGATGTTCCAGCGCGCGAGTTCGGTGGCGACCCGCTCCGCCAACCGCCGGTCGGGTGTGACCAGGGCGCAGGTGCGGCCATTCACTTCCAGGCTTTCGCGCATCACCAGGGCGATCACTTCGGCCTCTTCGCGCGGGCCGGGGCAGTCTATGCGGCTCAGGCCTGCGACGGCCTGTGCGGGTAGGTGCGGCAGGTCGCGCCAGCGGTCGGTGGCGATGGCGGGACGGAAGGCCTCGCTCACCAGGCGTGTGCGTTCGGTCGGCGCGGGACCTGCCACCGGCCAGGCGCGAACCTGATCGCGCGCGATCTTGAGATGGGCGAGGAGCTGATGGAGGCCGGTCTGGGGATGGGTGTCGTCCAGGCGGTCCCAGGTGTCGTCATCAAGGTCCTGGTCGAGACCCGGCAACACCACGCAGCCTTCGGGCAGATCGGCGATAGCGGCCAGCAGATCGGCCGTCGCCGGGATGCTGCCGGTGGAGCCCGCAGCGATGATCGGGCCGGGTGGTGTGGTTTCCCAGGCTTCGATCTGGGCGGCGAACAGGAGATTGCGGTGATGCGCGGGGTCAAGGGCGCCTTCCTCCGCAAGGATGGCCGGCCAGGTGTCGGTGAGGAGTTTCAGGAACTCCAAGGTGATCTGCCAATGTTCGGCGTATTCCGATGGCACAAGCGCCTTGAGCCCGTCGAAATTCAGGCGTTCGGTCTGCACCTGGTCGAGCAGGCGGGCAAGTTCCGCCGCCAGAACGACGGCTTGCGCGGGCAGATGCGCCTGGCCCGCGGCCGTGATCAGCCGCGCCAGTAGCAGTTGCCGTTTGAGCGGCGCGATCGGCGGCGGCAGGCGCGCGGCTGCCTCACCGGCCGCGATGCCGGAAAGCAGCGCGTTCTCTTCGTCCAGATCGTTGAGCGGCATCAGACGCGGCAGCAGCAGCGGTTGTCCGCCGCTGCGGCGCAGGAAGGCCTCGCGCAGCGAGCGGCAGGCGCGGCGTGTGGGCAGCAGCACGGTGATGCCGGCGAGTGCCAGAGGATCGGCGCCCGCATGGGCGGCGATCCCTTCGGCCAGGCAATCGAGAAACGGCAGATGCGGGGCGATGGTGAACACCGCCCGCGGGGCAAGCCACGGCGCGCCCACCTTGATCAAGGTGTTCCGCCCTTCATCGCGCGGCCGCCATACGCCCGAGGAGGAGCTCGGTATGGCCGACGGCTTCCGGCGTGCCCACATGGAACCAGGCGCCATCGTGCACCAGCGCGGCCATGCGGCCGGCGGCGATGGCTTTGTCCCACACCCGGTTCATGGAAAACGGCGCGGGCTTTTCGCCGGCGAGGATGCGCGGATGCATAATATAAGCGCCAGCATAAACGAAAGGCGCGCTGGACGCCGTTCCGCGCCGGTGCAGGCGGCCGTCGCCGCTCACGAAAAAGTCCCCGGCGCCGTCGAAACCCTGCGCGCTCTCGCGCGCATGCACCAGCATCAGCACGTCGAGCTGGTCGGGGTCCCAGGCCCCGGTCAGGCGGCGCAGCATGGGCGTTTCGCCGTCGATAAGAATTCCGTCGCCGTTGAACACCAAGAACGGCGCGTCGCCCAGCAACGGCAGGGCCTTGACGATGCCGCCGCCCGTGTCGAGCAGGTGTTCGCTCTCGTCGGAAATCAGTGTGGCGGGACGCTGGCGTTTGGCGGTGTGGGCAATGATCTTATCGCCGAGGTGATGGACATTGATCACGGCCTTGGCCACGCCGCTGGCGGCCGCCATGTCCAGAGTCCAGTCCAGCAGTGTCTTGCCCGCGACTTTGACCAGCGGCTTCGGCAGCTCAAGCGTCAAAGGCCGCATGCGCAGACCGAGCCCGGCGGCCAGCACCATGGCTGTGGTCGGCATGGGCTTCATGCGGTGACCGTCCGCAGCGGTGGCGGTACATGGCGGTCGATCCAGCCGCGCAAGGGATGAAGCAGCGGAACCGCGAGGCAGCGATCCATATAGCGCCACAGGCGCGGCATATGGCGCAGGTAGTCGGGCTTGTTGTCGCGCAGCTTGAGGCGCGCGAAGGTGCCGATGACGCGCAAATGCCGCTGCGCCGCCATCACCGCCCAGGACTGGTCGTAGGCCGCGCGATCGATGGCCGGGAAGGCGGCGAGATAGCGTTGCTTCATCAGATCCTGGATGTGCGCGGGCACGTCGCGGCGCGCGTCTTCGAGCAGGGACATGAGATCGTAAGTGGTGGGCCCGGTGATGGCGTCCTGAAAATCCAGGATACCGCAGGCCTGCATGCCGCCGCGGCCCGCCACCTTCATCAGGTTGTCGATGTGATAGTCGAACAGGATCAGCGAGGTCGGTATCTTCCACGCCACCGGCAGCAGGGCGTTCCAGATGTCTTCGAATTCCGCGATCGCCGCGGCGGGCAACGGGCCCGCCCCCACCAGGCGCAAGTACCAGCTGTGAATGCGTCCGGCCTCTTCCAGCAGGCGCTCCTTGCTGCAGGGGATCACGCCCGGCGGCACCACGTCGGCTTCCGGCCGTTGGTGCAAGGCGATCAGCGCGTCGATGGCGGCGCCGTAGAGGGCTTCTTCATCACCGCCCGCGTTGAGCAGGCGCGTATAGGTGTCGTCGCCCAGGTCCTCCAGCAGCAGAAGGCCGGTTTCGGGATCTTCCGCCAGGATTTCGGGCACCGAGAATCCGCGCGCATGCAGGTGCCGGGCGATACTGACGAAAGGCCGCACGTCTTCTTGCGGCGGAGGCGCATCCATCAGCACCACGCGGCGGCCGTCTTTCTCCACGCGGTCGTATTTGCGGAACGACGCATCGCCCGCGAGCCGCCAGCGCTTCGCGCCCTGCCAGCCTGAAGTGCTCAGGAAGGTGTCGATCAGGGCCTGACGGTCCACTTTAGATTCGTCCGGGGACATCGTTCCTAATCTCTTCCAGCTCAATTTCTTTGAGGCGCGTTTGCCAGGAGGGATCGCCCGCGAGCCGGGCCCGCCGTCCGTTATTTAGACCGAGAGCAAGGCCCACTTCCAGCCGCCGTTGAGGCAGCAGGTGCACCATGCGCTCCGGCCATTCCACCAGCACGATGCCCTCGGTCAACGCATCTTCCAGGCCGAGTTCCAGCACCTCCATGGGATCCTTGAGGCGGTAGAGATCGAAATGCCAGATCGGCACGGGGCCGTCATAGAGCTGCGCCAGAGTGAAGGTGGGACTCACCACCTCCTCGACGGCGCCGGTGAAGTGCTGGATGAATCCCCGCGCCAAAGTGGTTTTGCCGGCGCCCAACCCGCCTTCGAGCGCGATCATGTCGCCTTGCCCGGCGCGGCGGGCGATGGCGCGGCCCAGGGCTTGGGTGTCGGCTTCGCCCGGCAGGTCGATTTCTATGACGGGGGTGCGACGAAGGTAGTCCATGGGGATCAGCCGTCCGCGGCCCGCACGGCGGCGTCACCGGCCGGCAAGCGGCAGCGCACCACGGACTCTTCGCCTTCCGTCGCCAGCTCCAGGGCGCCGCCGTGAAGCTCGGCGATGCGCTGGGCGAGATAGATCCCGAGCCCCAGGCCGCGGGCTTCGGCGTCGGCGCGGTAGCGGACCGCGAACACCACCTCGTCCTGGCCGCGCTGCGCCGACAGAGTCACCTGTTTCCCCGCCGCGGTCTTGAGGGCGCCGCTGATGATGTGAAACAGCGTCTGTTTGATGCGCACCGCGTCGCCCACCATCCAGCCGGTGTCGTCAGGACAATTCACGGCGAGCGCGACACCGCGGCGGCGCACGGCTTCCTTGGTCATGGCGGTGACGCGGGTGACGAGGTCGCAGATGTCAAAGGAGTCGAGGCTGAGCACCTGGTGCCCCGCTTCCACACCCGACAGATCGCGCACGTCGGTGATCAGCATTTTGAGCGCCTCGGCGGCTTCCAGGATGTCATGCGCCGCGGTGAGCGCCTCGGGCGTGCCGCGGAGTTTTTCCGCCAGCTGCGCGATGGAGCGCGCGGGCCCCTCCAGCTCGGCGGTGACACTGGTGATGAACTCGCTGCGCAGTTTGTCGGTGGCGGTGAGCGCCTCGGCACGCCCGCGCAAGGCCTGGGCGACGCGCTCGGGCGCCGAGACGTCGTTGTAGCAGAACAGCACGCCGCCATCCGGCAGCGGCACGGAAATGAACTCGAGCACCGATCCGTCCTTGCGCACCACGCGCCCTTGCTGCGCGGCGCGGCTGCGGTCGGCATCCAGGGCGGTGAGCATGACCGCGCGGTGGCGGGCCCAGACCGTGTCGTCGTCGAAGAAACCGCGGAACGCCTCGATCACCGCCCCCATGGCCGGGCCTTCCCGCAACGCATCCAGCGACAGCTCCCAGAGATCGGCGAAGGCGGGGTTGGCCAGGCGCAGCTGGCCGTCGGCGCCGAACACAGCCACGGCTTCCTGCAGATTGTCGATGGTTTCGCGCTGTACGGCGATCAGCGTGTTGTAGGAGCGCTCGAGGACCAGCGTGTCGGTAATGTCCTCATAGGTGGTGAGCAGCCCGCCCATGGGGTGCGGCGCGATCACGCGGCGCAGCGTGCCGCCGTCGGGCAGATGCAGCACGTCCTCCATGGGCTCAATCAGGGAGTTGAAGCGCGACAGCTCCTTCTCTTTGTAGGCCGGGAAGTCGGCGACTTCCGGCAGCTTGCGTTCGCCGCGCAAGGTGTCGAGCACGGTGGCGTAGGTGGGGCCTTCCAGCAGCCAGCCGGGGGTGAGCTGCCACAGCTCCGAATAGGCCGTGTTGAAGAAGATCAGTCGTGTGTCGGGGCCAAAGATGGCAATGGCGGTCCCTAAGCGCTCCAGCACGTCGGCATGCGCCGCGGCTTCGCGCTTGAGGCGGGTTTCGAGTTCTTCCTGGCGGGTGATGTCATAGGCCAATCCGGCGGTCAGGCGCCCGCTGCCGTCGGAGAACAGCTGCGCGGTCTCCGCGGGCGGCGTCTCCCGGCCCGGGTGTTCGACGGGAGATTCGGTGACTTCCATCAGGCGGCGGCTGCCGTCGATGACCATGTGGAACGACGAGCGGCGGGTTTCGCCGGCGGCGCGCGCGGCGGCGGCGAGCGCGCGCACCTCGCGCACGGCCACGCGCGGGCTCATCTCGCGGCCGCGCGCCACCACGTCGCCGGCGTCCTTGGCGTCCACGGCCTTCACATAGGCCGCGTTGCAATAGATCAGCGACAGGTCGTCGTCCCGTACCCAGATCGGGTCCGCCATGCCGTCCAGCGCGGCCTTGAGCAGGTCGCATTCCTTGCGCAGCGCGGCGGTTTCATGCGTCAGCGTGTCGACGGCGGCCACGCCTTCGGTGACGTCGCTCATCCACACCACGTCCCCCATGGTGCGTCCCTGGGTGTCGGTGGCGCGCACGCCGCGCGCCTGGATGCGCCGGGCGGTGGTGGTGTGGTTGAGGTCGATCTGGAATCCCGTGCCGCCGTCGCGCAAGGTCCTGACGGCGGCCTCCAGCGTCTCACGCGACGGCCGGTCAAAACCTTCGAGCACGTCGTCGAAGGTGGCTTCCATGCCCCGGAACAGGTCCAAGAGCACGGCCAGACGGCGCGAGCCATAGCCCTGGTCGCGGAAGCGCGGCAGGGCGTCGGTGTCTTGATCGTCTTCGGCGATGGGCTGGTGATACCAGGCGAAATAGCCCTCGGGCGCGGTTTCGAGGGCGGCCTGCAGCGCGGCGTGGCTATAAGAGGCGGCGCTGGCGGCGGTTTCAGCCCTGCGCCAATGACGGTGCTGGCGCCAGAGCAGCCACGCGGCGGGCGGCACCAACACCAGGACCGCGATCAGGCCAGTGAGCACCGGCGGCGTCAGAAACTCCATCGCGCACTTTTCCGTTTCAACTCAAGGGAAGATAGCGCGAACAAACGAAAAGGGGGACGGTTAAACCGTCCCCCTTCCGAATTAGCCGCCGCCGATGGCGGCGGGCCTGTTAGTAGCGATAGGTTTCCGGCTTGAACGGCCCGGCGGCGTTGACGCCGATGTAGGAGGCCTGCTTGGCCGAGAGCTTGGTGAGCTTGGCGCCGACCTTGGCGAGGTGCAGTTCGGCCACCTTCTCGTCCAGGTGCTTGGGCAGCACGTAGACCTTCTTCTCGTACTTGGCGCCGTTCTGCCACAGTTCCATCTGCGCCAGGACCTGGTTGGAGAACGAGGCGCTCATGACGAAGCTCGGGTGGCCGGTGCCGCAGCCCAGGTTCACCAGGCGGCCTTCGGCCAAAAGGATGATGCGCTTGCCGTCCGGGAACTCGATCTCGTCCACCTGCGGCTTCACGTTGTGCCACTTGAAGTTACGCAGGGCCTCGGTCTGGATCTCGGTGTCGAAGTGGCCGATGTTGCAGACGATGGCGCGGTCTTTCATCTTGCGCATGTGATCGACGGTGATGACGTCGAGGTTGCCGGTGGCGGTGACG
>CANJOI010000118.1 GCA_947475365.1 Fidelibacterota bacterium | reverse complement strand
GTGGCCGGCCTCCTGATCACCACCGAAGCGATGGTGGCCGATCTGCCGAAGAAGGATGAAGCTCCTGCCATGCCGCCGGGCGGCGGCGGCATGGGCGGCATGGACTTCTAAGTCAGCCAACCATTAGAGATCAAAAGGGCCGTGGTGGACGCACCGCGGCCCTTTTATTTTGCCTCTTATTCAACGAGTATGCCCTCCATGTCCTGGAAACCCTCGCCCACGTTCCTGCGCGTCCTCGTTCTGCTGGTGGTGTTTTCGCTGGCGCCGGCGACGCTTTACATCCTCTACACCCGTACCGGCGGCCCTGCGTCGGGCAAGGAGCTGGTGTTCCAGAAGAACCTGCGCTTCGCGCTGATGGCGGAGGGTGCGGCCCTCGACGTGGCGCCGCTCACCGATTGGCCGTGGGTGAAGGTGTGCGCCGTGGACACCGGCATCACCGAGGATGAACTCAATAAAGTCATCGGCTTCGCCTACAAGGATTACGGCGAGCTGCATTGGCTGCCGCTGGCCGACTACTGGACGTTGCTGTTCATCGACAAGGAACGGCAGGCCAGCTGGGGTGTGGCGCACCCCTTGGTGCCGATCCGCATCTCGCGCAAGGAACTCGCGAATATCGCATTGCCCGAGGGCGCGAAGGGCCAGTGCGTGGAGCGCGACCGGGCGCGCATCGAGATTACCCGTCAAGCCGCGCCGGTGGGCACCACGCCGGTCACGCTGACGCTGGTCGACACCAATAACGATTAGGTCTTGGCGAAAAACGCCTGGATTTCCTCCACCGCCTCCTTCAATCCCACCCTGAGATACGGCACCCCCGGCGGAAACGCGGTCTTCAGCCGCGACGGCATCATCGGGTCCAGCAGCACGAAAATGCCCCGGTCGGTGTCGCGGCGGATCAGGCGGCCGAAGGCCTGCTTCAGGCGCAGCCGCGTGACCGCATCGTCATAGGTGCGCTTGCCGAAGAAGCTGCGCCGCGCCTTGTGCAGGATGTCGGGGCGCGGCCAGGGCACGCGGTCGAACACCACCAGGCGCAGCGATCCGCCCGGCACGTCCACGCCTTCCCTTACAGCATCGGTTCCCAGCAGGCAGGCGTCCTGCTCGGCGCGGAAGATGTCCACCAGGGTGGAGATGTCCATGGCGTCCACATGCTGGGCGTAGAGCGGAATACCGGCGGCATCGAGGGCGGGCGCGATGCGCTTTTGCACTTCGCGCAGGCGCGAGATGGCGGTGAACAGACCGAGCGCGCCCCCGCCGGAGGCCGTGAACAGCTCGCGGTAGGCGCTGGCGACCTGGGTGAAGTCATCCTTGCGTACGTCGGTGACCACAATCACGCGGGTGCGGTCCACATAGTCGAAAGGCGAGGGCAGGGAGACGCGGGTAATGCTGGGCGACAGGTGATTGGCGCCCACGCGCTGCTCCGCGCTGGTCCAGTCCGGCCCGCTTTCGGGTTCACCGTCTAAGAGTGTGGCGGAGGTCACGACGATGCCGTGCGCGTGATCGGCCAAAGCGCGCGCGAACGGAAGGGTGGGATCGAGCCAGTGACGATGCAGGCCCACATCGAGGTCGTTGCCACCTTCGCGTTCGAGGCTGAGCCAGTCCACGAATTCCGGAGGCGTAGCTGCGCTGAGGGCGGCGAGCATGGAGCGCCAGGCGGCTACTTGAATCACGCCGCGCCGGTCCAGCGACCGCACAAGGGATTCGATGCGCCCGCGGGTCTCGGTGTCGAGCTTGCTCGCCTGGTCCTCCAGCACGCCTTCGAGGGCGGAGATCATGCGCCGCAAGGGCGATTCCAACCGGCCAAGCGCTTTTTCCAAATCCGTGGCGGCCTCCAGCAGGCCTTCTACCGGAGGTGTGGTTTCGGTTTCCAGTGAGTAGGGCGACGAGGAATCCACCCGCGCCAGCACCTGGGCGCGCACCAGGGCGAGGAAGGCCTCCGCCGGGCCGTGAGGTTTCCCGTCCTTGATGCGGCCGCGCCAGCCTTGGCCCGGCAATGCGCGCGCCGCCATCAGGATTTCGTCCAGGATCATGGCCAGCGGCAAATCGCTTTTCTGTTCCGACACCGCGGCGATCAGATCCTCGGTGCGGCGTTTCAAGCCGCGGGCGCGGCTGCGGGTGGCGCCGCCTTCGGCGCCCAACAGCCAGCGCCGCAGTTCCGCCGTCTCGAAACCCGAGAGATTGGCGGAAAAAGCGGAGTCAGCGGCTTCGAAAATGTGATGACCTTCGTCAAACACATAACGCGTGGGCCGCGAACCATCGTCGAGCCCGCCCAGCGCCGCTTGCGCCATCACCAGGGCATGGTTCGCCACCACGATATCGGCGTGGCGGGCGCGGCGGATGGTGCGTTCGATGAAACACTTCTGATAATGCGCACAGGCGCCGTAGATACATTCACCGCGCCGGTCCGCGAGTCCCAGGGTCTTCTCGCGTCCGAGGATTTCCGGTAGCCAGCCAGGCAAGTCCCCGCCAACCATGTCCCCGTTGCGCGTCCTTGAGGCCCAGCGGGCGAGGATACCGAGGCCTATGGCATCATAGGGCTGGGTCTGGAGCCGGTTGACGGCATCCTCAAAGCTCAGAAGGCAGAGATAGTTCTCGCGGCCCTTGCGAATCACCACCTTGCGCTTCTTGTCGTCCGCATCGGGATGCAGCCGGTCCAGTTCCTGGTCCAACTGGCGCTGGAGGTTGCGGGTGAAGGTGGATAGCCACACCGCGCCGCCGTTGCGTTCGGCCCACACGCTGGCCGGCGCCACATAGCCCAAGGTCTTGCCGGTGCCGGTGCCGGCTTCGGCCAGGACCAGCAGCGGCTGGCTGGCGTTGGCGCGCGGCTGGAAGGCCGCGGTCACGTCGCGGGTATAGGTGCGCTGTACGTTGCGCGGTTCGGCATTGGCGCCGAGCAGGCGCACCAGGCGTTGCTCGCTCTCGGCCGGATCGAGCGGGATGTTTCCCGGCGGCAGCGGCGGCGCGCGTTCTTCCCACTCCGGCAGTCCTTGCCAGATGCGCAAGCCCGCGGCGGGGCCGTAGCCCTTGGTCTCGTTCGGGTCGCCGCCCAGGGCTACCAGCACCGCGGGTCCCCATAGCCAGCCGCCCCGGGTCATGGCGCCGGCGACGGCCGCCAGCGCCTTGGTTTCCAGCTCGTGCAGGCGCGACAGCGTGATCAAAAGGGTGTGCGCGGCGTCGCGCAGGGTGACCGGGTGATCATCGAAGGCGGCGGGCGGCGGAAGGCCCAAGGTGGCCGCCAGCCCGCCCACCGTCGGCAGGCAGAAGGTGGCCGGATGCACGAAGGCGAACAGTTCCAGCACGTCGAACGCGGGGAACCGTTCCACCCGCAGCCGCGCCGCGGTCGCGGGTGCATGGCACAGGATCGGCCGCGCCCCGGCGACTCGTTGCCCGGCCGCTGCTGCGGGCTTGATGGAAAGTTCGCCGGAGGGATCGAGGATGGCCGCGGTGGTCCATTCGGCCACGACGACGGGCACATCCGGGAGCACAACGCGGCGGGTGGCTTGGGGCGGCAAAACGGTCATAGGGAAGCATGACCTGTAGCGGCTCTATCCCCCGCTCGCAACTATTCCCTGATCGCCAGGACCACGCCTTCGTGCGGCCTGAGGCGGAGGAGTCTTTCCGCCATTTCACCCGCGCGGTCGCGCCGGGTGGACAGCAGCAGTTCGTAGGCCGGCACCGGCGTGTGCTGGGCCGCCGCGCTCATGTTCAGCACGACCTGCAAGCGACGATCCACGGCGAGGCGCTCATACGTGAGGATGTCGCTACGGCTTTCGATCAGGCCGTAGGCCCCCGTCTGCAGCGCGGTTTCGTGTTTGCGCAGGGCGAGCAAGTCGCGGGTAAGCAGCAGGAGGTTGTTCTTCTCCGCCGCCACGTTGCGGGTGGCGAAGTCGGCGTTGAGCGGCAGCCAGGGCGTGCCGGTCGTGAAGCCTGCGCTGGCACTTGCATCCCACGGCATGGGGGTGCGGACCGGATCGCGGCCGAGGCCGAAGCCGGGAACGAGTTTCTCCCACGGGTCCTGCACCATCTCCGGCGGCACCGGAACGTCTGCGAGGCCGAGTTCGTCGCCATAATAAAGCGTGGGCGTGCCGCGCAAGGTCAGCAGCAGCATGGTGGCCAGCGGCGCGGCGTCCGGCCCGAAGCGGCTCGCGACCCGCGACCGGTCGTGGTTTCCCAGCACCCAGTTGGGCCATCCGCCCGGCGGCAGCAGTGATTCATAGCGGGTGATGAGGCTGGCCAGGAACGCCGCATCCCACGGCGCGCCGATCAGCTGGAAGTTGAACGGCAGATGCGCGCCTTTGCCGCCGCCGTAGTAGCCCATGACTTTTTCGAGCGGCAGATAAGCCTCGCTCACCAGGACGCGCTCATGGCCCGGATAGCTCTCCAACAGGTGACGCCAGTCCTGGAGGATGCCGTGGACTTCCGGCTGGTCGAACTGATGCACGCGGTCGAACCGCAACGTCGGCGCCATGCCGTCCTTGAAATCAGGATTGGGCGGGTTGTCGCGCAAGCCTTCGTCCTCGAACAGGTGGTGGATGGTGTCGAGGCGGAAGCCGTCCACGCCGCGCTCCAGCCAGAACGTGAGCACATCCCGCATGGCCGCGCGCACAGCGGGATTGCGCCAGTTCAGGTCCGGCTGCTGCGGCAGATAGGCGTGGTAATAGTATTGGCCGGTGATCTCATCTTTGGTCCAGGCCGCGCCGCCGAACTCCGACAGCCAGTTGTTGGGCGGGCCGCCGTCGGGCCTGGGATCGCGCCAGATGAACCAGTCGCGCTTGGGATTGTCGCGGCTGCCGCGACTCTCCACGAACCAAGGATGGGCTTCCGAGGTGTGGTTGGGCACGAAATCGACGATGACTTTGAGGCCGCGCGCCCGCGCCTCCGTCACCAGCCGGTCGAAGTCGGCCAAGGTGCCGAAAATCGGATCGACGCCGCAGTAATCCGAAACGTCATAGCCGAAATCGGCCATGGGCGAGGGATAGAACGGCGACAACCAGATCGCATCGATCCCCAGCCACACCAGATAATCCAGGCGCGTGATGACGCCCGCGAGATCGCCGACACCATCGCCGTTGCTGTCTTGGAACGAGCGCGGATAGATCTGATAGATGGCGGCCTTCTGCCACCAGGGACTGCCGGTCGTGTTCATGCAGGCAGGCTGGTATTGAGAAATTCATCGATGGCCGCGAACCAGGCGTTGCGCACGATGTCAGCTTCCATGAACAACTCGTGCTTGGCGTCCGGAAATTGCACCAGCTTGCCGTTGGGCAGGGCGGCGGCCGTGACGGCGTGCCGCTCGGGGCTCACCAGAACGTCGCGTCCGGCGCTGCCGATCAGCACGGGCCGCGTTATCTTCGCCAGCAGGGCTGGGTCGTTCAGCGTATCGGTCAGGTCCAGCGCGGTCTTGAGCCAGCCGTAGGTGGCGCCGTCCACCTGCAGCCCGGGATGCGCGGTGTACCATTCGCGTTGCACCAGGCAGCGCGCCGGGTCGTTGGAGACGTGGCTCTTCGCCGGACACAAGTCCGGCTCGGCGGCCCAGCGCTTGGCGCCGGGGGCGAAGGCCTCAAGGCCGGTAAGTTTGGTTCCAAGCCAGACGATCGCCGCGGCCAGCGGGCGCGGCAGGCCGCCCAGCAGCAGGCCCAGCATCGGCGCCGAGAGAACGGCGGCATCGAACACCTTGGGATGGCGGGCCAGGGAATACAGGCCGATGGCGCCGCCCATGGAGTGCGCCACCAGCAGGCGTGCGCCACCCTGGATCATGCGTTCGGCAAAGGCCGCGAGGTCGTCGGCGTCGGCGGCGAAATCCCGCGCCAGCGGACGTGTGGGATTGGCTTCGGGGCGGGCGGATTCACCTTGTCCGGCCCAATCGAGACACCACACCGCGAAGCCGCGCGCGGCGAAATCGCGGATGGTCTCGAAGTATTTTTCGACGAACTCGCCAAAGCCGCCCACGATCACAACGCTCCGCGTTTCTTGTGCGCGCGCCTCCGGCACGGGAAGGTGACCCCAGCGCAGCGCTTGCCCGCGGGCATTGGTGAAGACGCCCCATTGGAACCCGGCGGGTTCCAGGAACCGCGCATCCAGGGCGGGCAGGGCAGGGCCGTGCATGGGACGTCTCCTCGGTGCGGGTAACATGCCTCTGGAATAAGAATATTTCCAAAGACACTCTCGCTAAATCGCGGTGGGCGGGCACGGCAAAATCCTACGCCTGCAATAATTTAGGGGAAGCGCCTTTCCTCGGGGGCCGAAACGCTCTAGGACAGTATCGCCTTGGGTTTCTTGAGAAAAACAGCTTCAAAATGACCGAACTCGCCGCCCTCGCCCGTCATAGCAACGCCTGGCCCCTCGCCGAGGCGCGCGTCCTTTGGGACGAACGCCTCAAAGGCAAAGTACCAGCCAAAGGCTATGTGCTGTTCGAAACCGGCTACGGTCCCTCGGGGTTGCCGCATATCGGCACCTTCGGCGAGGTGGTGCGCACCACCATGGTGCGGCGCGCGTTCGAGGCTCTGCAGCCGGGCGTGAAGACGCGGCTGTTCGCCTTCTCCGACGACATGGACGGCCTGCGCAAGGTGCCGGACAACGTGCCCAACCAGGACATCATCCGCCCGCACCTGGGCAAGCCGCTCACAGCCATCCCTGATCCGTTCGGCACCCACGACAGCTTCGGCGCCCACAACAACGCGCGCCTGCGCGCTTTCCTGGATTCCTTCGGCTTTGACTACGAGTTCAAGAGCGCGACCGAGACGTATAAGTCGGGCGCGTTCGACACGGCGCTGCGCCGGGTGCTGGAAAAGTATGACGAAGTGATCGATGTCATCCTGCCCACCCTGGGACCCGAGCGCCGCGCCACCTACTCGCCGTTTCTGCCGGTGTGCAAGAAAACCGGCGTGGTGCTGCAGGTGCCGATCGTCGAACGCGACGTGACGGCGGGGACTGTCACCTATCAAGACGAGGACGGAAAGCCGGTCACGGTTCCGGTCACCGGCGGACACTGCAAACTGCAGTGGAAGTGCGACTGGGCCATGCGCTGGTATGCGCTGGATGTCGACTACGAGATGTCGGGCAAGGACCTGATCGATTCCGTCAGGCTCTCGGGCCGCATCTGCCGCATCCTCGGCGGCGATCCGCCCACCAACCTGACCTATGAACTGTTCCTGGATGAAGAGGGCCAGAAGATCTCCAAGTCCAAGGGCAACGGTCTCTCCGTGGACGATTGGCTCAAGTACGCGCCCTGGGAGAGCCTGGCGCTCTTCATGTACCAAAAGCCCAAGACCGCGAAGCGCCTGTTCTTCGACGTGATCCCGAAGAACGTCGACGAGTACCTGGATTTCCTGGGTAAGCTCGGGAGCGAGGCCGACGACGCCAAGCTCAACAATCCCGCCTGGCATATCCACGGCGGTCCGCCGTCCTCCGAGCAGGTGCCGATCACTTTCGGCGTGCTCCTGAACCTCGCGGGCGTGTGCCACACCGACAACCCGGCTGTGCTCTGGCAGTATATTTCGCGTTACAAGCCGGATGCGAACCCGGCCACGGCGCCGCTGCTCGACCGCCTGGTCAAGCACGCCATCGCCTACTACCAGGATTTCGTGAGGCCCGCGAAGCAGTTCCGCAAGGCGCGCCCGGAAGAGTTGCCGGCGTTCACGCAGCTGCGCGATTTGCTCAAGGGCTTTGCCGGTGAGCCATCCGCGGAGAACCTGCAGAACCTGGTTTATGAGGTGGGCAAGACCCACGCCGCCGCCTATCCTAATCTCAGGGATTGGTTCGGCGCGCTCTATCAGGTGCTGTTGGGCCAGGACCAGGGGCCGCGTATGGGCTCCTTCATCGCGCTGTTCGGTGTGCCGGAAATGGTGGCGCTGCTGGACCGCGCGATCGCGGCTGAGGATCTATCGAAGTAGGAGAAGCCATGGCGAGGTCGGCGACCGGCATATTGATCCTGGCGGCGCCCGCCTTGTTTTTGGCGGGTGTGCTCGCCAGCTGTTCGCCGCAGGACAAGACCTTCGCCGGGATCAACGCCAAGCTCGCCGAGCTGCGCAAGCTGCCGTCCCCGCGCGCCGAGGACGAATTTCCGCCCGCCTTCTTCGAGGCCCGCGACGCGGTGCGCGATTGGTTGGACGCGCGCATGGCCACCATGGCCGAGAAAGACAACGACTTCGAGTTCACCAACACGCTGAACACCGAACTCAAGACCGCGAAGCTTCTGTGTCCGCAGTGCGATTCCTCCATGGGCAGCTTCTCCGACGCCAGCGGGTACCTGGGCGAGGTGCGGCTGTCGCGGAAGGGCGCCTTCGTGCAGGCCATGACCCAGGTGGGCGTGCAGTGCGGGTTTGACGAAAACGCCTATCTCTACCGCTGGGACGGCGCCAAGTGGCAGCGGGTCTGGGACAGCACGATCCAGGCCAAGGACGGCAAATACGAACCGCAGGTGATCGATCAGGTTTCCATCGGCGAGGCGCAGAAAGATGGCCCGCGTTTGGTGTCCGCGCTTGCTCACTTTCCGGGCTGCAAATCCGCCTGGCAGCCGGTTTTCTATCGCCTGTGGACCATGGACGGCCCATTGCAGGCGCCGCAGATGCTGGTGAACGAACGCGGCACTGCGCCGGTACCCCAACGCGGCCCCGCCATCCAGGCGCGTCTGACCGGCGATGACGATTTCCTGGTGGAGTATCAGGCGGAGAGCATCGATCCCGATGTCCCCAGCCGCACCAAGGTAGCGCATTACCGGGTGGTGCCCGGCGCGGCAGGCCGCTTCAAGGCCGAGAAGATCATGCCTTACGCTCAAACCCCGCGCGAGTTCGTGGAAGAGTGGGTGACCAGCGGCTGGCCGGAAGCCGCGGTGATGACGGCCGATGCGGCGCAAACCGCCGCCAAGGCGGAGCACGATCATCTGCACCGAGAGAAAGTGCGCGGCGATTTCGGCGGTCCCACCACCCACTGCGATGACACCGCTTATGGTGAGTGGCAGGTGCATGTGACCTTCCACAACAACCCCGCCAAGGATGGCGAGGAGCGCTATTTCCACATGCGCTGGGCGCCGCCCACGTTGTTCGAGCTGCTGTCGGTGAGCGACAAGCCCAATCCCAAATGCACCGATGAAGTGCCGCGCATCGATACGCGGCGGTCGCTGTTCCGCCGGTATTAGGCAGGTAGCGTCTTTGTCATCCGCCAGAAGGAGACGCCGTCCTCGGACCCGGCGGTTTCCTCGAGGAACTCTCCCTCGCTTTCCCAGCCCAAACGTTCGTAAAAGCGCCGGGCGCGGGTATTGCCGACCACGCAATGCAGTTCGCCCTCGCTGACGCCGGATTTGACCAGCTCGGTTTCGGTGGCGTCCATCAGCTCCTGGGCGATGCCGCTGCCGCGCCACTTGGGCTCCACGAACAGCTGTCCGACCAGAACACCCTGCCAGGCGGAGAAGGCGACGATCACGCCGTCGCGCTCCGCCACCAGAGCGCAGGGCGCGAACGACGAGATCTTTTTCAGGAAAAATTCCGGTGTCCGCCGGTCGCACTCACCCTGGGGCATGAGCGGCCCATGGGTCTCGTGCCAGACGGCCCAGTAGATTTCGGCGATCCGCGGCAGATCGCTCTTCGTGGCGTAGCGCAGCATTGTGCGGAGCTTAGGCAGCTACGCCGGCGCCGAACAACTCATCCTCCAGGTCCATGATGGTCTCGCCGCCGGCGAGGATCGAGGACAGGAGCGCGCCGGTCTGGGGCAGCAGCTTGCTCATATAGAAGCGCGCGGTCTTCACCTTGCCTTTGTAGAAACCGGTCGGATCGTCGCCGAGCTTGCCGTAGGCCAGCTTCGCCATGCGCGCCCACATGAAGCCGACGCTGACATAGCCGAGGAGCTTGAGAAGGTCCGTGGCCGCGGCGCCGGCTTCGTTGGGGTTGGACAGGCCCTTCTGCGCCACGGCGCCGACTGCCTGCTGCAGCTGTCCGAACGCCTTGGCGAGCCCCAGCACGATTTCCTCCATCTGCGGGTCGGCGGCGTTCTCCTCGATGAACTGCTGCACGGGATGGAAGAAGGCGCGCAGGTAGCGGCCATAGTGGGCGCTCATCTTGCGGCCCACCAAGTCGAGGGCCTGGATGCCGTTGGTGCCTTCGTAGATCTGGGTGATGCGGGCGTCGCGCACGAATTGCTCCATGCCGTGCTCGCGGATATAGCCGTGGCCGCCGAAGATCTGGACGCCGAGGTTGGCGTTGTCGAAGCCGATGTCGGTGCCGAACGCCTTCACCACCGGGGTGAGCAGTTGGATCAGGTCGTCGTGGCGGGTGCGGTCTTCTTCGGTGGCGGCCTTCTCGGCCTTGTCCTGGCTGATGGCCACCCACATGGCCAGCGCGCGCATGCCCTCTGTCAGCGCCTTCATGGTGAGGAGGTTCTTGCGCACATCGGGGTGAACGAGCAGCGGATCTGCCGGCTTTTCCGGCGCCACCGCGCCCTTGAGACCGCGGCCCTGCAAGCGCTCGCGCGCGTAAAGCAGGCCGCCCTGGTACGCCACTTCCGACAGGCCCAGGCCTTGCACGCCCACGCCAAGGCGCGCGGTGTTCATCATGGCGAACATGGCGCGCATGCCCTTGTTCAACTCGCCCACCAGCCAGCCTTGCGCGTTGTCGAAATTGATCACGCAAGTGGCCGAGGCCTTGATGCCCATCTTGTGCTCAATGGAGCCGCAGAACGCGCCGTTGCGCGCACCCGGGGTGCCGTCCGGCTTGGGCAGGAACTTGGGGCAGATAAACAGGCTGATGCCGCGAATACCGGCCGGAGCGTCCGGCGTGCGCGCCAGCACCAGGTGGACGATGTTGTCGGTGAGGTCGTGCTCGCCGGCCGAGATGAAGATCTTGGTGCCGGTGAGTTTGTAGCTGCCGTCGGCCTGCGGTTCGGCCTTGGTGCGCACCAGTCCCAGGTCGGTGCCGCACTGGGGCTCGGTCAGGCACATGGTGCCGCTCCAGGTGCCGTCGGTGAACTTCGGCAAATAGGTCTGCTTCTGCTCATCGGTGCCGTAGAGCTTGAGCGCGTTGTATGCGCCGTGGGTCAGGCCGGGATACATCCCGAACGCCATGTTGGAGGAACAGATCATCTCCTCCACCAGCATGTTGAGCGCCTT
>CANJOI010000117.1 GCA_947475365.1 Fidelibacterota bacterium | reverse complement strand
GTGTGGGACCGGGCAGCCTATTTGGCGCGCGGCCGCAAAGGCGCCGAGGTCATTGAGAATTCCGATCTGCTGATCGTGGATTCAGGGCTGGCTTCGGCCAACCTGAACATCATCGGCAAATCGTCGCTCCATCCGCGCTTCGCCGCCGACCGCGTCGAGGCGGCGGTTAAGCACTTCCGCGCCAAGGATTTCCCGTTCACCTGGATCATCGGGCCGTTGTCGGGCCACGGCTCCATGGAGCCCGCGCTCAAGGATCTCGGCTTGTCCACGCCCGAGGACGAATGGGTCATGGCCATGAGCCTGGACAGCGTCAACGTGCCCGGCATCATTCCACCCAACCTTGAGATCAAGCGCGTCGCCTCCGTGCCGGCGGTCGAGCAGTTCGCGAGCGTGATGGCGGCGGCCAGCACGCCGGCCGACCCGCACTTGAAAACCTTTTATGTCGACGTCAAAGACGCCGCCATCGCGCCCAGCTCGCCCGAGCGCATCTACACCGGGTCCGTGGGCGGCGAGACCGTGGCGGTGCTGGAAGCCTTCAGCGCCCACGGCATCATCGGTTTCTACGCCATGGCCTCGGTCGCCGCCGTGCGCGGCAAGGGCTACGCCGCAGCACTCATCATCAACGCGCTGCGCGAAGGCAAGAAGGCCGGGCTTCGCCTCGCCAGCCTCACCACCGTCGAAGCCGGCCGCACGCTCTATGAGCGCATCGGCTTTAAGCCGGTGGGGCGCATCGCCTCTTACCGCTAACCCGGATTGCACAAAAGGAAACGGCCGCCCATCGCTGGGCGGCCGTTTTTGTTATAGGCGGTACGCTTAGTACTTGAAGCGGATACCCATGCTGAAGTTCCGGCCGATGAAATCGTAGACGTTACGATTGCCCGGCTGGGCGAATGACGACGGCGCTCCGACGTCCTTCGGTGGTTCCTGATTGGTCAGGTTGTTGATCGTCAAGTACAGCTGGTTGTTGGAGCCCAGCGCTTCGACCTTATAGGTCAGCGTCAGGTCGCTGTAGATGACGGCCTGGACGGTGTTGTCGTCCACGAACACACCTTCCACACGCTGCGCGTCCACCAGCTTCGGACCGATGTAGCGCTCCTGGATGAAGATGCCGAAGTCGCCGATATCCAGGTTGGCGCGCAGGTTGACGCGCCACTTCGGGTCGTTGTTGCCGCCCAGGGTCGGCTGTCTGGCGCCGCCCGTCGGCTGCACGTAAGCCGCGGTCAGGCGCTGGGCGGTCATGCCCAACTGCAGCGGCATATCCCAGATGTCGGTCTTGAAGTCGGCGGCAAAATCGAAGCCGGCGTTCTTGACTTCCGCGGTGTTCAAGAACGGCGTCTTGATCTGCGGCACGCCGCCCACGACATTGATCAGAGCGCAGAAGCCCGGGATGTTCAAAAAGCAGTTATCGAGGGTCTGCTGCGAGCCGACCGTCTGGATCGCGTCGGTGATCTTGATGTTGTAGTAGTCGGCCGAGATCGAGAGGCCCGGGATGATCTGCGGGGTCAGAATCACGCCCACAGTCTTGGTGAGCGCCTTTTCGGGAATCAGGCTGGCATTGCCCGAGGTGATCTGCACGACCGTGGTAGCGACCCCGGTGGTGCTCGACGGGTAGAACTGGTTCTGGCTGTTAAAGGTCGCGCCGTTATAGAGCTCGAGCAGGTTCGGCGCGCGGATGTCACGCGACACCGTACCGCGGAAGCGGATGTCGGGGATCACCTGCCAGTCGGCGCCGGCCTTCCAGGTCACGACTGTGCCGGAGGTCGAGTAGTTGGTGGCACGTACGGCGAGGTCGGTGTTGAGCGCTTCGACACCCGGCTTGTCCTTGAGCAGCGGGATGCCGATTTCGCCGAAGGCTTCCTTCACGTTGTACTTGCCGCCGAACGGCTGGAAGTTGGCGAAGCGGAACGGACCGAGGCGGCCGTTGAGCGCCGCGGGGCCGCCGCGGATGCCGGTGAAGTCGATGTTCGTGACCGAAATCGGGTCGGTGCTAGCCCGGCCGTTTTCGTCACGCCACTCGATGCCGGCCGCGACCGAGGTTGGGCCGGCCGCGGTGCGGAAGTCGCCAAGGTCGCCGTTGATGGTGAGCGCGGCGACATTCTGCTTCAGGATGTAGCGCTTCCACGAATCGCCGATGGTCCACGCCATAGTCGACGGATCGATAGTGTTGGTGCCGAACAGGTTCTGCGGCTTACACCCGGCGTCCCTGCCGGTGCCACCGGGCACGAAGTTGCCGGCGGTGTCGTAGAACTGCGAACGGCAGACGATCTGACCGGTCGCGGGATTGATGACCGCGTCGGCGGCGGCGTAGGTCTCACGCGCCTTATTCAGGTTGGTCTGCGCCAGCAGCTGGTTGGTTTCGCCGTGCGAGTACGACACGTCGTAGTTCCAATTGCCGTCGCCGCCGAACTTGCCCTTGAGCCCGACGGAGCCGCGCGCCACCCGCGTGCGCGTGATGACATGCACGATCGGGTAATCAAGCATGTAGCGGCCCATGGTGAACGATGTGATCTTGTTGGCCGTCATGATGGCCTGAACGGAGGCCGGGATGAACGGGTTGCCGGCGAAGATGGTGTATTGGTTACCCGCGCCGGTGTTGATCGGGTGCTGCTCGCGGTCGTCCACGCCGGCGAAGGAGTACGCGGCTTCGGCGTAGAACAGGGTGTCATCGTTGATGTCGTATTCGCCGTGCAGGAAGTTCGCCGTGCGCCACTGGTTCGGCGACAGGTTGAACGGGATCCAGGCGCCGTCCCCGCCGCTCTGCCAGGTTGACCCCGGGCTATAGCCGTAGTCGAACTTGGCGACCTGGCCATTGGCCAGGAACTGCGTGCCCTTCAAGATGGTGTTGGTGATCAGACCACCGTAGCTGCCGATCGAGCTCTTGATGTCCGGCAGAACCAGGTTGGTCGGGCCCTTGCCGGTGGTGTTGGCGATCAGGCCGTAGGGATGATCCCACCATTTGCGGCCGCTATAGGTGTTCACTTCAGTGCCGAGCTGCCTGAAGTACTGGGTGCTGGCCACGACGTGCAGACGGTCGTTGGCGAACGTGCCGCCCCAGGCGAGCGCCGCTTTCCAGTTCGGCAGGTCGCCGAAGGTGGACACGCCGCCGCCGACTTCACCCTTGAGCCCAACGAACTTGGTGTCGAGGATGAAGTTGACCACGCCGGCCACGGCGTCCGAGCCGTAAGCCGCCGACGCGCCGCCGGTGACCACGTCAACGCGGGCGACCAGGTTCTGCGGCAGGGTGTTGATGTCGACCGAGTTGTTGACGTTCGACGAAACGATGCGCCGGCCGTTGATCAGCACCAGGTTGCGGTTGGTGCCGAGGTTGCGCAGGTTCAGGTTGGACTGGCCGTTATTACCGGCAGCGCCCGTGCCCGAGCCGGTCTGGCTGCCGGAGAGCGTGGCGCCCAGGGCCGGAACCTGCTTGAGCGCGTCAGCGATATTGGACGGCTGCGATTCCAGGAGGGCTTCGGCGGTCACCACCGTCACCGGCGTCGGCGTCTCGAAGCCGCTGGCCTGGAGGCGCGAACCGGTGACGATCACTTCTTCGACTTCCGGCGCCTGCGCGGTCTGGGGCGCTGCGGTTTGCGCCATCGCGCTGCCTGCGCCGACGAGCGCGAGGCTCATGGCCAAAAGGCTGGTGCCGGACATCAATCGGGCCGTCATTGGCTTTGTAAAATTCACGCTTCCCTCCCTAAAATTAAATCTTCCCGAGCTTTATGCTTTTCCACCACCGGAGTTGGATTTCCGCTGGCGCATGTCTGTCACGCGAGAGTGCTTGAGATCAGCAGCCGGCGTATGTTGCGCGCCGTCAGGCCCGTAAGGCGCCTGCCCGTAGCCTGGACTCCCCCACGCCTCCCCTCGTCTCCGACCGGTTTAATGTCGCGCGGGAGCAGTACCGCGCGACACGAAACAACCCTTTCGGCCTTGAAACCTGGCCAATCATTCCCGGCCCGGTGCTTCAAAAGCAACATCAAACTGTAACAGTTTGTAATTTTACCCGACCGTGTGGCCGAAAAACCCCTGCGCTCGTTACCTCCCGATAACCGGCGCCTCGGCCTTGTCCCCTATTTCTTCTGTGACGCGATGAAGCCCTGGATCTGCTTCACGGCGTAGTCGACCTTCATCTCGTGGCGGAGCTTGCCCAGTTCCACGCTCGATTTGCGGGCGTCGCCGGTGATGCCGTTGTTTGGCGTGTTGGCGCCGCGCTGCACCTTGCCGTCCACCACCAAAGCGCCTTCGGTCTGCGGCAGGAGTTCTTTGCGAACCCAGTCCTTATTCCCCGGCAAGGTCTCCAGATACATCATCTCGGAGGTATCCTGGATGCCGCCGTGTTGTCCGACCGGCAGGCCCTTTTCGACCAGGATCTTGTTGAAGGCGTCGCGCGCCGCGATATAGGGAGAGTCCGCATAGTAAACGTGAATCCCCTTGGGCGCGTATTTGTCGTCCAGCTTTTTTGCCACCGCGGCATAAACGCCGGTCGGTCCTTGTCCGCCGCCGCTGTCACCCATCAGCACGACATTCTTGAAGCCGTTGACGATGGCCTGCTCGGAAATGTTCTCGAGCACGATCCCAAGCGCATCCGCGGGCAGGCTGATGTCGCCCGGAACCTCAGGATTGGCGTTGGTGGGCGAGAACGGCAGCACCGGCATGGCGATGGCATTGCCGAGCTTCTCGGCGATATGCTTGACCACTTCACGGCCGATGGCGTTGTGCCCTGCGATGATGTTCTGGGGACCGCGCTGTTCGGTGCCGCCGGTATAAAACAGGGCGGTGGTCTTGCCGGCGGCGAGCGCCGCCTTGAATTCCGGCGACGTCATTTTTTCGATTTCGACCGTGGCCGGCGCCGCGGCCGCCAGCACCGGCGATGCGGCAAACGCAAAAAGCGCACCAAGACCGGCCGCACAGAAAACACGCATCACTCCACCCTCCCGCTTCGTGACGTATGACTGTTAGACAGGGGAGCATACCGCGCCGTGGCACACAAGCGGGGACGTGACGCAGATTCTTCGCGCGCTGAAAAATGAAACGGCCCGCGGCATTTCTGCCGCGGGCCGTTTCCGCGATTTGCGCGCGAGATTTTTTAGTCGCGGTCGGCGGCGTTCTTGGCCGGAGCGGAAGCGGTGTCGTTCATGGCGACATTGCCTTCCGGACGCTTGATGAACACCTGGGTGAATTTCACGCGTAGCGCCATGGAGATGGCGGGGTCGCCGCTCTTCTCATCCTTGTAGTCGGCATTGCGCATCATGGCGCGGTAGATCGAGGGCGTCGCCGCCTGGCCATAAGCCTGGTGATGCGTCGAGCGCTGCTGGTTCGAGGCCGAGTTCCAGTCCGGGATGTCGATGTAGCCGGCCATCAGGCCTTCGGCACGCTCAGGCATCACGTTCAGGCGCCACTGGGTCTTGTAGTAGCGGATGTCGGCGATGCTGCTGCCGTTGCCCGCCGACGGCATGGTGTAGTCGGCGCCGGCGGTGGTGAGCACGCCGTCCTTGATCTTGCCCTTAAAGCTCGAGATGAACTGCTTGCCCCACCGCAGATCGAGGCGCTGGGTGCCGCCCGGCAGATACTTGGCGCCGGTCGCATCCGTCATCGGCTTATCCATGCCACGATACGTGGTGACCGTGACGTCATCGTCGTTGACCAGGCTGTCTACATCAGTGAGTTCGAGCACCACGATGTTGTAGGCGTACTTACGCCAGTTATCGAAGGCGAACAGGTTGTAGGAGGTCGAGCGGTAATTGGCCGTGCAGCCCCAGGCGCGCTGCAGGTTGTTGTCGATGCCCTTCTCGCCTTCCGGGCTGGTGTAGTCGTTCGCGCCGACCTTGCCGTCGAGGTTCAGGCCGAAAGCGATCTTGCTCTGCGAGTCATGGTACTGCGTTTTTTCCGGGGTGGTCTTGGGGAACCAGATCTCGCCTTCGCGCTCAAGCTGGGTTTCCCGCAAGGTGTACTTCTTGCCTTCCGGGAACAGGATCTTGAACTGCTCGCGCGGGCCGTCGTTGATGCCCTGCGGGCATTCCATCTTACCGTCCGGCGTGTCGTAGATCGCCTTGAGCTCGCTGGTCATGACGTAACCGATCGAGCGATTCTGAATGAACGACCCGGACCCTTCCGCCGCGACAGCCACACCTGCGCCCGCGCCCGTCACCAGCGCCGCCGCACCCCAGAAACAAATGCCGTATTTCATATCGCAGTCTCCCGTTTCAGAGCATCGCCGGAAAAGCGGTTGCCGGTTTTCCGAAAAACGATGCGACCAAACAATAAGTGTGTGTCAGCGGCCTTGGAATTCTTCGCGGAGGAAGAACGCCTTGTAGCCGTTACGCTGTCCGTAGAATTCGCCCCAGTTCTGCGCCTTGACCATGCCGGGGTTCACATCGCGCACGAAGGTGAACACCGGACGGTCGCGATAGGCCCAGACATGCATCGCATCGGCCTGGCCGGCTTTCGCGCGGTGACCGGTGGCAGGATCGATATCCATCGTGGTCCACGCCGCGTTGCCCTTGGCGCTCTTGTCGGCGATCACATAGGGGAAGTTGACAAGGCAAGCCTTGGGGTCGTTCCCGCCGCAGACCGCGTAGCGGTATTCCTGCGGCGTATCCGGGTGATCGCAGGCCAGCTGGTCCATGGAGTCGTCGCCGCAGTTATAGATGTAGATCGACTTGCCCTTGGCGTCGGCCAGCACGATGCCGCCCGCGGTTTCCTGCTCGGTGAACTCCTTGGGCGGCGGCGGCGCCACCTGGGTGAACACCGTGTGCCAGCTGGGGGCGTCGACGCCCTTCTGCTGGCCGGGGCTCGCGTCACCGATATAGGTGTAAAGTGGCTGTTTGCGGAACACCCACTGCTTTACGCCCGGCAAGCGTTCGACCACTGACCATTCCTCGCGCGCCTGGTAACCCACTTCGGGGGCCAGCACCGGCTGCCAGGACTTGAGGCAGTCGCCGACGCAATTGGACTTGTTGGCGGCGTCCTTGTCGTAAGTGTAGACCGTGAAGCCGTTCGCCAGGATCAACTGCCGTCCCAGGACGTCCTGTTCCACGGTGAACTGACCGGGGATGTCGGTGGGCGGGCTGATGGGGATGCGGTAGGCGGGCGAGTCACCGCCGCGCGCCTGGGTATGGGAACCACCGATGGTGTCACCGGCCTTCTTATCCAGGACCGACGTGTAGAGCACGAAGCCATCGTAGGCCCACTGTTGGCGGCCGTCCTTACGCTTGATCAGCGAGAACTTGCCGACCGGCTTGGCGTCTGGCCCGGCAATCACCGGCGGCCACACCTGCGCGCAGGTCGGACGCGTCGCGACCTCGGGCAGTTCCATCCCTGCCGGATAGGGGCTCATGAGACCGGCGTTCTCGGTCGTCTTGACGTCCTCACAGGCCGACGCCGAGCCCTTCATGTCGGCGGTGCCGCCATTGCGCAGCTCATGACGCGGCCAGGTGTAGAGGGTCTTGCCGTTGGCGTCGGTGTAGATCGGACCTTCGATCTCCGAGACCACCACCTGGAAACCCTGCGGCATGGGTTCGCGGACATAAGCCTCGACGAATTTGCCCTTGGGGATGGCGCTGGGCGCACCTGCGCCGGTGCACAAGGCCACGGCCGCGACAGCACCCATAATACGTACGTACTTCATCTAAATTCCCTCACCTGTATCAGCGCGCCAGACGCGCCCCCTGCCCTGTCGTCTTTCGCCTTGCGCGGTCCGGCGCCCCCACCGGACCGCGAAGGCGGAGAGACTAGGCGAGGATTTCGCCGAATTCCTTCGACGTATTGTTGCTGCGCGCGCCCCACGAATTGATGTCGAGACCCATGACGCGCTGCGCGGTGTAGCCGATGCGGCCGGTGGTCGAACCTTCCGCCTTGATGTGCAGACCAGTCTTCACCTTGCCGCCGGCGCGGCCCGCGGTCATCGCCGCCATGTTGTCCAGCGAGTGGATGCGCGCGTAGCCGTGATCGGTGAAGGCGTAGATCAGCATGTTGTCGAGCAAGGTGCCGTCGCCTTCCTTGAGCTTGGAGAAGGCCTCGACGTAGTACGCCCAGGCTTCCAGCGAACGGCGCGTGAACCACGAGCAGTTCTCCTGGTAGCCGAGATGGTCGTCGACGCGCTCTTCGTGCGTGGTGGTGTGGTGCGGCTTCTCGTAGCCTTCCTTGGTCGTGTTGGCCGAGGCGCTCGAGTAGTTCATGTTGAACACGCGGGTCTGGTCGCAGGCCACGGCCATGACCATCAGGTCGGTCATGAGCTTGTGACGGGTCGCCACGATCTTGGCTTCGCCGCCGAGTTCCGGCTCGGAGGTGACGGCCTTCGGCGCCACACAGGCCGCGATCGGATCCGGCTTGGTGAGCTGCTGGTCGAACTGGCGCTCCAGGTGGCGCAGGCCCGTCAGGTACTGGTCGAGGCGCTGCTTGTCCTCGGAGCCGATTTCCTTCTCGAGCCCTTTGATTTCGCTGATCACGCCCGAGAGCACGCTCTTGCGGACCATGGTCTTCGGGTTCGGGTTGAAGGTCGGCGCGTTCGGATCCTGGAAATCCGGTCCGAACAGGCGCGTGTAGAAGTTGATCGGCGAGACTTCCGGGTTGGTCGGCGCATTGGCGCTTTCGTAAGACACCGTCGAGCGCACGTCGCCGGTGGCGGTGGCGGTCAGGGTCTTGAAGCGCGTGGTGCGACCCACCTGGTTGGAGATGGTCGTGTCGAGCGTTTCACCCGGCTTGTCGCCGCCGGCCTTGGGCGACTGACCGGTCATGTTGATGACCCAGCCCGAGTAGTGGCAGAGGTTCGGATCGGTATCACGGAAGGCGGTCAGCCCCGTGAACAGGTTCATGTGCTGTTTGATGTTCTTCCACGACTGGGTTTCTTCGGTGAGTTCCCAATCGAGCCCGGCCTTTTTGGGCACGAAGATGCTGGCGGTCATGCCGAGGCCCCAGAACCAGGTGCCGAAGCGGATCGGCATGGGCTTTCCGGCGGCCAGCGCATTGCCGTTGCCGTTGAGGAAGCAGTTCAGGAGCGGGAGCGCAAGGGTGACTGCGCCACCATCGAGCACGCCACGCAGCACACGGCGACGAGAGAAGTCCTTCATTGATTCCTCCTATTGAGCGTCGGTTTTGATGTGCGAGGCGGAAATGCTGGCCGTCTTCGCGGGTTCAGGTGTCGAGGTCGCAACAGTCGAGAAGGCGCTGCTCATGACAACCGTCTTGAGCAGATTGCGCAGGCGATAGCCGCCGGCGGCGAAGTTTTTGTTCAGGTAATCCAGGGTGGCCTTTTCATCGGCCGAGGCCGGGCTGCCGGTGCCGTAGGCGAACACGCGCTTGACCAGACAGGAGGTCACCTGCGGGTGGTCGTGCAGCGCGAGCGCGAGGCCGGTCACGTCCTTGAACTCCTTGCCGTCCAGCGAACCACTGGCGTCGATGGCGGAGCCCTTCTCTTCCAGACGGAACTGGCCGGCGCCATCGAAGTTCTCGAGCGCGAGGCCCATGGGGTCGGTGATCTTGTGGCAGCCGGCGCACACCGGGTTCTTGAGGTGCAGCGCGACGCGCTCGCGCTGGGTCTTGATGGTCGAGGCCGGGTTTTCGACCGCCGAGAAGTCCACGTTGGCCGGCGGACGCGGCACGGTCTGGCACAGCAGCACTTCACGCAGCGCTTTACCGCGCAGGGTCGGCGACGAACGGCCGGGATGCGCATGCCCCGCCAGGAAGCTGATCTGGGTGAGCAGCCCCATGCGCGGGCTGTCGGCCGGGAACTCATAGGGCGTCCAGCCGGGTGTCGCCGGCAGGCGGTAGATGGTGGCCAGCGACGGCGAGATGAAGGTGTCGCGGGTGGTGAACAGGTCGCGATAATCGCGGTCCCTGGTCAGCAGGTGGTCGATCACGGTGCGCAGGGTCTGCTCGCGCGCGTCCTGCACCGCGACCCCGGTGAACACCGGATAGATCTGCCCGTCCTTGGCCAGGTTGTTGAAGTCGTCGAACATAAACATGTCGTCGAAGAATGCGCGCATGCCGGCTTCGAGGCGCGGGCTGGCGAGCATACGGTCGAGAGTCTTGGACAGGCCCTTCTGCGTGTGCAGTTCACCCGAGGCCGCCGCCTTCAGCAGCAAGTCATCGGGGCCGGCGTTCCACAGGAAGAACGACAGACGTGACGCCAGTGAATAACTGTCGAGGCGATCATGACCGGGGTGCGCGGGATCGGCTTCGGCGCGCTCCGAGACCATCAACACCCGCGGGCTCAGCAACATGCCTTCCAGCGATGCGCCAAGGCCGGCATAGAAGTCCTTGAGCTTAGTGGCGGATTCATTGGCCG
Organism: Fidelibacterota bacterium; assembly: GCA_947475365.1. GTDB lineage: Bacteria > Pseudomonadota > Alphaproteobacteria > Rhodospirillales > Rhodospirillaceae > SHVO01. The sequence goes on along the minus strand of CANJOI010000117.1, from coordinate 862 downwards.
CGGTGACGTACTCAGCGAGCCGGTCGTCAGGCAGCGGACGGCGATACACCAGCCGGCCCACGGCGCTCAGAAAGGTGCGCGCGCAAGCATCGTCGGCTGCGTCGGCGGCCTTCGGCGTACACGGCACGAGGAAGTGACGGTTACGTTCGTTCACCACCTGCGCGGCGGCGGTAGCGGCGGTCTTTTGGTAGATCTCCATCTGGCTCGCGGTCACCCCGGCGACAGAGGTGCCGACGCCGAGCAGACCGTCAGTGCGCGTTACCGGCGCGAAGGCCGACGGGATGGTGATGTTGGGGCCGAACACATAGGCGAGTGTGTTGCGGTACTGTTCGGCGGTCACAAGGCGCAAACGCTTCGCGCTGCCTTCTGTGGGCGCGTCGGACGCAACGACAGCCGCGGGCTTAACGCTCGCGGTTTTCTGAGCGGCCGGACCGGAGCAGCCGGCCAGCGCCAAAGCGGCCGCGACCGCAACAAGGCCCGTTAAAGAACGACCCGGAACATACAGACGCACTATAGACTCCTCCCTTATCTACGGCTTGCCCCTTCCCGACCAAGCCGCGGATCCACAATTCTTATTATTCTACGCCCAATTCCGATCGCACACTATAAATTCAAGGGATAGTTATCGGACAAAATTCCCATGCAGGTCCGTGCAAGGCGGACGGAAAAACGCGGTGGCAATGGGCCGTAGCAGGCGCGCCCGTGCCGGCCAGCTCCACCACCTCCACACAATCACGCCAATTAACTAATATAATTCAAATAGATATATAATTTTTCTCACATGCGACTTTAGGGGCCTGCCCGGCTATTTTGCGAGTGCCTTGTCAATCGCGCCGGCCAATTCCTTACTGCCCGGTTCGAC
>CANJOI010000116.1 GCA_947475365.1 Fidelibacterota bacterium | reverse complement strand
TCAAACGCTCAAGAACCGGATACTGCTGGAGAACTATTACCTGCCTGGCGATCTCGAAGCGCAGATCGGGCGCTTCGTCGAATACTACAACCACCAGCGCTACCATGAGAGTTTGGAAAACCTAACCCCGGCGGACGTCTACTTCGGCAGGGGCCAGGCGATTCTGCAGGAACGACACCGCATCAAACAGAAAACCATCGAGCATCGTCGCTTGCTTCACCGCAAGCTCGCCGCCTAAGATCGACCAACCAGATGAGGCCAACACTCCACTAAATCACGCCCGCATCTGTCCCAAATGATCTGACGACGCACACGCGGCTGCGGCGTCGCCCACTCCGGGTAACCGCCGTTGAGAAGAAATGCTATATCGTGGTGCCCATCACCCCGCAAACTGACGTCGGGGTACAGCAGGCCTTTCTGCCGCAGTAAGTCGCGGCTTCTGAACAAGGCCCGCTGTAAAAATGTACTACCGGTTTTTGGCGCTCCAATATGGATGAAGCAGCCGGGGAGATTCGCCATGATTTGGTTGAGTGATTCGGGTGAAAATATGGGTCACTATGGCCGAAAATTGCGCTATACGCTACTCCCACAACACCCGCAATTAGATACTCAGACGGACCATGGAAGCCTAACCTCGACGCCTTCCAAACTATACCAGCGCCATGTCATGATCTGCCTGTAAAAGGCTATGTTCCGGCTGCCGGAGAGGAGCGATGCCATGGGCGGCCCTGACGACAGAGCACTCAAGCTGTACGACGAACATGCCAAGACATGCGCTCCAGATGACTTTTGGGGGCAGGTCAAACGCACTGTTAACGGAAAGCCGGTAGATGATGCGCAGATCGACATGATCGTAGATTGCGTCCGGCGCGGCCTCGCACTGACCTCCAAAGACGTGATCTTGGATCTCTGCTGCGGGAATGGCGCCCTCACCGACCGTCTGTTTGACGCCTGCTCCGGTGGCCTAGGAGTCGACTCATCTCCCCATCTGATTGAAATAGCCCAAAGCAATTTCTCACGGCCACCTGCGCGCCGATACGTCGTCGGCGAGGTTTCCGAATTCGCTGCCTCTGCAACCGACTGCAGTATATTCACGAAGGCCGTGTGCTACGGCTCCTTCAAGTACCTCAACAATGACACCGCGCTGCGCCTGCTTCAGCATCTGCAGGCCAGATTCGCGCGGATCGACCTCATTTTTATCGGCAACAACGCCGACAAGGCTCTGGCAAAAGACTTTTTCTATGAGGGAGCCTACAGGCCCGGCGTCGAGAACGCGCACGACAGTTTTCTTGGCATGTGGCGATCCGAGGACGAATTTTCCGCTCTCGCGGCTCAGTGCGGCTGGAAGGCGCACTTCCATCGCATGCCGCCGGCGTTCTACGCGGCCCGCTTCTGCTATGACGTCGTTCTGACACGGGCGGCTTTAGGAACGGCATGATATCGGCATCGTCTTCCGCGAGCACTCTGCTCGCAACCGCGGCCGCATTGTCGAGCCGCGGCGATCATACCGCCGCCGCCGACGCGGCGCGCAAAGCAGTCGCATCCGCGCCCGGTAATGGGCACGTCAGCGCCGGCGCCGCCGCCATCCTGCGCACGGCCGGGCATCTGAGTGAGGCGCTTTCCTGCTACCGCAGCGCCTATTCCGCGCAACCGGGGAACATTGATGTCACCTTAGGCCTGGGCACAACGCTGCTTGACTTGAACGCCCCCGGGGAAGCGCGTGGAATTTTATTTCAGGCCGTGGCCGCCCTGCCCGGCAGCCTGGCCGCAGGTTTTCACATGGCTCTATGCCTGCTCAAGCTTGGCGATCAGGAGGCTGCCGTTGGTGAAATTTCGCGGCTTGAGGGCTTGTTCCGAAACGACGCCAATGTCGTTCAACTGAAATCCCTGGCCGGCCGGCTGTTCGGCATAAAATCCTACATCATCGAGGTCAATCGTCCGATCCTGGAACGCGACCCCCAAAACGCCACTGCGGTCGGCGAATTGTTGACGGCGATTTCAGACCCCGCAGAGCGAAACACACTAAAGGAGAGACTTGAACTCATTTGCCGCCGCAAGCCGGGCACCGCAAAAGAGTGGAAGACGCTGGCGGTCGCGCGCTGGGGGGATGAAGGGTACGAGCGTGCGATCGAGACACTAGAAGAAGGCGTCCGCTGCACCGGTGATTCCGCGCTTCGGCTTTATTGCGCGCTAACCCTTCCGAAGGTGCCGCTCTCGCTCAAGCAGATCGATATTTCCAGGACAAACATGAACCGGCACCTGGATGCTCTGATCAACGAAAAACACCCGCCGCAGAATCTTCTGAAGTCAGTGAATAAGACCGCCATGCACCTCGCCTATCATGGAAGGCACGACAAGGACCTCCAGCGCAAGATCGCCGCCGCGCACCTCGCCGTCTCTCCGGACCTGCGGTGGACGGCCCCGCACTGCAGCCATCCGCGGCAATCATCAAAACTTCGGATAGGATTCCTGTCGGCGCACCTTCATCGCCATGCGGTGGGCTCCCTGATGGGCAGCCTGATGCGCGATCTGGATCCCGCACACTTCGAATCTTTCGTCATTCGCTTTGCTCCCGCGCCGGACAACGAGGGGCAAGCCATCGGTTCCGCCGCGAAAGCCACGCTGATTCTGCCGCCCTCGATAGAGGCCGCACGGAACGCCATCGCCGAACTCGAATTGGATTTCCTGTTGTACGCCGACATCGGAATGGAGCCGTTCGGCTATTATTTGGCCCTCTCCCGCCTGGCGCGCGTTCAAGGCGTCTGGCCCGGCCACCCCATAACGACCGGCTTACCCGATATGGACGTGTTCTTTTCATCAGTCCTCAGCGAGCCCGCGGACGGCGATGATCACTACTCCGAAAAGCTGATTCGCTTGTCCAAACTTCCGGCCTACACACTGGGCCGTTCGCCGAATCTGGAGCAGGATCACCTGTCCAAGTTCGGCTTTTCGCCGAAGGACCGCATCTATGCCTGTCCGGTGATGATCTACAAATTTCACCCCGAGCTGGACCTGCGATTCGCACAAATCCTGAGAAAAGATCCGCACGCCAAAATCGTGGTCGTGGGAATGGAAGGTTACTGGTTTGAAGCGCTCTATCAGCGTTTCTCGGATGCCATGCCCGATGTTGTAGACCGCATTATTGTGCTCTCATGGCTCAATAAGCAGGAGTTCTTTGCCCTCATGACCCGCGCGGATGTCGTCCTCGATACAATTCACTTCGGCGGCGGTAATACATGTTTTGACGCCTTCGCGGTTGGAACGCCCGTGGTGACCCAGCCCGGCCGCTTCTATCGCGGACGTGCAACCATGGCGAAATATCGTCAAATGGATATCGATGGACTGGTGGCCGGCAGCGAGCAAGAATACGTTGACTTGGCGGTTACGGTGGCGAACAACGACTCCTTCCGTTCGGTTCAGAGTGCCGCGATCCGGGAAAACTATCACAAGCTGCTGATGCCGCCGGGCCTGCTGGATGAATATCAAGATACGTTCGCGGCGCTCGTTGCGGGCGCTGAATATCGATAAGTGCAGCGATGTCAAATCCAGCCAGCCTAAAAGACCTGATGCGCCGGGCGCTTTCCGGGCGCCACGTCACGGAATCCAGCCTGCAGGAAGCCGCTGCGGCGCTTGAACTGGTATTGGTGCGATCTAAAGGCCGGGTCTACAGCACCTTATCGGGCAACACGGAAACCTATGCGGCGATGCTAGCCACGCTCCTGCAACACAGGGGCGATCAGGCCGCGGACGCACTGTGGGAGTTGATTCCGTCGCTGTTCCTCAATATTTCAAGGTTTGGCTATGTCAGCCGGCCGGAAGGCGATTTCGTCTATCGCAAGTTGGAGGATCACGACCGCGTTCTTTTCTGGACCGGCGAAGGCATGGAAATCGCGGAGTTCGACGCGAAGTCAGCCCGAGTCAGCGAATTTCTCGCTCTTGCCGACAAGATCACGGATTTTTTGAGCCAGGAGCCGGAACGTTCTGCGGTGATCATAGACATCGGCGCGGGGATCAGCGCGTTCGCGTTTTATTTGACGGATTGCCTTCCCCAGGCTGGCCTGAAGCCGGGCCGCATGGTGAATGTGGAAAGAGACGCCCTGGCCGTGGTGGTGGCCGACCTTCTGGCCGCCCGCTTGGATTCCAGCGGCTACATCTCCAACGTCGTCGCCGACCTTCGCCCCGCGATCAATGGCGATCCGGAATTGTGGGAAACACTCAGGGGCGAAATCAAAAAAGCCGGTTCCGATGCCGCCGTCATACTGGTTACGCGCGGCGCTCTGCACCCCTACTTCTCGGATGCCGACTATGCGCGGCTGTTCCCCGCCCTCATCCAGGAGCTCAATCCGCGTGCAGGATTCCATCTGGAACTGGTCGGAGACCGCACCGCTTCATTTGCCGAGGTTTCCGCGTTTTTTCCCGACCGGCTTTTTATTGACGAAATTTACCTCGGAAACACCTCCGATCCCTTGGCTTTGATCAAGGCGCAGGCTGGCGCCTGGGGCATTGCCATTCACGATGAATTGCAGGTTTGGCCGCAATTCATACACGATCGCCTTTACTCCTACTTGGCTTGGACCCGCGACGACCGCTGATCATACAGACCAAGCCACCACTTCCTGGCGCTGGGTGCCCAGTTTATCCATGCCGAGAGTCATGACATCGCCGGTCTTGAGGAAGACCGGCTGCGGCTTCTTGCCCATCCCCACGCCCGGGGGCGTGCCCGTGCAGATAAGATCGCCGGGCCACAAGGTGATGTGGCGGCTGACGTAGCTGACGATCTGGCGGACATTGAAGATCATGGTGGCGGTGGTGCCGGCCTGCATGCGGTTTCCGTTCACATCGAGCCACATGCTCAGGGTCTGCGGGTCGCCCACTTCATCGGCGGTCACCAGCCAGGGCCCAACCGGGCCGGCGGTATCAAACCCCTTGCCCTTGTCCCAGGTGCCGCCGCGCTCCATCTGCAGTTCACGTTCGCTGACGTCGTTCACCAGCGCGTATCCGGCCACATGGTCCAACGCGCCGGCTTCGCTCACATAGCGCGCGGTGCGGCCCATGAAGATGCCAAGCTCCACTTCCCAATCACCCTTCTTGGAGTCCTTGGGCAGCATCACCGGGTCATTGGGGCCTGAGAGGCAACTGATGGCCTTGGTGAACACCACCGGCTCCGTGGGCAGCGGCAAGCCGGCCTCGGCGGCGTGGTCGGCGTAGTTGAGGCCGATCGCGATAAACTTGCGGATGCCCGCCACGGGTAGGCCCACGCGCGGGCTGCCGCTGACCTTCGGCAGCGACGCAGGATCGAGTGCGGCGAGACGCGCGAGTTCTGCCGGGGCGAGTGCGTCGGGCCCGATATCGGCGATATGTTGAGACAGGTCGCGGATCGCGCCGTCGTGGTCGAGCAATCCCGGCTTTTCCTGCCCCACAGGGCCGTAGCGCAGCAGTTTCATGATCCCCTCCCGGTCAGGGCGGAAACGCTATCAGTAGCCCTTGGAGAGGTCCACCGTCACCGGCAAGGGCTCGCCGCGTTCCAGCCTTTCGAGCGTCTCCAGAACCTGGGCGACGATGGCGGGCGGCGAGGAATCCGCGGCGGCATGGGGCGTGATCAGCACGTTGGGCATGCCCCAGAGCGGGCTGTCTTGCGGCAACGGTTCCGTGTTGAACACGTCAAGCACCGCGCCCGCCAGCACGCCCGTTTGCAGCGCTTGCGCCAGCTCGGTTTCGTTCACGGTCTCCCCGCGCCCGGCGCTGATGAAATAAGCGCCGCTCTGTCCGTCCATCCTGGCGAGTTTCGCGAACACCTCGGCGCCCACGGAGCCCTTGGTGTCCGGCGTGTTAGGCAGGATGTTGACCAGCACCTGCGTGCGCGCGAGGAACGCGTGGAGATTCTCCGGACCGGCGAAGATCGGGAACGGCGCATCGGCCCTGGCGCTGCGTCCCCAGCCGGCGACATCGTAGCCGATCGCCTGCAGCGCCTTACCGGCGGCCGTGCCCAGTTGACCTGGGCCCATGATGCCCACGCGCACGTCTTTCGCCGCGGGCTGGGTGATATCGGGCCACAGGCGCTTGGCCTGATTGGCGGCGTGCAGGCCGATCTGCCGGTGCAGATACAGCACCCCCAGGCACACATACTCCACCATGCGCATGGTGAGGTCGGTGTTGATCACCCGCGTCACCGGCGCGTTCAGTTTCTCGCGCACCGCATAGAGATGATCGACTCCCGCGCCGAGAGAGAACACCGCCCGCGGCTTGTTGAAGATGTCATAGGCCTCGGGCTTGGCCTTCCACGAGCACAGCACATAAGGCTCAGGGATGTCGGTGACGCCGTCCTGCGGCCAGAACACTACGCGCCGGCCACGGGCGCCGCGCGCGAATTCGTCCTGCCACGGCGGCACATCCCAGGTGCCGCCGATGGCGACAACGATGGTGGTCTTGCTCACCGTCTTAGATCGCGTCGAAACGCGCCTTCAAGGCCGCCGGATCCGGGAATGCGCTCATGGGCGGCATCAGGCGCTCCAGCGCGGGGTCATTGTGTATATGCGCGGCCAACACCTTGATGCCCGGGATCAACGGCAGCCCGTCGAACAGCTTGCGGATCGAGGCCGCACGGGCGAGCGCCGCCGCATCACCGTCGTGATAGGCCTTGGCGCAATCCTTGGAGTTCAAATTGGCGGTGGCGGAGATACAGCCGGCGAACGGCCCCCCGTTGCGGGCCTCCATCAGCGTGGCCTCGTTGGACGGGAACACATCCAGCGCAGGTGAGATCGCGGCGACTTCCTTGGCGTAAGGCAGATCACCCGAGGAGTCCTTGAGGCCCGCGATACGCGCGCCGAACTGGCTTACCAGGGCGCTGACCAGCTTGGGCGTATAGGGCACGCCCGACAGCGCCGGGAAGTTATAGAGGTAGATCGGAATGCCGCCCCCCGCATTCTTAGAATCGGCCGTGGCTTCGGCGATGGCGCCGATATAGGCGATGACGCCCGCGTCCGAGACGCCCTTGTAATAGAACGGCGGCAGCACCAGCACGCCGGAGAATCCGAGGTTCGCGGCATGCCGCGAGAGATTCACCGCATCACCCACGGCGGCGGCGCCCGTGCCCACCATCATGCGGTCGAGCGGCAGGGCCTTGGCGGCCGCGCTCATGACGCCCATGCGCTGCTCGGCGGTGAAGGACGTGGCCTCGCCGGTGGTGCCCAGGACGTTCAGCCCGTCACAACCGTTATCCAGCAAGTACTTGGCGAGGGTGACGAACTTGCCCTCGTCCGGCGCCAAGGCGGCGGTGACCGGGGTGGTGATGGCCGCGACCACGCCTTTGATTCGCTTGCCGGTTCCCGATGAGGTGCCGAGGGCCGCGCTGCTGTGGTTCATGGGGCTCACCATATATATGTGTGTGTGACGGGACCGGAGATGGGACAAAACCCCGTCCCGCGCCCGGGCGCAAGCCAAAATTCCCTATGCTTTGCCGCCCTTGCCTTCAGTCTATGATGGTCCGAAAGGATCGCATAGCCGGAGGCTATGCCCTTGAATCTAACGTAGCGGAGCGGAGGACGCGACGACGCTGGCGGACCGTTTAGGGGTGGTGCGCGGGCGTGATGTTCACATCACAGGGGTAACAGCATGACCAAAACACGGACGCTTCTTATCGCCGGGCTTCTCGCGGGCGCCAGCGGGTTCGCCATCTTTTCCGCTCAGGCCGCGAGCGCGCCGGCGGATTTCATTATCGCCGGCGGCAAGGTGTATACGGGGGCCGATCAGGCGCCGACCACCGCGGACGTGGTGATCGTCGGCGATAAGATCGCCTACGTGGGCCCCGACGCCGCCAGCCGCTACACCGCCAAGACCACTATCAAGGCCGCGGGCAAGATTGTCTCGCCGGGTTTCATCGACGGCCATGCGCATGCCGACGAAATCCTGCACTCGCCCGATGCCAAGATCCGCGTCAACGACCCCTGGCTGTACCAGGGTGTAACCACGCTGCTCACCGGCGTCGACGGCGGCGGCACGCCGGATATCGCCGACCTCGCGGCCGAATACGGCAAGGCCGGTATCGGCAGCAATGTCGTGCCCTACGTGGGCTTCGGCAATATCCGCCAGCGCATTCTCAAGAACGACGCCCGCGAACCCACCGCCGCCGAACTGCAGCAGGAAAAGGCGCTGGTGGTAAAAGGCATGTGCCAGGGCGCGGTGGGCCTCTCCACCGGTCTGTTCTACGCACCGCAGTTCTACGCCAAGACCGAGGAAGTGATCGAACTGGCGAAAGAAGCCGCCAAACGCGGCGGCAACTACGACACCCACCAGCGCGATGAATCCTCCTACACCGTCGGCCTGATGAATTCGGTGGCGGAAGTGATCCGCATCGGCCGCGAGGCGCAAATTCCGGTGCACTTCACGCACATCAAGGCGCTGGGCGTGGATGTGCACGGCAAGTCTGCGGAAGTGATCGCCGCCATCAACGCCGCGCGCGCGCAGGGTATCAACGTCACCGCCAATCAATATCCCTGGCCGGCGTCCGGCACCGGCATTCAGCCAGCGCTGATCCCGCGCTGGGCCGAGGACGGCGGCCGCGCCGCGCTGCTCAAACGTTTCGATGATCCGGTGCAGTTGGAAAAGATCCGCACCGAAATGCGCGACAACCTGCGCCGCCGGGGCGGGCCTGAGTCCCTCTTGCTGATCGCCTCCAACCAGGAGTGGACCGGCCTGACCCTGGGCCAGATCGCCGCCAAGTGGAAGATCGAGCCCATCGACGCCGGCATCCGCATCATCAAGGCCGGGCAGAACGGCGGCTCGGTCGCTTCGTTCAACATGTCGGAGCAGGACATCGTCGCCTTCATGAAGCAGCCGTGGGTGGTCACCTCCTCCGACGGCGGCGGCAACCACCCGCGCACCGTCGCGTCCTACTCGCGCAAGTACGAGAAGTACGTGAAGATGGACAAGGTGATCAGCGAAGCCGAATTCATCCGCTCCTCCACCGGCCGCGCCGCCGACATCTACCGCCTGGAGAACCGCGGGTATCTCCGTCCGGGCTACTTCGCCGACGTCACGGTGTTTGATCCGAACACCTACAAGCAAAAGGCCGATTACGTAAAATCCAACGTGCTGAGCGAGGGCGTGGAGGCCGTGTTCATCAACGGCAAGGCCGCGCTGCTGGACAGCAAGTCCACCGGCACGCTGGCCGGCGCGGTTGTCCTGCACCGGCCGCCCGCCGGGACCTGTTCGTAACGGCAGACCACAATTGGCCCGCGCACGCGTTAGAGCGCGGGCCAATTCGCTTTGCACATGACTATGTGCGAAATCAGCAGCAACACAGTGGTCACATTCGGCTTTTTCCGGCGGCGACGCCGGTGCTATGCTGCACCGCACTGTGGAGCGCCGGGGATGGGTCGCTTTACGACGTAAGCGACGTTAGGGCGGTTGGGGTTTCGTCCGGCTATGCAGTTGAACACGCCTAAATTCACCTTCGCGCGCCGTTATGCCTGGGGCCTCCTGGGCTTCGGGCTGTTCCTGCTGTTGGCGGGGATCGCGCTGCTGCAGGCTGACCGTATCGCTTATCCGCTGCTGGGCCGCGCGCCCGCCGCCATCCTGCGCGCGCTCGGGTTCTTCGGCGCGTCTCTCCTGATCGCGAGCGCGGGACTGATGGGCGCGGCCTGCATGGCGCTGGCGCGCAAGGCGCTCGCGGGACGCGTACCCCAGGAAGTCGAAGTCATCATCGCCCCCGACGGGCGCATCAAACGGATCCTCTGGCACAGCCGGCGCGGCCTGGGGAAACTCAAGATCACGGCGGAGTCCGCCGCGGGCTGGCTTCAGACCTTCCTCTCGGCGGTGATCGCCGCCGCCGGTGTTGCCGGGGTCGCGCTGTATTGGCGCGCGGGTGGAACCTCCACCAGCACGCCGCCCGCCTTGCAGATCCTGGCCGGGGCCCTGGTCATGGCCGCCTTCCCGCTGCTGGTGATCGAGCGCTTCTATCACACCATCAAGGAAGAGCAGCTGCCCGAGGCCCTGCCCGTGGCCAAGCTGCTGCGTCTGCCCATCACCGCCGCGGTGTTCCTGGCGGCGATCATGGCGCTACGTGTGTTCGGCTTCGCCTGGGCGGTGCGGCTGGAGCCTGTGCTGGGCGTGCTGATCTTCGCCGTCGGCGCCGAAGTGTTCGTGCGCAGCATCTCCATGCTGTTCCTGCCTTACGCCGCGCTCGCCGACCGGCGCGCCACCGCGGAGAGCAAGATTGCCGCCGCCCTCCTGCAGCTGGGCGTGCCGAGCCTCAAGAAAATCAATGTCGCGGTGCGCACCCAGCTCGGCATCGATCTCTCGCGCAGCTGGGCGCTGGCCTTCATTCAGCAGGCGGTCATTCCCGGCTTCATCGCCCTGGCCGTCTTCACCTGGCTGATCACCGGCGTCACCACCCTGCCCGGCAACCAGCGCGGCATCTACGAACGCTTCGGCACACCCGTGACCGTGTTCGGGCCCGGCATCCACGCCCATCTGCCCTGGCCCATGGGCAAGGTGCGGCCCATGGAAACCGGCGTGGTCCACAAGCTGCCGATCGAGTTCCGCCTGAACACCGACGCGCCCGCGCCGCCGCCGGAAGAAGCCACCGGCGCCGAAGACGCGCCGCCCGCCTCCGCCAACCGCCTCTGGACCGGCAACGGCCCGCCCAACGGCACCAGTGAGGAAGGCAGCTACATCATCGCCAGCAAGGACGCGGGCCAGCAAAGCTTCCAGCTGGTGGATGTGGACATGAATGTGGTCTACCGCATCGGCACCAGCGACGAAGCGGCGCGTAACGCCGCCTATAGCGTGGCCCAGGCCGACGAGTTGATCCAGGCGCTGTCCGGCCAGATTCTGGTGCACTACTTCGCCACCAACACCCTGACCGACGTGCTCGGCCAAAGCCGGGAACAGTTCGCCGAGAGCTTCCGCGGCAAGCTGCAGGACCAGCTCAACACCATGAACAGCGGCATCGACGCCATCGCCGTGCTGGTGGAGGCGGTGCATCCGCCGCCGGGCGCCGCCGCGGCCTATCACAGCGTTCAGGCCGCGGAACTTCTGGCCCAGACCCGTGTCGCCACCAGCAAGGGCGACGCCGCCCGGTCGCTGCGCAGCGCCCAGACCACCAGCATCCGCGAGAAGAACCAGGCCCAGTCCACGGCCGCCGACGTGCTGGCCGCCGCCAAGGTGGATGCCGCGCTGTT
>CANJOI010000115.1 GCA_947475365.1 Fidelibacterota bacterium | reverse complement strand
CGTGTTCATGATCGTGTGCATCAGCGGGGTCTACATCGTCTTCCCACAGGCGGTGAACGGCCTGTTCGGCGCCAACGCCCAGGTGCGCGACGCCCGTATGCAGGCGCCGATGGCCGTGACTCCGGTGGACGGCGAAACCGCGCTCGATCCCGACGCGGTGGTCGATATCGCCAAGGGTCCGGTCGCAGGCGGCATTCTGCGCAGCGTGGTGATGCCGCAAAATCCGCGCGCGCCTTACCGCGTGACCTTCTCCAAGCCCGGCGACGTGACCGGCGCGCCGGTGGTGACGGTGTCGGTGGATCCTTGGGCCAAGAAGGTGATCGACGTGCGCGATCCCGACGCTTACGGCGCCAACAGCAAGTTCCTCGCCTGGCAGCGCCCGCTGCACTCCGGCAGCGGCCTCGGCATGGGCTGGTGGCTGCTGGTGTTCATCAGCGGCCTGTTGCCGCCGCTGTTCGCCTTCACCGGCGTCGCCATGTGGTGGATGCGGCGGCGCGGGAAGGGCGTCTCATCTTAGAATTAATTGTACCAGGTACAACTTCTGCGCTCGGTGAGTCTGGTGAAACGTCTCAGCCCGTTAAATTGTACCTGGTACAATTAATTCCCAGCGGCGGGCGCTTTATCCGCCCTGGAAGCTTTGCGCGAGGCTGCCGATGAGGAGATACCAGCCGTCCACAAGCACGAAGAAGATCAGCTTGAACGGCATTGAGAGCATCATGGGCGGCAGCATCATCATGCCCATGGACATCAGCACCGAGGCGATGACCATGTCGATGATGATGAAGGGCACGTAGATCAGGAACCCAATCTCGAAGGCGCGGCGCAGTTCCGAGATCATGAAGGCCGGCACGAGAGCTTGGAGGGGGGTGTCCTCGGGACGCTCCACCTGCGGCACCTTGGCCATGTTCATGAACAGCTGCAGGTCCTTTTCGCGCACGTGGTGCATCATGAAATCGTGGAACGGCATGGCCGTGCGCTTGAAGGATTCGGCCTCGTTGATCTGGCCGTTGATGAGCGGCTGAAGCCCGGTGTTCCAGGCGTTCTCGAAGGTCGGCGCCATGACGAAGATGGTCAGGAACAGCGCCAGCGACATGACGACCGCGTTGGGCGGGCTGGTGTTGGTGCCTAATGCGTGCCTCAAGATCGACAGCACCACGACAATGCGGGTGAAGGCGGTCACCATCATCAACAGCGCCGGGGCCACCGACAGCGCCGTCATCAGCAGCAGAAGCTGTACGATGCGGGTGGTGGTGGAGTTGGGCCCGGTGGCGGCGGTGGGGCCGAAGTCGATGGAGAAATTCTGCGCGAAGGCCGCGTCCGGCAGCAGCGCGAGGCCCGCGATCAATCCGACCGCGAGCACGGCCCTAAAGGTCTTTGCGCTCATTGTGGCGTGTCTCCGTCGCGTTTTCCCGTGAGCAGGCGGCCGAAGGCGCTTGCGGGGCCGGTGTCGTCGTCGGCGGCGGGTGCGGCGGGAATGCCGCGCTCGATCACCTGGCTGGTATTCGGGCCGATGAGCAGCAGGTGTTCGACGTCGTCGCGGCGCACGAGCACCAGACGGTGCCGGCCGTCGATGGATTTGGATTCAATTGTGGCCAGGCGCGTGCGGCGTCCCAGCGCGCGTGCGTCCGCAAGGCCGAAGCGCTTCAACAACGCGGCCAGGCCGAGGATCAGCCCGATCACCAGGATCAGGACCAGCACGGCGGTGATGTAGTTCTGGGGTTCCATGCCGGTGTGTATGCTACGGGAAATGCTTCAGCGCCTGGCCGTAGAGCGTGGCGGCGGTGTCGGCGCCCACCAGATTGGCCAGCGTCGGAAGGTCACCGAAACGGCTGTTGAGCTTGCCGGTGAGTGTGTCGAGCGCCACCAGCAGGGCTTCCATAGCCGGGATCAGCGGGCGGGATTCCTCGCGTGGCAGGGCCAGGGCCGAGTCACATATCTCCTTGGTGCGCGTCTGTAACGCCTGCAGGTTCACCACGCGCCCGTCTTCCAGAAGACGCACGGCGGTGGAGATCAGGGATTCGATCTTCAACAGCTCGGCGTGGATGGCGTCCGAAGCGGACGAGGGCGTGGAAACGTGAGTCATTCTTTCACCTCTTGGCTCGCGGAAGCGTCCCGCGGCTGTTCATGCTCCGCGGCGAAGCCGCCGCCTTGTCCCTGTTGCGCGGCGAAGCCGCGCGGGGTCTCGCCATTGGCGCGATAAACATGGGCCAGGATCTCGGCCACCGCGGCAAAGGCTTCGGTCGGTATCTCGCTGTCCACGTCCACCGCCGCCAGGATCTGGGCCAAGTCCGCGTCCTCGCGCACCTTGATCCCGCGGGCAAACGCGAGGGCAAGGATTTGCTCGGCGGCGTAACCCCGGCCAGTGGCGCTGACCTTGGGCGCCGCAGACCCTTCCTGTTCCTCAATGGCGACCGCGATCGTTTTGGGGATCTGGCCGGGAGGCGGAGGGGGCGTGTCGGTCATGGTCTCGTGGGCATGGTCGGCGGGGCAGCCCGTGGCGATGTTGCAACAGCGGTCAATTCTCACAGCAAGAATTGCCGGAAACGGCTTAATAAAGGTTTAAGCGCCTCACTCCCAGAATCAGGACTAACAGTCTGATATTTATTGATTTTTTCGGCGTTAACGGAGATTCACAGATTATTAAGCTTCCTAGGTCAATTTTGCCTACCTGAACCCCCTCGTTAGACCCAAAAGGGTGGCGCGCCGTGGACCTGAACAACCTGAAGCTCTTCAAGCTGGCGATGACCCGCATGGATTGGGCCACCCAGCGTCAGCGCGTGCTGTCCCAGAACATTTCCAACGCCGACACGCCTGACTACCGCCCGAAGGACCTGAACGCGCTCGACTTCAAACAGGTGCTGCGCGGCGAGATGGCGGCGCCCGTGCAAGTGACGCGCACCAACCCGAACCATCTGAGGGGCACGATTCAGGAGCAGCAAAAGTACCGCGACATCAGCCAGCGCAAGACCTTCGAAGCCTCGCCCGATGGCAACCAGGTGGTGGTCGAAGAACAGATGCAGAAGGTCAGCGACACCCGCGCCGCTTACGACACGGCGGTCACGCTGATGCAGGCCAATTTGAAGATGCTCTCCATCGCCATCAAGGGCACGCCGTAAGGCGTAAAGAGGGACCAGACCATGGATGATCTCAAGGTCAGCTCGGAAATCGCCGCCAAGGGCATGAAGGCCCAGGCCACGCGCCTGCGCGTGATCTCCGAAAACCTCGCCAACGTCGATTCCACCGCTGAATCCCCGGGGGGCGAGCCATACCGCCGCAAACTGGTGACGTTTCGCAATCAGCTCGACAAGGCGCTCGGCGCCGACACGGTGGCGGTGAAGAAGATCTTCAACGATCCCGGCAAGCTTGCCTCCAAATACGACCCGTCGCACCCCGGCGCCAATGCGCAAGGCTACGTGCTGACGCCCAACGTCAATCCGCTCATTGAAATGATGGACATGCGCGAAGCGCAGCGTTCCTACGAAGCCAACATGAACGTGATCTCAACCTCGCGTTCGATGGTCGCGAAGACGCTTGAACTTCTGAAGTAGGCTAGGAGAAGACCATGGCAATCGATTTTTCCTCGGCCGTAAACGCCTACCAGCGCGCCGCCAAGACCGCGGACGCCGCCTTCGGCGGCAAGGCCGAAGCGCCTAAGGCCGACCAGGGCAATTCGTTTCTGGGTTTGGTCAACGAAAGCCTCAACAGCGCGGTCAAGACCGGCCGCCAGGCGGAAGAACTGTCCTTGAAGCAGATCACCGGCGAAGCCGATCTGAAAGATGTGGTCACCGCCGTCGCCAACGCCGAGCACACCCTGGAAACCGTAGTGGCGGTGCGCGACAAGGTGCTGAACGCCTACCAAGAAATCCTGAAAATGCCGATCTAGGCGGCAGGAACATCCATGTCCGAAGCCGAAGTCCTCGATATCGCCCGCGACGCCATGATGACCATGCTGCTGGTCTCGGCGCCCATGCTGGTCATCGGTCTGGTGGTCGGCCTGATTATCTCGGTGTTCCAGACGCTGACCCATATCCAGGAAATGACCCTGACCTTCATCCCGAAAATCCTGTCGATCTTCGCCGCCATGATCCTGTTCATGCCCTGGATGCTGCGCGAGCTGACGGAATTCACGCACCGCGTCATGGACAAAATCGTCGCCCTCGGGTGACGTCATTTTTTAGGCGAGTCCTCTCGCGATGCAACTCGCCGATTACCTCGCCATCAACATCTTCCAGTTCGTGCTGGTGTTCGCGCGCCTCGGCGTGGTGTTCACCATGCTGCCGGGCTTTTCGGCGGTCTATGTTTCGCCGCGCATCCGCCTGATCTTCGCCCTTCTGGTGACGGTCCTGGTCCTGCCGATGGTCACCGCGCTGATGCCGCCGCAGCCCGAGAGTCCGGCCGACCTGGTGTGGCTGGTGGCCTCCGAGATGATCATCGGAGGTTTCCTCGGCGGTCTGGTGCAGATCATCATGGCGGCGCTGGAATTGGCCGGACAGATGATCGCCACCGCCACCGGCATCACCAACGCCCTTACCGACGATCCGGTCACCCAGGAACAGAGTTCCATCGTCATCGGCCTCATCAATATGACGGCGGTGACCATGATCTTTGTCACCAACACGGACCACTTCCTGCTGTCGGCGGCCATCGACAGCTATAACCTGCTGACGCCCGGCGCGCGGCTGTTTCCCCGCGACATGGTGACGATGATCGGCGCGCTGCTCGATCAGGCCTTCTACATGGGCATCAAACTGGCCGCGCCATTCCTGGTGTTCGAGCTGGTGTTCCAGGTTACGTCAGGCATTCTCGCGCGCCTGTCGCCGCAGCTGAACGTTTTCTTCGTCGTGATGCCGGGCAAGATCGTGCTGGGCTTCGCCATTCTGATGGTGTCCTTGCCCACCATTATCCTCGTGTTCCTGCATTTCATGGACAACAGCCTGCACGGCCTGCTGACGCCGCTGCGCACCGCGATTCCGGGGCGTTAGGACATGTCAGAGGATAAAGACGCTAAAACAGAACAGCCTACGGGCAAACGGCTCGGCAAGGCCCGCAGCGAAGGCAACATCCCGGTTTCGCAGGAGGTCAAGAGCACGGCCATGCTGATCGGCGCGCTGATCGTGGTTGGCGTCATCGCGCCGTGGATGGCCAAGAATCTCATGAACTACCTGCGCGGGTTCATCGAGCGCCCCGAGACCATGCACATCGATGTCGACAACATGCGTACCTTCCTGGCGTCGGTGGTGTGGCGGGTGGGCGTGCTGATGGCCTTCCCGATCGCGGTGCTGGCGGTGACGGCGCTGATCGGCACCATCGGTCAGGTGGGCCTCGCTTATACGCCGAAGAAGCTGGCCTTCAATCTGGGGGCGATCAATCCGTTCGGCGGCCTGAAGCGCTTGTTCTCGTTCAACTCCGTGCTCGAGATGCTGAAGGGCCTGGTGAAGATTTTCGCCGTCGGCGGCATGGTGGCGGCCCTCGTGGTGCCGACCATGGGCCACCCGGACAAGATGATCGATCAGGATCTCAGCACGACGCTCTCGGAAATTCATCGCCTTATCGTCATGGTGATTTTCATCACGGTGCTGGTGATGTCGGCGCTGGCGTCGGCCGACTACATCTACCAGCACTGGTCGCACCGCGAGAAGCTCAAGATGACCAAGCAAGAGGTCAAGGACGAGCACAAGGAGCAGGACGGCGATCCCAAGGTCAAAAACAAGATCCGGTCCTTGCGCATCGAACGTCACCGCCAGCGCATGATGGTGGCGGTGTCCAAGGCCAATGTGATCATCACCAACCCCACCCACTTCGCGGTGGCGCTGAAATACGACATGGATGCCATGGCGGCGCCGGTGGTGGTCGGCAAGGGGGTTGATTACCTCGCCAAGCGCATGCGCCAGGTGGCCGAGATCCACGAGGTTCCGATCGTCGAGAACCCGCCGCTCGCCCGCGCTCTGTACGCGGCGGTAGAGATTGATCATGAGATTCCCCAGGAGCACTATAAGGCGGTCGCGGAGGTGATCGGCTTTGTGATGCGCCTGAAGGGGAAGCGTGCCAGCTAGAGCATTTTCCGATGAAGTGGCGGCCGGTTCATCTTAGAAAATGCGACCAAACTCGGAATCTAGTGCATGATCGCCCCTCAAAAATATGAATCGATCAGGCACTAGTACAATTTGGGGCATTACGGCGGGGCTTGGCGCGGGGGCGGCGCTGGCCGCGCTTGGCGGCGCCGTGATCCCGGACCCCCGTCTGGCGCCGGTTTTGTCCGCCGTTGCGGCTGGCCTTGCCGCCGGCGCCGCGATGTCGGCCGTCTTTGGCGCACGCAAGATAATCGGCGACGGCGGCGCCCTGGCCGCCTTGGTGGACGCCACCGATACGCCGCGCCTCATCACCGATAGCAATGGGCGCATTTTGCATATCAATCGCCAGGCCAAGGACTGGCTGGGCGGGGAAACCCCGCTCGCGTTCCTGGAACGGCGCATCGACAAGGACAGCGAGGGCGATGACACCCTGATCCGCCTGCGCCAGGCGGCCGCCACTGGCCTTGCTACCCGCGCTGAGGTGCCCCTGACCGGGCCGGGCGGCGAGCAGGAGTGGTTCGAGGTCAGCGTGCGCCCGCTGCTGCTGAACAAGGAACTCCGGCCCGGCGGTGAGAGCCTGCAACTCTGGAACGCCGTGGATATTACCGCCCGGCGCACCATCGGCGACATCCTTAATCACGAGCGCCAGGAGCTCTCGGATTTCCTCTACTTCCTGCCCACCGGCATCTACTCGGTGGACGTCGACGGGCAGTTGCGCTTCGTCAATCAGCGCTTTGCCGGCTGGCTGGGGTATGACCCGGAAGAACTGCAAGGCGTGGCCATCGAGGACATCCTCGCCGGCCCCAACCGGCCGCAAGCCGACGGCGAATGGCAGGGCGAAGTACAGTTTCGCGCCCGCAGCGGCGAGCAGATCCCGGCGCTGGTGCTGCAATCCACCTATGACGACGCCGGCGTGACCCGCACGCGCACCCTGGTCGTGCGCGACGGCATGCGCCGCGAGCAGGCGGCGGCGCCGAGCCGCCTGGCCTACGAACGCTTCCGCTCGCTGTTCGACGGAGCGCCCGTCGCCATCGCCAT
Organism: Fidelibacterota bacterium; assembly: GCA_947475365.1. GTDB lineage: Bacteria > Pseudomonadota > Alphaproteobacteria > Rhodospirillales > Rhodospirillaceae > SHVO01. The sequence continues at coordinate 4,100 of CANJOI010000115.1, read as the reverse complement.
CACCGACCAGGACGGCACGGTGGTCGACTGCAACCGCGCCTTCGAGAAGCTCACGGGACAGTCCCGCGCCGCCATCGCGGGCGCCAGTCTTTCCGATAAGGTCGTGTTCGATGACCGGCGCAACTTCATCGCCGAGATGACCAAGGTTCTGGGCGGCGACAGCGAGGGCGCGCATTTCGACGTGCGCGTTGCCGGCGCTTCAGACAGGCAGCCTGTGGCCCAAACCTCGGTGTTCGTGGGCCCCTTGAACGCGTCTCCGCTGGGCGGGGAAGTGCTGCGCGAGGGCGAGATCGAGGGTGTGGTGGCGCATTTCATCGACGTCACCGAGCAGAAGAACCTGGAAGTGCAATTCGCGCAGGCCCAGAAGATGCAGGCCATGGGCCAGCTCGCGGGCGGCGTCGCCCACGACTTCAACAACCTGCTCACCGCCATGATCGGGTTCTGCGACCTTCTGCTGCAGCGTCACGCCGCCGGCGACCCCAGCTTCGCCGACATCATGCAGATCAAGCAGAACTCCAACCGCGCCGCTAACCTGGTGCGCCAGCTGCTGGCGTTCTCGCGCAAGCAGCCGTTGCAGCCGCGCGAGATGAACATCACCGACGCGCTGACCGAGATGTCGCATCTGCTGACACGGCTGATCGGCGAGTCGATCGAATTCAAGCTGATCCACGGGCGCGACCTCGGCCTGGTGCGCGTCGATCCCGGCCAGTTCGACCAGCTCATCATCAACCTCGCCGTCAATGCCCGCGACGCCATGCAGGGCGGCGGCACGCTCACCATCACCACCGGCGGCGAAACCTTCGACACGCCGACGCAAGTGGGCGCCGAGCAGGTGCCGGCCGGGCGATACGTTCGCATCGCGGTCTCCGACACCGGCAAGGGCATCCCGCCGGAGAACCTGGGCCGAATCTTCGAGCCGTTCTTCTCGACCAAAAAGGAAATCCCCGGCGCGGGGACCGGCCTGGGACTGGCCACCGTCTACGGCGTGGTGCGCCAGACCGGCGGGTTCATCCTGGTGGACTCCGCCGTGGGCAAGGGCGCCACCTTCACCATCTATCTGCCGCGTGTGTCGCGCGAAGTGGAGGAGGCGGAGGCGAAACGCGAGGCCAAGAACGCCGCCGCGGCCAAGGCCATCCCCGAAGCCGATCTGGCGAAGGCCGACCTGGCCGGTGTGGGGACCATCCTGCTGGTGGAGGATGAAGACGCGGTGCGCGTGTTCGCGTCGCGCGCCCTCAAGAACAAGGGCTACAAGATCCTGGAGGCTCGTACCGGCGAGCAGGCCTTGGACATTCTGCGCGACACACCGGTGGTGCACCTGATGATCACCGACATGATGATGCCGGGTATGGATGGCGGTACGCTTGCCCGCCTGATCCGGGTCGAACGGCCGGAGATCAAGATCATCGTCATTTCCGGCTATTCGGAAGAGGTCGCGCGCGGGGATATCGTCGACACCGCCGATTTCCACTTCCTGCCCAAGCCCTTCAGCCTGGGGCAGCTGGCCTCCAAGGTGAAGGAAGTGCTGTCCGAGGAACGCTGATATACTTCCCCGGTCAATACGGGGGTCACCATGCTGAAAGCCATCTGTGTCGCGCTGTTGCCGCTTCTGGCGGCGCCCGCATTTGCCCAAACCGATAAGGCGATGGAAGCGCGGGTCGATGCCGCGGTCACCAGGCTTATGGATGAGAAGCGCACCGCCGGCGCCGAAGTGGGCGTGATGCGCGACGGCAAGATGATTCTCTCCAAAGGGTATGGCCTCGCCAATATCGAACTCGGCGTACCCGTGAAGCCGGACACGGTGTTCCGTATCGGCTCCATCACCAAGCAGTTCACGGCCGCGGCGCTGCTGCTGCTGGCTGAGGAAAAGAAGCTGTCGGTGGACGACAAGCTCTCCAAGTATTTCCCGGATTTCCCGCGCGCCGACGACGTGACCTTGCGCATGATGCTCAACCACACCTCGGGTCTGCACAACTACACTGACCCCAAAGCCGACATCGACCAGCACAAGGACATGACCACCGCCGAGATGGTGCGCAACATCCAGAAGCTGAGCCCGATGTATGATTTCGAACCCGGCACCGAATACCGCTACAGCAATTCCGGCTATTTCCTATTGGGCGCCATTGTCGAGAAAATGTCCGGCCAGCCGTTGGGGGCGTTCCTCAAGGCGCGCATCTTCGACAAACTGGCGCTCAGCCAGACCGCCATGGACGATGTGCTGGCGATCGTGCCCAATCGCGCCAGCGGCTATGACCTGGTGAAGGACTCGAAGGGCGAATTTCGCAACACGACTTATGCCTCGATGACCTGGCCCGCGGGCGCGGGCGCCATGCGCTCGACCATCGGCGATCTCGCTAAATGGCATGACGCATTGTTCGGCGGCAAGGTGCTGAAGCCCGAAACCCTCGCCGATATGACCACGCCCGGCCGGTATAAAAACGGTACGCCCATCGACACCCGCGCCGGCGTCACCCGCGCGCCGCCGGCGGGCGTGGAGCCGCCCACGGGTTACGCCATGGGCCTTATGACCGGGACCTTCGCCGGCGAACCGCGCATCGGCCATAGCGGCTCCATCGACGGCTTCAACGCCATGATCAACACCTACCCGAAGAGCAAGCTGACCATCGTGGTGCTCAACAACACCGTCGGCCAGTCGGCGGAATTCGAAGCCGCCGTGGCCCATGCGGTGCTGGGGAAGTAGCTAGTCCTCCGGCCCGCGGCGCTTGATATCCGTGTAGGGCATGCCGTCGCGGCGGGTGTACATGGCGGGCTTCGCGCCCGAGGGCGCTATCAGGTCAATGTCCGGATACTGCGCGCCGCACGCCGGAATGCGCGAGCCCACTTCCAGGTAGACCACATCAGTATCGCCGCGATTCTGCAGGTGATGGCCGTCGGCCACGCCGCCCTTGAACCCCGCGGCATCGCCGGGGCGCAGGGTTTCCTCGCCGGCGTCGGTCACCAGAACCGCTTCGCCTTCGAGGATGTAGACGAACTCGTCCTCATGAGAATGCCAGTGCCGTTGGCTCGACCAGACCCCCGGCTTCAGGCGCACCAGATTGACGCCAAACTGGGTGAGGCCGGCGAGATCGCCGAGCTTGGCCTTTGCCCGGGCGCGGCAGGGGTGGTGAAACGGCGGGGGATACATGGTGCCGACCACGGCTTTGACGGCGGTGGTGTCGATTTTCTTGGTCATGGCATCCGTCCTTGAAGAGCGATGCGGAACACGCCCTCTGGAGTAGCGCGAGGCCCGCTGGTGTTCTCCACGAAAAATTGCAGGGCTGAATCGACCTTTTAACATATTGATAAAAATCAATAAAAACAAAGTTCGTTCTTTGTTCTATTTCGTCCTTGCGAGAAAAGAACAAAATGGGTACAAACATCACATCACGTTTTGAGGGGATTTCGGGGGAAACCAGGGGCTGATTTCCCTCCCGGCGCCCAATCGCCACTCCCGTTGAACAGGCCCCCAAGACTGAATAGACAACAGGAGCCGCCCGATGCCCGCTGACCCCGCCCTCCGCCTCGTTGAGAAAGACTCCATGGATAAGAACAAAGCCCTCGACGCCGCCCTGGTCCAGATTGAGCGGTCGTTCGGCAAGGGCTCGATCATGCGCCTGGGCGGCAGCGACAAAGCAATGGATATCGCCGCCATCCCGACCGGCTCCCTCGGCCTCGATCTCGCGCTTGGCATCGGCGGCCTCCCCAAGGGCCGCATCATCGAAGTCTACGGGCCGGAAAGCTCCGGCAAGACCACCCTCGCGCTGCATGTGATCGCCGAAGCCCAGAAGAGCGGCGGCACCTGCGCCTTCATCGACGCGGAACACGCGCTCGACCCCGGCTATGCCCGCAAACTCGGCGTCAACCTCGATGACCTTCTGATCTCCCAGCCCGACGCCGGCGAACAGGCACTCGAAATCGCCGATACCCTGGTCCGCTCCGGCGCCATCGACGTGCTGGTGGTGGACTCGGTCGCCGCGCTCACACCGCGTGCCGAACTCGAAGGCGAGATGGGCGACAACCACATGGGTCTGCACGCCCGCCTGATGAGCCAGGCGCTGCGTAAGCTGACCACATCGGTGTCCAAGTCGAACACCATGATC
>CANJOI010000114.1 GCA_947475365.1 Fidelibacterota bacterium | reverse complement strand
TTCGAGCTGGGACTCTTGGGCCTCTCCGCCCATGTGGTGGACATCCTGGACCGGCCCGGCGGCCAATGCGCCGAGCTGTATCCCGAGAAGGTCATCCTCGACATCCCCTCGCGCCTCAAGATCACCGGCCAGGAACTCACCAACGACCTCATGGCGCAGATCGCGCCGTTCCATCCGGTGTTCCACTTCCAGGAGATGGCCACCAATTTGGAGAAGCGTGAAGGCGGCGGCTTTATCCTCACCACCGACCAGGGCACGCGTATCGAGGGCCACTGCGTGGTGATCGCGGGCGGCGGCGGCAGTTTCACGCCCAAGAAGCCCAAGCTCGACCGGCTGGAGGAGTTCGAGGGCAAGTCCCTGTTCTATGCCGTGCGCAAGAAGGACCAGTTCAAGGGCAAAAATGTGCTGATCGCGGGCGGCGGCGATTCCGCGTTGGACTGGGCCGTGAACCTGCAAGGCGTGGTGGCGGGCATGACGCTGGTGCACCGGCGCAACGAGTTCCGCGGCATGCAGGCCACGGTTGACCAGATGTACGCCCTGGTGAAGGACGGCAAGATCGCCCTGCAGATCGGCGACATCGTCCGCATCAACGGCGAGAATGGGCAGATTTCATCGCTCACCCTGAAGAGCGCCGAGAAGGGCGAGTTCGACGTGCCCTGCGACACCTTGCTGCCGTTCTACGGCCTGACCATGAAGCTGGGCCCCATCGCCGAATGGGGCATCCAACTGGACGACAAGGACCGCATCCCGGTCTCCACCGAAACCTTCGAGACCGGCGTGCCCGGGATTTTCTGCATCGGCGACATGTGCGCCTATCCGGGCAAGCTGAAACTCATTCTCTCCGGCTTCCATGAGTCGGCGTTGATGGCCCACGGCTGCTTCCACTATGCTCGCCCGAACCAGAAACTGCGCTTCGAACACACCACCTCCAGTTCCGCCATCCAGGCGAAGGTGACGGGCGAAGCGCCGAAATAGGCGTTGCGGGCCATGCGGAGACAGAAACGACGCTGTGCGCTCGCGGTAATCTGCATGTTGGGGCCAGCCATGCCGGTTTCGGCGGCCGAGACCAAGGCGCCGCAGAATCCGGTTCTCCGGAAACACATCCAAGTAGTGGAAGCGCCTGTCACCGCCACCACGGCCTGCGCCGGGCTGCCGACGCGCAGCGAGATCGCGCGCGTGGTGCTGGCGACGTTGGAGCGTCATCGCACCGAATTCACGATTCCGCTCACTCTGGACATCGCCGGTCCCGGCGCGCCGCCCGATCCCAGCGCCATCAAGGTCGCGGTCAGCGTGCAGGTGAAGGTCGGTCCGGATGCTCTCGGCAAATCCCTCGCGCAGAGCGTGGAAACGCAAATTGGGTTCTGGGCCACGCCCGAACCGGTCGCGCCGCTGATGGGCCGCATGCTGACGGCCAGCGCGCAACGGCCCTGCGACGAGGGGCTGGGAACATCGATCATTGCGAATAGCGAACACCTGGTGCAGTGGTTCGCGCAGGAAGTCGCGGCCCTACAGCGCAGCGCGGCGCCTAAGTGAAGGGGACGCCGTGACAGTCACCGATAAAACCACCGCCGAACACTACACCTGGGGCGGCATCTGCGATGGCTGGCATCTTTTGAAGGCGCCGGGCCTCAGCGTCATCGAGGAGCGCATCCCGGCGGGCGGCGCCGAGGTGCGCCACTTCCACGAACGCACGCGCCAGTTCTTCTATGTACTAAGTGGCGTGCTGAGTTTCGAGATCGACGGCAAAGACTATGACCTTCAGCCGCGCCAGGGCATCGAGATCGTCCCCGGCACCCCGCACCGGGTATTCAACAAGGGCGCGGCGGCCGCGGAATTCATCGTGGTCTCCCACCCGCCCAGCCACGGCGACCGGGTGACGGCGGAGCAAACTTTCGCCTAGGGCGGCATGTCATTGCCCGACTTGATCGGGCAATCCATGTTTCGATGTGCACAGTGTATGTTGATGAATGGATCACCCGGTCAAGCCGGGTGATGACAGCCGAGTCATCTCATCCGCGCCAGCGCCGCTTTCGCTCCGCGCATCAGCGCCGGGCCGGCTTCCACCATCACCACGCCCGCCAGGATCAGCGCGCAGCCCATGAGGGCGGTGAAGCTGAGGCGTTCGTTCAGCATCGCCGCACCCGCGAGTGCGGCGAACACGGATTCCAGCGACATGATCAGCCCGGCCTCGGAGGGTGGCGTGTGCCGTTGGGCGATCACCCCCAATGTGAACCCGACAGCGCCCGCCATGATGCCGGCGTAGAGGATCGCGGGCAGGGAGGCCATGACGGCATCCCAGCTCACGGTCTCGAACATCAGCGCGAGCACGCCTGCGCCCACGCCGGTCACCGCATACTGCACGAACGAGAGATAGAACGGCCGCGGGCAGCGGCGCTGAAACACCGAGACCAGGGTGATCGAGAACGCCCAGGGGATATCGGATACCACGAGCAGCAGGTCGCCTTGCGACCAAACGCGTGGGCCGCCGGTGTCCGTCAGCATCCACGCGCCCGACACGCACACCAGGCAGGCGGCCAACACGATGGGGCGCAGCGGCTCCTTCATGATCGCCCAGGATGCGAACGGCACGCCCACTACATAGAGCGCGGTGAGGAAGCCGCCGTTGGTGGCGCTGGCGGTGACCAGCGCGGTCTGCTGCAGCACCGCGCCCGCGCACAGGCAGGCGCCGACCATCAGGGCCACGCGCATGTCGGCCTTGGGCACCGGGGCGGCGGCGCGCCGTGCCTCCACCAGCGCAAACGGCGCCAACACTACCGCCGACAATAGGAAACGGGCCGAAACGAAGGCGATGGGCCCCATGGTGCCGTTGGCCCATTTCTGGACCACAAACGCCGCCCCCCAGATGACGGCGGTGAACAGCAGCAAAAGATCGGCGCGCAGGCGGGTCATGGCGCCGTAATAGGGGACAAGCCGGGCCATGACAATGAAAGGCGGGCGGGGTATACACCGCCTCCATGAAAATCATCGTTTCCCTGCCCACCGGCGCCACCCACGAGGTTACCGGCAAGCCCAAGACCTCGGTCATGGAATCCCTGCGCGATGCGGGCGTTCCGATCCGGGCCGATTGCGGCGGCGCCATGGCCTGCGCCACCTGCCATGTCATCGTCGACCCCGAATGGATCGCCAAGACCGGCAAGGCCGACGCGGACGAGATGGACCTCCTGGACCTCTCCGACTACCGCACCGAGAACTCGCGCCTGTGCTGCCAGATCCCGGTGCGCGACGAACTGGACGGGCTGAAGATCGCCCTGCAACTCGACGCGGTCGACTAAATGTCCGTCATTCAAGAGCAAGTTGCCCGCCGCCGCACGTTCGCGATCATCTCGCATCCGGACGCCGGCAAAACCACGCTCACCGAAAAGCTGCTGCTGTTCGGCGGCGCCATTCAGTTGGCGGGCGCGGTGAAAGCCAAAGGGGAGCGCCGGCGCGCGCGCTCCGACTGGATGAAGGTGGAGCAGGAGCGCGGCATCTCGGTCACGTCGGCGGTCATGACCTATGACTACGACGGTCATACCTTCAACCTGCTGGACACCCCCGGCCACGAAGACTTCTCCGAGGACACCTACCGCACCCTGACGGCCGTTGATTCCGCGGTGATGGTGCTGGACTGCGCCAAGGGCATCGAAACGCAAACCCTGAAGCTGTTCGAGGTGTGCCGCCTGCGCGATATGCCCATCGCCACCTTCATCAACAAGCTCGACCGCGAAGGGCAGGACCCGTTCGCGCTGCTGGAGGAAATCGAAAGCCGCCTGCAGCTCGATGTGTCGCCGGTGAGCTGGCCCATCGGCATGGGCCGCGATTTCCTGGGCTGCTACGACCTGGTGCACGACAGCCTGATCCTCATGGCGCGCACCAAGGGCGAGAAGGTGGCGGAAGGTATCGAGTGCAAGGGCCTCGACGATCCCAAGCTGGACGAACTGCTGCCGCCCGCCGCCGCCGCGAAACTGCGCGAGGACGTCGAGACCGTGCGCGCCCTGTGCAAGCCGTTCGACCGCCAGGCCTATCTCGAAGGCCACATGACGCCGGTGTATTTCGGCAGCGCCGTGAACAATTTCGGCGTGCGCGAGCTGCTCAAGGGCCTGGCTGAAAGCGCGCCGCCGCCCCGCGCCCAGCCGACCGTGGAACGCCCCATCGAGCCCACCGAAACCAAAGTCGCCGCCTTCGTGTTCAAGATCCAGGCCAACATGGATCCCAAGCACCGCGATCGCATCGCCTTCGTGCGCATGTCGTCCGGCCACTTCAAGCGCGGCGCCAAGCTCACCCATGTGCGCTCGGGCAAGATCCTCACCATCTCCAACCCGCAGCTGTTCCTGGCCCAGGACCGCGAGCGCGCGGAAGAGGCCTGGCCCGGCGATATCGTCGGCATCCCCAACTACGGCAACCTGCGCATCGGTGACGCGCTGACCGAGGGTGAAACGCTGCACTTCACCGGCATCCCCAGCTTCGCGCCGGAACTGTTGCAGACCGTGCGTCCGGAAGATCCGCTCAAGGCCAAGCATCTCGGCCGCGCGCTGCAGCAGCTGGCGGAAGAGGGTGCGGCGAGCATTTTCAAGCCCAGATTCGGCATGGACTGGATCGTCGGCGTCGTCGGCGCCCTGCAGTTCGAAGTGCTGGCGGACCGCATCCGCACCGAATACGACGTGGCGGTGAAGTTCGAAAAGGCCGAGCTTTACACCGCCCGTTGGGTGCGCGGCCCTGACGCCGCCACCTTGAAGGCGTTCGAGGACGCCAACCGTATCAGCATGGCCGACGACCACGACGGCGAACCGGTGTTCCTGGCCCGCAACGCCTGGCACCTGGGCCGCACCCAGGACGACAACCCGAAGATCATGTTCCTGAAGACCCGCGAGCTGGTGCAGTAGGCCCTAGAGGCGGAACCAGCAGTGCGGGCAGTGCATGTGCACATGGGTGCAGCACTGGGCCAGCCTCAGGCAGCAGGACGCCGCGGCCGGTACGCCGGCGGCAATCAGCGCCTTGGCGGCGCCGCTGAGGCGGTCCCACAGCCGGGCCATCTGGTAGAGCACCAACTTCAGCTGGTGGTTCTCGCAGGCCTGCGCCGCCGCGCGCGCTTCTTCGGCGCGCCGGGCATATTCGGCGCGTTTCTCCTCGCTCAACATGTAATCCCCGCCCCCCGTTCGTCCGCGCCCCCCCCGACGCGATGCCGACAGATTAGCGAGGACCGGCCGCGGGAAAATATAATTTTTCACAATGTTCGCGCGCTCGTGTAAAAACGCCGGTTAGCGCAACGGATTCAAAAAAGGGGAACGCCATGACCATCGTCCGCCACGACACCAACGCCCGCATGAGCCAGGCCGTGGTTCACGGCGACACCGTCTATCTCGCCGGCCAGGTTTCTGACACCGCTAAGGACGTCGCGGGCCAGACCGCCGATGTGCTGAAGCAGATCGATGCGCTGCTCGCCAAGTGCGGCACCGCCAAGGACCGCATCCTCTCGGCCACCATCTACCTCGCCGACATCAAGACCTTCGGCGAAATGAACAAGGCCTGGGAAGCCTGGATGCCGGCCGGTCACGCGCCCGCGCGCACCACGCTCCAGGCGCCGCTGGCCGGTCCGCAGTGGCTGGTGGAAATCACCATCGTCGCCGCCACGACCCCCCCCGGCCAGTAAGCGGCCCTGCCTCGGCGCGCGTCCGCGGCAAAAAAAGAAACGGCGCGGGTTTTGCAACCCGCGCCGTTTTAGTTTGGCCCTGTTGTTTCTCTTTTAAGGGCTTTCGGAAATCTAGTTCTGGTTGACCACCTGCCAGGTGCCGTCGGGCTGCATGCAGGCGGTGCCGTAGGCCTCTTCCTGTTTGCCGCCGATGGTGACGCTCTGCTGGAACTCGCGGCACTGGCGGCCGTCCGGCGTCTGACCGTCGCGCACGGCGGTGACGGTGCCGCGCCGGCCGCCGTCCTGCCATTCCACCGGCTCGCCGATCCGCGCGGTGGTGGCCTGGATCATGGCCTCCTCGTGCGCGCGCTGCTGCGATTCATTCAGGGCATTGATGGCGATGAAGCTCAGGGCCGCGAGGCCCAGGAACCGCGCCGCGTCATTGTCGCGGTAGTAAAAGCCGTAGCCCGGATAGGCCAAGCCATAGGGGCGGTAGACATAGGTGTCGCGGTACCAGCGGGTGCGCGGCACGAAGGTCGGGCGGTAATAGGGATAAGGCGGGCGCGGGCGCACCACCACATAGCGGGGCGGGCCGTCCCAGTCGCGGCCGCCTCTCCGGTCGTCGCGGCGATCATCACGACGATCATCACGACGATCATCACGGCGATCATCGCGGCGGTCCTCATGCCGCTCGGTGCCGCGTTGGGCAAAGGCCGGCGACACCGCGCCAAAGCTGAGCGCGGCGGCCAGCGCATAGGTCAGGGTTCTCTTGAGGGTCATAACAGGCTCCTGTGCGGCAATCGATGCCAGCAAAGTGCCGCCCCTCTGTGGCGTAGATGTGGCACGCGGACACACGTTTGTGGCGAAAGCGGGATTTGGCTGGGGGGAGAGGGAAAATGTACCTGGTACTTTTTCCCGGCGCTGGGAAATTAATTGTACCAGGTACAATTATGCCGGCATCAGCGCGCGGCCGTTCCAGTCTTCGGGATAATTATACCTGGTACAATTAATTTTGAGCGTGCCGCGCTCTTGCGTTACGCGGCCACCAGGTAATGCAGGCTGAACAGTTTCCTGCGATCGGTCCACACCCTGACCGGCATGAATCCCGCGCTCTCGGCCAGCGTCTGGAATTCGGCGACGGTGTATTTGTAGGAGTTCTCGGTGTGGATGGACTCCCCATTGCCGAACGTGAACGGGCGGTCACCCACGTGCACGGTCTGGGCGGCGAGCGAGTCCAGGTACATCTCGACGCGGCCCGCGCGGGCGTTGTACACGGCGCGGTGGGCGAATTTCTCCAGGCCGAAGTTGGCGCCCAGTTCGCGGTTCATGCGCACCAGCACATTTAAATTGAACTGCGCGGTCACGCCGGCGCTGTCGTTATAGGCGGCGGTGAGCAGGTGCGGTTCTTTTTTCAGGTCCACGCCCACCAGGAAGCCCGCGCCCTGGCCGAGCACCCCGGCAGCGCGGCGCAGGAAACCCGCCGCTTCGTCCGGCGTGAAGTTGCCGATGGTGGAGCCGGGGAAGAATCCGGCGCGCGGGCCTTGGCGCGCGAAGCGGGGCAGGGCAAAGGTCTCGGTGAAATCGGCGGCCAGCGCCACGGCCTTCAGATCCGGGAACCCCGCGGCCAGGGCGGCCACGGACTTGCGCACATAGTCTTCCGAGATATCCACCGCGATATAGGAGGCCGGCGCGTCCATGGCCTTCAACAGCAGCCGCGCCTTGTGGGCGGAGCCGGCGCCGAAATCCACCAGGTGCGCGGCGGGGCCCATGGCGTCGGCGATCTCCGGCGCGTTCACGGTGAGAATCTCGATCTCAGCGCGGGTGGGGTAGTACTCGGCCGTGCGGACAATGGCCTCGAACAGGTTGGCGCCGCGTTCGTCGTAGAAATATTTGCACGGGATGTTTTTCGGCGAAGCACTCAGGCCCGCCACCACATCGGCGTAGAACAGCGTGCGCTGGGCGTCGTCGGCGCGCGAGGCCGGCGTCAATGCCGCCGGGACGAAGCTGTGCTCGATCACATCTGTCCGCTGCCCATTATCGTCGTTCATCTGTCCTCCGCGAGCCGTACGCCGGAAAAGAGCCAACGCATATGCGGGTAGAAAAAGTTCCGGTAACTGGCGCGAATATGCGAAACCGGCGTCACACAGGCGCCGCCGCGCAGCACCAGCTGATTGACCATGAACTTGCCGTTGTATTCGCCGGCCGCGCCCGCGAACGGCTTGAAACCGGGATAGGCGATGTAGGGCGAGCCGCACCATTCCCAGACATCGCCGAACATCTGCGCGAGTTTGGCCGCGCCCTTCGCCGGGCGCGGATCGAACACACCGGCCTCCATGAAATTCCCCGCCATGGCCACATGGCGCGCGGCGGTTTCCCACTCGGCCTCCAGGGGCAGGCGCTTTCCGGCCCAGCGGGCGTAGGCGTCGGCCTCGTAAAAACTCACATGGCACACCGGCGCCGCGTCCTCGATGGGCGCCAGGCCATGCAACGTGAAGCGCTGGTCGCCGTGCCAATATAAAGGCGCGGTCCAGCCTTCCTTTTGCGCGCAGGCCCAGCCGTCGGCGAGCCACAGCTCCGGCTTCGCATAGCCGCCGTCATCCATGAAGGCGCGCCACTCGCCATTGGTGACCAGGCGCGAGGCCAGCGCATAAGGCGCCAGCTTCACCGCATGGCGCGGGCGCTCGTTATCGAAGGCGAACGCGTCGCCGGAGACTCCGATCTCCTGGTCACCGACGGCGAAGCCCACCATGCGCGAGGGCGGCCCGCCCGCCAGCGGCGCCGCGCCGCCTGGTCCCGCCACATACGCCGGGAACAGCGGATTGCGGGAGAAAGCGTGTTTGATGTCCATGAGCAGCAGTTCTTGGTGCTGCTGTTCATGGTGGCAGCCGAGCGTGATCATTGGCGCGGCGGCGGCCAGCGTTTCCTCGGGCGCGTCCAGGATGAACGCCGTCATGGCGTTGTCCACATGGGCGCGGTAACGCGCCACATCGGCGGCCGTGGGCCGTGTCAGCAGCCCGCGCTCCGCGCGTGGATGGCGCGGGCCCAGCGCCTCGTAATAGGAATTGAACAGCCGCGCGAAAGCGGCATCGAACACCCCGTAGCCGGGCGCATGCCGCGCCAGAACCAGCGTTTCGAAGAACCATGCCGTATGCGCGCGGTGCCACTTGGCTGGGCTTGCGTCCGGCATGGATTGGATCTGCTGATCCTCGGGCGACAGCGGCGCGGCCAACACCTCGGTCTGGCGCCGCACGTCTTCGTAGCGGGCGAGCAGGGCCTCGCGGCCCGCGATTTCCGGGGCACGCGCGGCGAGGCGAAACGGGCGAAACACCGGAGAGGCCACCAGCGTTGAGGTCCTTGATGAGAGCAATGGAAATGGAGGCCTGCCCCCACACGCGCGGACATAAAGGCGAAGGCCCCGCAAAAGGTCCGGCTGACAGGATTTTTAGGCGGATTTCGGCCCAGCCATTCGCCAAGTCACTGTAAAGATTGACATAATTTTGCAGGGCTGACGTGCCGGTTTCTCTTTACCGGTCAGTCAAGTCCTTGCTAGTATCCGCCGGTCGGAAGGTGCCCAGAAGGGGCTTTCCGGTGCTGAAGGCCAGACCCTGGGGTGGGCCTTTCCGCGCGTCATGTTGCTCGATGCAGGATGTGACTTTGCGCTCTCGGCTTTTTTCAAAGCCCGCATTTTCACTTCCCTCATATGAGTCTCGCGACACGCGGCTGTTAGACGGCCTCGCGCAGATGTTACTGCTCGATTTGGAAGAATGGCCCGTTCTACTGAGCACAGGTTTACCGCTCGCCGGCAAAACCGGGGGCTTTAACGAGGACCCGCCAGGTAGGGGTACTCGATGGAGGAAGAGAATATGTCTACGTCTTCACGCATTCCGGTTCTGGCCGCGGAGAACGGACTCTCCGCTTATATGGCCGCCATCAAGAAATTCCCTGTGCTCGATCCCGGCGAGGAATACATGCTCGCCAAGGCGTATGCCGAGCACGAAGACAACGCAGCCGCCCATAAGCTGGTGACGTCGCACCTGCGCCTCGTGGCCAAGATCGCCATGGGCTACCGCTTCTATGGCCTGCCGGTGTCCGACCTCATCTCCGAGGGCAACGTCGGCCTGATGCGCGCGGTCAAGAAGTTCGAGCCCGATCGCGGCTTCCGCCTGGCCACCTACGCCATGTGGTGGATCAAGGCGGCGATCAACGAGTATGTGCTGAACTCCTGGTCGCTGGTGAAGGTGGGCACGGTCGCCGCGCAGAAGAAGCTGTTCTTCAACCTGCGCAAGATCAAGTCCAAGCTCGGCCTGTATGAGGATGGCGACATCCCCATGGAAGCCGCCGAGAAGATCGCCAAGCGCCTGGACGTGACCACCAAGGACGTGATCGACATGAACCGGCGCCTGTCGCGCGCCGACGCGTCGCTCAACGCCATGGTGGCCGAGGACGGCGAAACCGAACGCCAGGACTTGCTGGTGGACGACAAGCCGTCGCCGGAAGCCACCTTGCGCGACAAGCAGGAGCGCAAGCTCGGCAACACGCTGTTGACGGAAGCGCTGAAGGGGCTCACGGACCGCGAGCGGCACATCATCGAGGAACGCCGCCTCGCCGAAAACCCGCGCACCCTGGAAGAGATCGGCGCCGAATACGGCATCAGCCGCGAACGCGTCCGCCAGATCGAAAACCGCGCCTTCGCCAAGTTGCAGAAGGCCATCCTGGGCGCCGCCAAGAGCCTCGAAGTGGCGGCCTCCAAGGCCCTGCCCAGCCCGCACGCCTTTGCGTAAGGCTGAGACAGGTAGAGTGACCTAAGACAAACGCCCCGGCGGGAAACCGCCGGGGCGATTTTACTATCAGGTGGAACGGAAAAGTGGGGAGGGGCGATGCACTTATACAAGTATGCATCTTTTGAAGTAGGTCACCGTATTCTCTCCACTGGAAAACTTAGGTGGGCGACGCCAAAAACCTTGAATGATCCATTTGATATGCAATTTGCTTTTCAAATGCGGATTCACAGGCCTCAAGCGCGGGCCATGGCGCTGAATAAGGCTTGGGAGCATCATTATGGACCATTTAGAGACAAGCCGCTAAATGCCTTGGGCCTGCTAATACGGGCGACCAGGGGGAAATTTCCTCAATTGACCCGTGATGAATTTGATCGAGAGATTGGAGCAGGCATAGACGAATCTATTGATACTATTGAAAAGCAGTTAGAGACGTTTGCTGAAAAAATACGCTCTCACGTAGCGTACGATAAAATTTTTTGCGTCTCAGCAAGTGCCTCAAATATTCTCATGTGGTCCTACTATGCCCAGAATCACAGCGGAGTGGTTTTGAGGTTCACGACGGAAACACCAGAGAACCCCCTCAGGCTCGCGCGAGCGGTAACGTATATTGATCAAGTCCCGGCACTATTTGACGATGACTTGCTCTCAGACATGCTCGCTGGCTATGAGGTTATGGACCAGCGCAGAATCCTCAATGAAGTGGTGTGGTCCAAGTCAAGCCACTGGGCGCATGAAGAGGAATGGAGAGTTTACGTGTACGCCGTCAGCGCCTATGAGACAGAATTGGGGTGGTGAGTAAGGGAGGGTTTTGGTCTCATCGCAGTGACGGAGGAACGAAGATGAGATCAAAACCCATGACCACGAAGGCCCCAGCAGAGCGGGTACTCAAGGACATTCGTCGGG
>CANJOI010000113.1 GCA_947475365.1 Fidelibacterota bacterium | reverse complement strand
GGAAGAACATCACTTCCACGGTGCAGCTGGGGGTTTTGTAGATCCAGGCCTGCCCCGGCCCTTGATCGATTCGTTCGGCCGGCTCGCCCAGCGCGGTGCGCAGCTCATCCTGTGACATTCCTATAACGCCGATGGCGGGTGTGGCGGGCGGAGCTTCCACAACCGCCGGAGGCGCAACCGGTTTTATCGCGCGTTTGGGCGGCGCGGGCTTGGCCGGCTGGGGCTGGGGCTGGGGCGCCGGCGCGGCGGCCACGGGTTCAGGCGCCGGCACGGCGGCCGGTGGCGCGCGCACAGGCTGATGGGCGGTGCAGGCGCCGACACTGACGGCGAGTGCAATGGACATTGCCCTCCACAACCAAACGCCACGCTGTCTATCCCTACCCGCGGACAAGGTCCGGGAGATCGTCATGCCAAACTCCACCTGCACGTTGTCGCGGAAATACATCGCGTGTTGCTGTGACTTTTTTGGGTCCGCTTCGCGGCGCGCGTGACAAAAACCGGCTGAATATTGTCAGTCCCCGAAGCACCTCCTACCGTTCGCTGGCTGGTGCGGTTGGAGGCGCTCGCGGTTGCAGCCCTTCAGGAACGCACAAGCGGCAAGGGCGTTCGCCCCGATGTGTAAAATGGCACGAGAAAAATAGGCATGCGGACTTCTCCGGACTTCAGCCAGCGGCACACCGCCACCGAGAGTTCGGTTCGTTCCACCGCCTTGGCCTACCGGTTCATGGTGCGCAGGACCGTGTGTCAGCGCGGCGGCGCCCAGTTCCGCGCTGATAAAGCGCTGACGATCACCGGCACCCCGACGCGGCGCGCGATCGCGCCCGCCAAGAAGATTTAACGACGCCCCATAACTGAAAGGACCAACCCGCGCAGCACGTCCCACCCCATGAGAGACCCCGGCTGGATCGTTCCCTGGCAATCCCCGTCCGTGATCCAGCCGATCAGACCCCCGCTTTCTGAATGAAGGCGGGGGTCTTCCTTTTGGCCAGCCGGTCTCCGATCGCGGGCACAGGGTCTGAAGGCGTGCTCCGTCCGGTTTGCAAATCGCGGCGCGTGAGCGAGCCCGGCCGTGGGAAAGCCTTGGCGCGGGGCGGCGCCTCGCGTACATCCGGGGTCTCAATCAGACATCAAACGCCGGGGCCGCGCCATGCAGACAGAGACCATCGCGTCCATCAAGGCCGAGGTCTTGAAGTGGAAGTGCCGCGCCTATTCCTTCGCCGCGATTCCCTTCGTGGGAGTTATCGGCCTGCATTTCGGCACGCACGGGACGTTTGTTCCGCTGTGGGTTTTGGTGGGCTCGGCCATGGCCATGGGCGCGTTCGGCGCGCTTTCGACCCGCTCCAGTCTCGATCACCTGGAACTCACCGGCCGGATGGTGTGGTTTTAGCTTTTTAGCTTCCCCCTTGAAGAGGTGAGGCCACCAGCGCTGGGTAGGCGCCGGTGGCCTCGTCGTAGAGCCCTGCTCAAGAGGGGAGGAGGGGGGAGGGCTCTGGACAGCAACGCAAGGGGGAGGGCCTCGCGTTGATCTCTTGATTCTTCAAATTTGTCAGGGGGTTGATGTGGCGGACCCCCATGTTGCAGCGGTATGAATTGGAAACGGCGCCGGCCGGCGTTTCCTGCGGGCTTTTTCCCCGCGCCCGGCCGCCTCTCAAGAAAGTCATAAACGCAGGATTAGCGTTGGCTTTCCGTTCTATTGTCAGAACATGGATACAGACGGCCGGCCTATGACGAGCCTCGCAGCGTTGGATGACGAGACCCTGATCACCAAATCGCGCGATGGCGATGAGGGGGCCGTGCGAACGCTTGTCACCCGGCATATGGACGAGGCGTACCGCATCGCCTACCGCATGGTCGGCCACCGCGCCCAGGCCGAGGACATCGCGCAGGACGTGCTGATGAAAATGCTCGGTTATCGGCAGGGCTGGTTTTCGACCGCGAGCTTCCACACCTGGATGCGGCGCGCGGTGATCAACCGCGGCATCGACGAATACCGCAAGCGCCGCCCGTCAACGACCCTGGACGACGCCGGCGAACTGACCAGCGGCGATCCCACCCAGGAACAGCAGATGATGGCCAACGAGGATGAATCCCGCATCGCCGCCGGTGTGCTGGCCCTGCCCGACCGTCAGCGCGCCGCCATCACCCTGTGCTTCTACGAGAACATGGGCCTCGCGGAAGCCGCAGAGGTTCTGAAGACCAGCGTCGGCGCGGTAGAATCCTTGCTCCACCGGGCCAAAGCCACCTTGCGCGAGCGCCTGCAGGGCGACACCCGGCCCCAGGACAAGCCGCGCGCTTCCGTTGCATCGAAAGTGAGAACCATCGCATGACACACGATGATCAAGACCTGAACGCCGCCTTGAACGCCTGGCAGGTGCCGCCGGCGTCGCCGTGGCTGGCCGGGCGCATCGCCGCCGGCGTGATCGCCCGCGAAAAAGAGGGACGCAAGCAGGGCGGCTGGTCGCTGTTTCCGGGGCCCTTGAAGCTGCGGGTCGCGGCGCTGACCCTCGCGGTGGTGGTGGGCTGGGGCGTGGGCGCCTTCGTGTCCGCGCCCGAGGCCGCGGCCGATGACGGCAGCGAGATCGCCGAGATTCTGTGGTGAGTACGATGGAAAAGTCCTTAAGCACCTTCAAATGGATTTTGCTGGCGTCGCTGCTGATCAATGCGGCCTTCGCGGGCTTTGTGTTCTCGCAAGTGACCAACCACTGGGGTTTCGGCTTCGGCGACCGGCGCCCCGGCCCGTTGCGCGAGATGGTCGTGCGCGGCAATTTCGCCAAGGGCAATCCTGAGCGCGCCGCACAAACCCGCGCGGTGCTTGATAAGGTGTTCGCCTCCGAGAAAAGCGACATGGATCAGGTGGTGCGCGACTGGGTGCAGGCGCGCCGCAAGACCGTGCAGACCTTGCGCGCGGAGCCCCTCGACAAGGCCGCGCTGCAGGCCGCGCTCGCGGATCTGCGCGCTAAGTCCGTGGCCGCGCAGGAGGTCTACCACCGCGTCGTGCTGCAGGCGGCGCCTGAGCTCTCGGTCGAGGAGCGGGTGCTGCTGGGGCCGATCCTCAACGCCTCGCCCACCCGCTTCAGCGGCATGGAAACGCCGGGTATGCCCGGCCAGCCCCACATGATGCCGCCGCCGGGAGACATGCCCAACATGATGCCGCCACCGGATATGGGGCCCGGCGAAGACGGCGCCATGGCTGGCCCGCCGGCGCCGAAACCGTAGTCCTTCACGTTTTCTTTTGAGGTGAGGTCATGTCATTCCGGGCGAAGTGTGTCTTGGGTGTGGCTTGCGCGAACCTTGTCACAGCGGGCCTTGTCACAGCGGGCGTTGTGACAGCCGGCCTGTTGATCGCGCGGCCCGCCGCCGCCGAACCACACCGGCATGTGGTGGAAGTCCACCACGGCTACCCCCGCGGCTATGTGCGCGTGATGGTGCCGCGCGAGCGTTTCTATCGCGGCACTCCGGTGGTGCGGCACTACGGCCCGGTGTTCGGCGGCTTCGGGTATTTCTACGAGGACCAGCTGGCGTGGCGCTATTTCGGCTTCACCGCCTGGCAACTGGCGATCGCGCGCAACCTGAACGAAGACCAGCTGCGGGCCCACGAGGCCGCTATCGTCGAAGCCACCACCGCGCCGGTGAACGAGCCGGTGGAATGGAACGACGGCCCGGCCTCCGGCGCCATCACCACCACCCGCGAAGGCCACACCCAGGACGGCCGCCCCTGCCGCGAATTCCAGCAGGAAGTCACCATCGGCGGCAGCAACGAGAAGGCTTACGGCACCGCCTGCCAGCAAACTGACGGTTCCTGGCAGATCGTCAGGCAGTAGATAAACGAAGGGATAGCCAGCCACTCTGTGGTCAAGCCGCGGGCGGGCTTCACGGCTCTGTATCTGCTTATCAATCTCAACGCCTCGCGGGAACGCGCGCGGCGAAAAGCCGATCCTCCGCGGCACATCTTCCTCTCACCATCCGTACGGACATGTCAGAATGCGGTCTTGGCTTGAGACAGCGTCTGATTGTTTCTAAGTTCCGACGGGGCAAGGGGGAGTCGATGGCATTAAACGTGCCGTGCAAGCCGGCGGTCGTGGAATGCACGCGACACCTCAGCATAGCGGGTCTGACGCTGGCGATTGCCGTGGCCTTAGCGTCTGTCTTAACGCCCTCATGGGCCGGGCAGTTCGATAGTCTATTTCACCCCGCTCCGTCCCCAGCGGCCGGCATCACGCCCGAGCCGCTACAAACGCCCCAGGTGTATCATAGCGAGAACGGCGCGCTGGCGGTCACGCTGGAAGCCAAGAAAACGCCGGTGAAGCTTGGGCCTTACGCCATTGAGGGTGCCACCTTCAACGGTATCTACGGCGGACCGGTGCTGCGCGTGAAGCCCGGCGATACGTTGCGGCTCACCCTCGTCAACCATCTGCCTCAGGAGACCAATGTTCACTTCCATGGAATGGAGGTGAGCCCGCAGGGGCACGCCGACAATTCCATGCACATGGTCGCCCCCGGTGAGACCTGGGAATATGTGCTTCATATTTCCCCGGACCACCCCCCGGGTCTCTACTGGTTCCACACTCATGCCCACGCGTTCGCCGAGCGTCAGCTCATGGGCGGCCTGTCCGGCACCCTGATCGTGGAAGGCTTTCAGGATAACGTCCCGGCAACCAAGCCGCTGCGCGAGCGCCTCATGGCGTTGAAGGAGTTCGCACCGAAGGACGGCGGACAGCTCGCCACGGTGCCGAAGCCGTTCAACTTCGTCATCAAGACGATCAACGGCCAGCTGATGCCGCGGATCGACATCCAACCCGGCGAAACCCAGCTCTGGCGGATTTCGGACCAGACCGCCAACACCTACTTCCGGCTCAGCCTGGAGGGCCACAGTTTCATCATCGTCGGCGAGGACGCTCACCCGGTCGCGCGTCCCGTGTCGCAGAAACAAATCATAGTCGGACCCAGTGCGCGGATGGATGTGCTGGTCACCGCCGCCGCCGCAGGGACCTACAAGCTGGTGGCTGAAAAGACCGAGACCGGGCCGGCGGGGGACAAGTTCCCGGCGCAGATCATGGCGACGGTCGCTGTGGCGCGTGACCCGGCGATGCCCGCGCCCCAGCTGCTCGCGCCGCTGACCGTGGCCGATGTCAGAACGCAGAAGCCGATCCCCTCGGACCGCATCGACGCTCAGCGCCTCGTCGTCTTCTCAGAGGATGCGGTGACCGGCCTGTTCTTTATCAACCACCAGACCTTTGACCACGAACGCGTCGATGTGCAGGTTCCCCTCGGCAGTATCGAGGAGTGGACCATCCGCAACGCGTCGGACGAACTGCATATCTTCCACATCCACCAGGTCGCCTTTCAGGTGGTCAGCGTCAACGGCGCGCCGCAACCGTTCAATGGCCTGGTGGATACGGTCAACGTGCCGATCCACGGTGAAGTGAAGGTCCGCATACCCTTCACCGATCCCACCATCATCGGCCGTTTCATGTTTCATTGTCACATCCTCGAGCATGAGGACAAAGGGATGATGGCCCAGATCGAGGTCTATGACCCGAAAGTCGGGCCCATGCCCGAAGGCCATGACATGACGGGCATGAACCACGCCGAACACAGCCCCGCCACGCCGGGTGTCGACCACGGCCACATGGCCGGAAGCAATGGAACCGCGAAACATGCCGTCGCCAAATGAACCCGTGGCGCGCCTGCGCTCTTTGCTCATCGCACTGGCTGGGGCCGGGCTAGCCTCCACCGCCTGCGTCCAGGCTCTCGCCGCTCCGGCGGGTGGCGCCCCTTCGGCGCAGGCGGCTCGCGAACCGATGAACGGCGATGCCGACACCGGCGGTTGGCCGAAGCTGAGCTTCGATTCCGTGGTGAGCCTCGACTACGCCGGCATGACGTCGAACACCGGCCCGGACCGGGGTCCGGGCTTTGTGGTCTGGGACGACTCCACGCTGCTGCTCGAGTTCAACGACGCACTTTCCCTGGATGGCCTGTTTCAGTTCAAGCCACGGGCGCCGCTCGCCGACACTAACCCGAATAAGGACCTCTTCATCAACCGCGGCCTTAACCGGAAGGAAGGCGGAAAGATGAAGGAGCTGTACTTCCGCTATGGCGATTGGCGCTTGGGCAAGTTTGTGCAGGACTTCGGCCGCGGCTACGCGCTGCTGCCCGGACCGTGGGCGGCGGATTTCATCGAAGAGCCGGAAGAGGGCTATGAGCCCAGCGACATGATCGGCATCGAGAAAATCCACGTGTTTGATAGCGAGGAGGAGGGATGGCAGCAGCTTTCGTTCGCGGCCTTCATGGTCGACCGGACGTTCCTGCACGAAAGCTTTCCGTTCAACGAGGGCGTCATCCACTACAAAGACGGCGGCGTGGGCAACACCAAGCTGCCCGAGAACCTGATGGTCACGTGGGATGTTCTGAATAAGCCGGTCGGCGGCTGGGGCCACCTGACCTACCAGGCCAGCGTGATCCGCTGGGGCAAGACCTACGGCGCGCAGCGCGGGGAGTGGTGGACAACCCTGGGCGGCGATCTGGTCGTCCCGCTCCGCAAAGGTATCTTTGATACCCTCAGCGGGCGCTACAGCCAGCTGCATTTCATGGTCGAGGGCGCGCGCCGCGACCATTTCCAGGGTGTCGGCGGCCGTGCGCGCAATTTCCTCTCCGCGTCGGCGGAATACATGACAGGGCCGTGGGTGTTCGACGTGACCTCCACCCGGCGCTGGACCACCGATCGGGTTATGCCGGTTGAGCGCGACAAACTCTACTCGGCCTCGGTGGGCTACACTTTGCCGTCCCAGACCGTGATCTCGCTGAGCGCGGCGCACGAGACCGTTGGGGTGAAGAAGGGCCTCTACGCCGGGATTCGCATCACCCAGAGCTTTACCCTGTGCAGCAAGTGCATCCTCAACGGCGAGTACTTCTGAGGCGCGGCCTCAGCGCGGGAATCCAGCGGCCGGCTGCGTCGCCGGTATTATCCGGTTAACGCGCCGGTTTGCCGTCCACATGGCAGTTGCCACCCGAATGCCGGCACCAGTTCTTGGCGCCGCCGAGAACGCCCATGGCGATCTGATCGCGCGTGCAGGCGGCCATCATCAGCAACAGGAGCGCGGCGCAAATCCCTTTGGCGCAGGCAGAGGCCCTCATTGACTTTCCTTTCTGTTTTGCAGTAATTATTTATTGTTTAGCAGAAAGTTTTTGACCTGAGAAGGGATGACATGACCGCAGACCAGACATCCATCACCCGCTTGGCGCGGCCCATGTCCTGGGTGCTGACAGGCAGCCTGTGGCTGCTGCCGCCGCTCCTTGTGCTTTTTGTGCTGCTGTTTCCCGGCATGCTTGGCAACCATCCCGCCATTGCGTCCAGCCATATCGACACCGCGCACTTGTCTGCTACGGCGGTGGCGGCCGTCATCGCGGCGCTGCTGATCGCCTCCGCGCCGACCATATGGGGGCTGTGGGAACTGAAGCGCCTGTTCGAGGGCTACGCCGACGGCGCCATCTTCACCGTGGGCGCGGCGCGCCGCCTGCGCCGGTGTGGGTTCGCGATGCTGGCCTCGGCCGCCAAGACCGGGGTCGCCGCCGTGCTCCTATCCTTGGCATTGTCCATCGACCTCCCGGAAGGCCACCGCGTCCTGGCGGTCACGCTTTCCAGCGATGACCTCGCGTGGCTGCTGGTGGGCGGCATTCTTCTGGTGATCGCGCGGGTGATGGAGGAGGCCGCGCGCCTCGCCGAGGAAAACGCGGCGTTTGTATAATGCCCATTCGCGTCACACTTGACCGGCTGCTGGCCGACCGCGGCGTGCGCGGCCGGGACCTCGCGCGCGAAATCGGCATCACCGAGGCCAACCTCTCGCTGCTCCGGCGCGGGCATGTGAAGGGCGTGCGGTTCGACACCCTGGCGGCGCTGTGCGCGCTGCTGCGATGCCAGCCGGGTGACATTCTGTCTTGGGAGCCGGACAAGGAGGACTAGGCCGCGACCGCCACGGGCAAGGTCAGGCGCGCAAGCAGGCCGCCGTGGGGGCCGTCCTTCAATTCCAGTTCGCCGCCATAGAGTCGCGCGAGGTCGCGCGAGATGGCGAGGCCCAGTCCGCTCCCGGCTTTGCTCTCGTCTAGGCGCGCGCCGACATCGAACACCTGCGCGCGCAGGTCCGGCGCGATGCCGGGGCCGTCGTCCAGCACCTCGACAATCATCGCCGCGTCATTCTGCGTGGCCGTGATGGTGACGCGGCCGCGCGCCCATTTGCAGGCGTTGTCGATGAGGTTGGACAGGATCTCGGCCAGGTCGCCTTCGTCGCAATTGACAGCCGCGGCGTCGGGGATGGTGACGGTGAACGACAGGCGCCGGTCGGCGTGCAGGCGCTCCATGGCGCTGACGATCTGGTGCACCAGCGGCGGGATGCGCGCCACATAGCCGGTAACCCGCGTGCCGGCGGCGCTGGCGCGTTTCATGTGATAGTCCACCTGACGGCGGATCTTGTGGATCTGCTCCAGAATGAACTTCGCGGCGGGGGTGTCGCCGCGCCCGCCGATCTGTTCGGCCTCGTCGCCGATCAGGGCCAGCGGCGTGCGCAGGCCGTGGGCCAGGTTGCCGGCCTCGACGCGGGCGCGGGAGACGATGGCGGCTTGGGCATCCAACAGTGCATTGAGGCGCGTGACGATGGGGCCGAATTCGCTGGGCACGTCCGCCGGCAGGCGCGCGGTCTTACCCTGGCGCAATTGTTCAATGCTATCGGCGATCTGGCCGGCGGGCCGGAGGCCATATTGAATTTGCAGCGTGGCCCCGATCAGCATCAGGGCGGCGAACACCGCCAGCGACAGGGTCAGATCGCGGTTGAAACCGGCGATCACGGCTTCCAGCACACGGCGTTCGGTGGCGATGGAAAAGCGCAGCGGCGCCCCGCCCACGGTGGAAGGCACTTCCAGGCCGCACTCCATGACCTCACCGCGCGGCCCCTGGACCCAGCCGGCCTGCTCCGTGCGTCCGGTAGCGAAACGGCCGTCGAGGCGCAGATCGCCGAGCGCGGCGGAGGTCAGTGTGGGATAGCCCTCGCGCGTAACCTGCCAATAAAAACCCGAATCCTCTTCCTGGAAGCGCGGGTCGGACAGCGGACGGTCCAGCTTCGGCTGTCCGCCATCGCCGATGACCGTGAGGCGCATCAGCTCCACCAGGTGAATCTCCAGCTCGTCGTGGAACTGCTGCGTGAGGTGGGTGCGGTAGAGGCTGGAGATAACAAAGCCCGCCACCACGGTCGCCACCGCCACCCACAGGAAGGCGGCAAAGGCGAAGCGCAGACGCAGGCTCTTGGGCGCGAGCACGGTCATGCGTTCAGCCTATAGCCGATGCCGCGCACGGTGACGATGTGTTCGCGCCCGATCTTGCGGCGCAGGCGGCCGACCAGCACTTCCACGGTATTGGGGTCCCGGTCCTGATCGAGCGGGTAAAGGTGATCGAGGATCATGCTCTGGGAGAACACCTGCTTGGGCTTGTACATGAACAGCGCCAGCAGCTTGTACTCGCTGCCGGTCACCGCCACCGGCTCGCCTTTCACCAGCACTTGTTTCAGGCCGGGATCGAGGGTGACGTCGCCTGCGGTGAGTCTGGCGTCGGCGTGCCCGGCGGCGCGGCGCGCGAGGGCCTGCAGGCGCGCGACCAGTTCTTCCACATGCACCGGCTTCACCAGGTAGTCGTCGGCGCCGGCGTTGAGGCCTTCCACTTTTTCCTGCCAGCTCGACCGCGCGGTGAAGATCAGGATCGGCGTGGTGACACCCGCGGCGCGCAGATGCTTGATCAGCTCCAGCCCGCTCATGCCCGGCAGTCCCAGGTCGATCACCAGGGCGTCGAAGCTCTCCGCCGCGAAGGACTTGGCGTCCTCGGCGGAGTCCAGCCACTCGCAGGTGAGGCCATGGCGGGTGAGGTTTGCCACCAGCCGCTTCGCGAGTTCGGTTTCGTCTTCGACAATCAGGATGCGCAAGAGATGAGCCGCTGTTGTTGCACGCCACTGTATAGCCGCGCCGCCTGAAATTACGCTGACAGCGTTTTGTCAGAAAATCCCGGTAAGACCGGGACCATGAAACGGCAATCATCACTCTACCCCATCGGGGCCGCGTTTTTGGCGCTTTGGACCGGCCAGGCATTGGCCGCTCAGGCGAAAATCGATCTGCGGCCAGGACAGATCGCAAGCCTCGGTATCCGTACCGCCATGGCCGAATCGGCCACCGATTACCTGCTCGCCACCTTGCCCGCCGTGATCGCCCCGCCGCCCAACGCACGGGTCGCCGTGGCCGCGACCTTTCCCGGCACGGTGCAGCAGACCCTGGCGGTCGAAGGTGAGATGGTGAAGAAGGGCCAGGCGCTGGCGGTGATCGCCAGCCGCGAGGTCATGCAGGAATCGGCCGGCCTCGCCCAGGCGCGGGCCAAGCTGGCGGTGGCGGAATCCAACGCCGCGCGCCAGCGCCGCCTCGGCGCCGAAGGCATTGTCGCCGGCGCGCGCGTGGACGAGGCCGAAGCCGAACTGGCCCAGGCCAAAGCGGACGCCGCCGCGAAGGCCGCGATCCTGGCGGCGGTGGGCGCGGAGGGCGGCACCTACACCTTGCGCGCGCCCATCGACGGCGTCGTCGCCAGCGCGCATATCGAAACCGGCCATCCAGTGGACACGGCCAACGCGCCCTTCGTGGTGGATGCGGTCGGCAGCCATGAGATCGAAGCCCAGGTGCCCGAGCGTCTGGTGGGCAAGATCGCGCCCGGCATGCGTGTGACGGTCGGCGCGCTGGAAGCCAAAGTCACCTCGGTCGGCAGTGTCATCCAGGCGGACACGCGCTCCGCCGCGCTCAAGGCCCGCATCGCGCCCAACTCCGGCGCGGTGGCGGGCCGCACGGTGCTGGCCAATGTGTTCGCACCGGCGCCGGCGGGCGCCGTACGGCTGCCCAAGGCGGCGCTGACGGACCTGAACGGCGCGCCCGTGGTGTTCGTGCAGACGGGTGGCGACTTTCTGGTGCGTCCCGTCACCACCGCCGGGGCCGGGGGCGCGGAGATCGTGATCCTCTCGGGCGTCGCGCCGGGCGAGGCGGTGGTCACCGCCGGCCTGTCCGAGCTCAAGTCCATCGCGCTGGCCAAATAGCATGCTGCGCTCCCTGGTCGCGTTCTCGCTGTCCTACCGCCTGTTCGTCCTGGCGCTCGCGCTGGTGACGGCGGGCCTCGGCCTGTGGGCGTTTCTGCGCCTGCCGGTCGATGCCTACCCGGACATCGCCCAGACCCAGGTGAAGATGATCATGAAGGCGCCGGGCATGACGCCGGAAGAGGTCGAGACGCGCGTGATCGCGCCGATCGAGATGGAGATGCTGGGCATTCCCGGCCAGGCGGTGTTCCGCTCCATGGCTAAATACGCCATCGCCGACCTGACCATCGATTTCGTCGAAGGCACCGACATCTACTGGGCGCGCAACCAGGTGACGGAGCGCCTGTCGGGGGCCATGGCGAATATGC